>NZ_QXNY01000005.1:0-300000 GCF_003572205.1 Algihabitans albus
CGACGTAGCCCGTCCCGATCATCGCTACGTGCATCGCTCAACCCCTTTTCTTTACCTGCCCGGGCGGCCCGACCCGCCTTTAGAGCAAAAGCGTTACAGCTTAGCCGTAGCGCTTGATCATCTCGCGCATCGCGTCGCCCAGATCGCTGCGGTCGAGCGCGAAGGCAAGTGTGGCCTCCAGAAAGCCTTCCTTGCTGCCGCAGTCGAAGCGCGTGCCCTCGAAGCGCAGACCGTGGAAGCCGACGTCCGCAATCGTCGCCGCGATGGCATCGGTGAGCTGGATTTCGCCCCCGGCACCTGCCGTGTGCTTGTCCAGTTCGTGGAAGACCTCGGGCTGTAGAACATAGCGCCCGATTACCGACAGCGTGGAGGGTGCGACGTCCGGCTCGGGTTTTTCAACCAAGCCCTGTGCCCGAGCCAGCTTGCCATCGTCCTCGACCACATCAAGGATACCGTAGCGTCTCGTATGGTCACGCGGCACGTCCATGACCGCCACGACGTTGCCGCCGACTTCATTATAAGTCTCGATCATCTGAGCCAGACAGGGTTCTTCGGCCTTGACCAGATCATCGGCCAGCAACACCGCAAAGGGTTCGTCGCCAACCAGATTGCGTGCGCACCAGACCGCATGACCCAGACCTAGCGGCTCCTGCTGTCGGGTGTAGGCGATCGCACCGGCCCGCATGCGCGAGCGCTCGGCGATTGCGAGTTGTTCGGTTTTGCCGCGTTCTCGCAGCGTCTCCATCAGTTCAAAGGAGAAATCGAAGTGATCCTCGATCGCTTGCTTGCCACGGCCGGTCACGAAGATGAATTCCTCGATGCCGGCGGCCTTGGCCTCTTCGACCGCGTACTCGATCAGTGGCTTGTCCACGATCGGTAGCATTTCCTTCGGCATTGCCTTGGTTGCGGGCAGAAATCGGGTGCCGAGACCGGCCACCGGGAAGATCGCCTTTCGGATACGTTTGCGCATAAGAAGTCCTATGGTTGCGGCGCGCGAGGTTGTGCCACAGCCCCACTAGGCAAGCAACTGGAGGTCCCGGCGAGAAAAAAGCGACGCCGTTGTCTCAGGAACGCCTCAGAAGTAAATCCTTGGCTTGATTGATCTTGGCGGCGAGGTAGTTGGAGCCGCCGCTGTCGGGATGGAACTGGCGCATCAGCTTCCGATGAGCCGCGCGAATGTCCTCTTCGCCGGCATCGGGGGTGAGGCCGAGGATCTTGTATGCCTCGTCGAGGGTCATATTGCCGCCGCTGGCCCCGCGGCGGCCGGCGTTTTCCGCCCGCGCTCTGTCGTTCTCGCCGGTTGATCCGGCGCCTTCGGTTTCGGTCTCGGTCTCATCGGGCCCTACCCCGGCAGCTTCCCGCCAACCGGGCCCATGCATGCGGTCGAGCCAGGCTTCCATGACTTGGACGGATTGCTCGTCCTCGGCGCGACAGGTCCGCCAAAGCTCGAGCAGATCCGTTTCATCCAGCTCGTCCAATCGCCGGCCGCGATAGGCCCCTTCGCGCACCGTCCCGTCCATGGCGCCGCTGTCGTGGTCCAGCGTCATCCGGAGAAAGCGGGTCTCGACGGTCGAGGTCTGGCCCGGACTGGGCCCCGTCATGGTCTTCAGGCGATTGAGAATGCTGCGCGCGTTGATCAAAAGCGGCAACAGGAGTGGCGCCAAGAGGAAAGCCAGGGTCCTCGCGCCGCCCAGCACCAGATAAAGCAGAAAGGCCGTGCCCGCAGCGAAGGCGCCGTAGCGTATCACCTTGATGACATCGGACGGCGGGGCCGAGGCGAACCAGCGGGCGAGTAGCAGAAGGCCGCCCAGCACCAGAAGGCCGAAGATCAGATATGCCATGGCCAGCCGCCCAGGCTCCCTATCGAACCTGGCTGGTCAGTAGCCGTGTGACACCGCCGCGTTTGGCCGAGAAGTCGGCCAAGGCCTTGTGACCTCCGGCGGCATAGACGGCGACGGCTGAGAGCAGATCGCGAAGCTGTTGCGCCGCGGAGGCGTCGAAGGCGCAGCAGGCGCCTCCCGACAGCCGTGCGATCTGCTCGAAGACATTGCGGACCAGCGGATCGCCACCTTCGTGAAACAGGAAACAAGGAAGGCCGAGCAACCCCAGTTCCCCAGCTAGATGTCCCAACTCGTCGACGTCCTCTTCCATGGCATCGCCGACGAAGACCAGGGCGTTGACCTTGCGTTTCTTGGTTTCGGCCAGACCGTGCTTCAGAACCTTGCGGATCTGGGTTCTGCCGGCCAGGCAAGTGACGCCGGTCATGACGCGCAACAACGCATCCGCCGCAGAATACCATTTGGAGGCCTTGCACTCGCCATAGCCGCGGTAGAAGACAAGCTGGATGTCCAGGCCGCCGAGAACCTGAGTTTCGCGGAACATATCGGCCTGAATGTGCATCGCCCGGTCCCAGGCCGGTTGTCGGCTGGCCGTGGCATCGAGCGCAAAGATCAGCCGACCGCGTCCGCCAGCGCCGGGTTGTGCAGGCTGGATGGAGCGCACCTTCTTCAAGAAGGCCTCGACTTCCGTGTCTTTGGCGTCGCTTTTGCTGGGTAGCCGATCATCGCGGCTCATCGCGTTATTCCGTGGCTTGCCATGCGGTCCATGATTCCTTGCATGACAATAAGATAAGTTGCCGACGGCAATGCCTCCAGTGGTCGGGTCGTCAGGCTTGCGACTCTTCGGGCATGTCGAGCCCGATGGCAGCCAGAAGGGCGCGGACTTCCTGGCGGGCGGCGAGGTGACTCATGGTCAGGTCTGCCCCCGATTGACGCAAGTCGAGCAGAGTCAGACCCTGAGGAAAGAGCTGCCGAAAAACGACGCGCTCGCCGAAGCCTGGAGCTAGGCGAAAACCGATCCGTTTCGCGAGCTGCGCGAGCAGGCGCGCGATGTCACGCTTGTTCCGGGCATCCAGGTGGGCCAGCCGATTGCGCAGAACGATCCAATCGATGGGGCGGCCACCCTCGCGGGCGCGATCCTGACGCTGTTCCCAAACCATCTGACTGTAAACGCTGGGGCCCAGAATCTTGCGCCCCTCGCGGTCGATCCGCGCCAGAAGATCGAGATCGATGAAGCTATCGTTCATCGGGCTGATCAGCACGTCTGCGAGCGTATGGCCAAGGCGCGAAAGATGGCTATCGCTTCCCGGCGTATCGATGACGAGCATGTCGCAGGGAGCGAGCTCGTCCAATACAATCTTCAGCTTCGTCCGCTCCTCGTCTTCGGCTTCGGCGCGTGTCGAAGCTTCGCTGCGCAGGACTTGC
Organism: Algihabitans albus; assembly: GCF_003572205.1. NCBI lineage: Bacteria > Pseudomonadati > Pseudomonadota > Alphaproteobacteria > Rhodospirillales > Rhodovibrionaceae > Algihabitans > Algihabitans albus. Next base: position 3,264 of record NZ_QXNY01000005.1, read on the forward strand.
CGTACCTCTGGCAGGGGCAAGGGCAAGCCTTCGTTTTCCGTGAAGGCGCGCCGGTTCTCGACATAACGGCTGAGGGTGCCCTGGCGGGCATCCAGGTCGATGACGCCGACCGAGCGCCCTTGACGCAGCAGCGCGACGACAAGATGCATCGCCGTCGTCGACTTGCCCGACCCGCCTTTTTCGTTGCCCAGCACCAGGACACGCGGAGCTTTGACGCTGTTGCCGCCCGCAACGCTTGGGTTTGATACCTGATGGTTCACGTCAGCTTTGGCCTCCTGCCCGCGGCGGGCGCGACCCCTGTCTCAGTTTCGGGTCACGCCGTTATCACTGCCTAGGGCCGGAGTTGGAGTCGCGCCAAGCCAGGCCAGGGAGTATGCTATGTTGCAGTTGCGAAGCCGGTGTGGGCGCACCCCTCTAAGGCCGATTAAGGGTCTTGGTTATGGCCGTTCCCATGCATTTTGTGCAGTGCACAAAAATCTCCTTGACTTAGCATAATGCCTCGCTACATTGGTGTTATGTTGCAGTGCAGCAAAACAAGGCTGCGAGCAGCTGATGGAGTTACAGAGGGCCGCTCCGAATGGCCTTCTTGACCGCTCATCGATTTTGAGATGCGTCACGACGCCGCCAACCCCGAGGAGGAGGACCCGAATTATGGCTCAGGCTAAGAAGACCCAGACCGCCAACGAAATGACTGCACCGATTGAGGCCGCCGTAAATGCTGGCAAGGAGACCGTCGAGGCCTTCGTCAAGGCCGGCACCGACGCCGCCAGCCAGCAGTACGAGCAGGCCATGACTTCGACCAAGGAGCAGGTCGAGAAGGCTTCGACCATGATGTTCAAGGGCTATGACGAGTTCTCGACCCTGAACAAGGGCAACATGGATGCCTTCGTGAAGTCCGGCACCATCGTCGCCAAGGGCTTCGAGAGCCTCTCCAAGGAGATGATGGGCTTCGCTCAGGAGGCCATGGAAGCCAACATGGCCGCTGCGAAGAAGGTTTTCGGAGCAAAGAACCTGCAGGAGATGTTGGACCTGCAGAGCGGCATGGCCCGCACCAACTTCGACAAGGTGATGGCTGAGAGCGCTAAACTGGCAGAGCTGTCGGCGAAGGTCGCCAACGAGGCGGTCGAGCCGTTGCAGGCTTGCATGCAGGCCACCTTCGAGAAGGCCTCCAAGCCGATCGCCGCTTAAGCGCGAGGGTCTTGTCCTTCCGATGTAGAGGGCCCGGTGCAGTGCGCGCCGGGCCCTTTCTCTTTTGGGCCGGAACCCCGCTCGCCGGACCTGGCCGTCGCACCCCCTTCCCGCCACCGGAGCGCGGCCCTATCTTCCTGGAACGGGGATTGTCGGGTTTCGGCAAAGCCCCCTTTTCGGCCACCTTGGTTTCCCAGTATTCTTGCAGGCAGGGGCTGGCAGGTAAGGCTCCGCAGCCCGGCGCAGACGCGACGGCCATCGAGAGATCAGACCCGACCGACATGCGCATGAGTGACGACGATCAACAAGGTACCGGTAACGGAGGAGGCTCCGGCACCGGAACCGGTGTTGTGGTCAAGACCCGGACAAAGACGAAAAAGCCGTCTATGTACAAGGTCTTGATGCTGAACGACGACTACACACCGATGGAATTCGTTGTTCATGTTCTCGAGCGCTTTTTTGGCAAGAGCCAAGAGGAGGCGACTCAGATTATGCTTCATGTTCATCGCCGGGGTGTCGGCGTGTGTGGCGTGTACACTTACGAAGTGGCGGAGACCAAGGTGACACAGGTCATCGACTTTGCGCGTAAGCACGAACATCCTTTGCAGTGCACTCTCGAAAAGGAGTAGGCCGCTCGATGCTCTCCGCGAACCTGGAACAGACCCTCCACCGCGCCCTGGCCTATGCCAATGAACGGCGGCATGAGTACGCGACGCTCGAACATCTTCTGCTCGCGTTGACCGAGGACCAGGATGCGATCGCGGTCTTGCGCGCTTGCGGCGTTTCCCTCGAGGAAGTGCGCGCCGACCTCGCTGAATACATCGATAATCAGCTTACCAATCTGATCAATGCGCATGTCGGCGATGCCAAGCCGACCGCCGCTTTCCAGCGCGTTCTGCAGCGCGCGGCCATTCACGTGCAGAACTCGGGCCGTGAAGAAGTGACTGGCGCCAACGTGCTGGTCGCGATTTTCAGCGAGCGCGAGTCCTATGCGGTCTACTTCCTGCAAGAGCAGGAAATGACCCGTCTGGATGCCGTCAACTACATCAGTCACGGCATCGCAAAGGTGCCCGGGCAGGAAGAAAGCAGGCCGGTCCAGGGCGCCGAGGAAGAGCAGAGCGAGAAGGTGGTCAAGAAGGGCCGTGAAGCGCTGGATGCCTACTGCGTCGACCTGAATGCCAAGGCCAAGAGCGGCAAGATCGACCCGCTGATCGGTCGTGCGCACGAGATCGAGCGCACCATCCAGGTGCTCTGCCGCCGCACCAAGAACAATCCTCTCTACGTCGGCGATCCTGGCGTCGGCAAGACCGCGATCGCCGAGGGCTTGGCCCGGCGCATCGTCGAGGAGCAAGTGCCCGATGTCTTGAAGGGGGCCACCATCTTCGCGCTCGACATGGGGGCGCTGTTGGCCGGAACTCGTTACCGGGGCGATTTCGAAGAACGCCTCAAGGCCGTTATGACCGAACTCGAACAGCAGGACCATGCGGTTCTCTTCATCGATGAAATTCACACGGTGATCGGCGCCGGCGCCACCTCGGGCGGTGCGATGGATGCTTCCAACCTGCTGAAGCCGGCGCTGCAGTCGGGGTCTCTGCGTTGCATCGGTTCGACGACCTACAAAGAGTATCGGAACTACTTCGAGAAGGACCGGGCGCTGGTGCGCCGCTTCCAGAAGATCGACGTGAACGAGCCGACCATCGAGGACGCGGTGAAGATCCTGCGCGGACTCAAACCCTACTACGAAGAACATCACGGCGTGCGCTACACAGCCGATGCGCTCCGGACGGCAGTCGAACTTTCGGCCCGCTACATCGGCGACCGCAAACTGCCGGACAAGGCCATCGACGTGATCGACGAAGTCGGTGCCGCGCAGGCTCTGAAGCCGGAATCCAAGCGCCGGAAGACCATTGGCGTGAAGGAGGTCGAGGCGGTCGTCGCCAAGATCGCCCGCATTCCGCCGAAGTCGGTCAGTCGCGACGACAAGGCCGCGCTGCAGACACTGGAGCGCGATCTCAAGACCATGGTGTTCGGGCAGGACCAGGCCATTGCAGCCTTGTCGAGCGCCATCAAGCTGGCCCGTGCCGGTCTCCGCGAAGTCGATAAGCCGATCGGATGTTACCTCTTCTCCGGCCCGACCGGGGTCGGCAAGACCGAGGTCGCGCGCCAGCTTTCCCATACTTTGGGGGTGGAGCTGCACCGCTTCGACATGTCGGAGTACATGGAGCGGCATACCGTAAGCCGGCTGATCGGCGCGCCGCCGGGTTACGTCGGTTTCGACCAAGGCGGTCTCCTGACGGATTCCGTCGACCAGCATCCTCATTGCGTGCTGTTGCTCGACGAAATCGAGAAGGCTCATCCAGACCTCTTCAATATCCTTCTGCAGGTGATGGACTACGGCAAACTGACGGACCACAACGGCAAGACCGTCGATTTCCGCAACGTCATCCTGATCATGACGACCAACGCCGGTGCGGCCGACATGGCGAAGCCCGCCGTCGGTTTCCTACGCGAGCAGCGCGAGGGCGAGGACAGCGAGGCGATCGAGCGGATGTTCACGCCGGAGTTCCGCAATCGTCTCGACGCCATCATCCCCTTCAGCGCGCTCAAACCCGAAACGGTGGCGCGCGTAGTGGAGAAGTTCGTCCTGCAGCTGGAAGCGCAGCTTGCCGACCGTCATGTGACCATCGAGTTGTCGGAAGCCGCACGGGGCTGGCTGGCCGAAAAAGGCTACGAACCGCTCTACGGGGCCCGTCCGCTTGGCCGCTTGATCCAGGAGCACGTCAAGAAGCCACTGGCCGAGGAACTCCTGTTCGGGCGGCTGGCGGACGGTGGGCTGGTCATGGTGGGGCTCTCCAAGGACCGCAGCAAGCTGACCTTCCGCTACCCTGAGGCCGGTAAGCCTAAGGGCAAGAAAGGCGGCGGTTCCGGCGGCGGTGGGACGCGCGCGAAGCCGAAGGTCCCCGAACTCGTGGAGTAGGGCGGCCGCCACTGACGTTCAGCTTTCAGATCCGCCGTTTATGACATTCGACCTGCTGGCCGGTCTCCGCGTCGTCGATCTCAGCCAGTGGCTGCCCGGACCCTTTGCCGGACAGATCCTCGGCGATCTCGGGGCCGAAGTGGTCAAGGTCGAACCGCCCGCCGGCGACCCCATGCGGCAGCTCGGCCCGCGCGATCCCGACGGCCTCTCCGCCTGGTACAAGCAAATCAATGCCGGCAAGACAATCCTGCGTCTGGACCTTAAGGCAGACGCCGGACGAGAGGTCTTCGCCGAGTTGCTGCGCGGCGCGGATGTGCTGCTGGAATCCTATCGGCCCGGTACTCTCGAAAAGCTGGGGTTCGATGGGAAGCGCCGGGTCGAGCTCAATAGACGGCTGATCCACTGCGCGCTCTCCGGCTACGGCCAGACCGGACCGCTGCGCCTGACCGGAGGGCACGACATCAACTACATGGCGCTGGGCGGCGGGCTGGCCAGTTCGGGCAGGGTCGGGGAAAGCGTCGCCGCCTACCCGCCGACCGCCGATCATGCCAGCGCCCTGCAGGCCGTCATCGCCATCTTGGCCGCTGTGGTTCGCCAGGGACGGACGGGGCAGGGCGCCAACCTCGACATCAGCCTGATGGAGGCGGTGCTGGCCTGGCAGGCGCTGCCCTTCACCTCGGCCTTGCGGGGCGGGTCGCAAGCGCAGGTCCGCGGCCAGGGTCTGCTCAACGGCGGTGCCGCCTTCTACCGGCTCTATCGTACGGCCGACGACCGTTTCGTCTCTCTTGGCGCCATCGAGCCGAAGTTCTGGGCCGCCTTCTGCCGTGCCGTCGGCCGGGAGGACTGGATCTCCCGCCAAGCCGAGCCGCTGCCCCAGGATGCCTTGACCGCCGAGGTGGCGGCGCTGCTCGCCGGTCGGCTGCAGGATCATTGGAACGATCTGCTGTCCGACGTCGACTGCTGCTTCATGCCGGTGCTGGAGCCGGAGGAGGTACTGCTGCATCCGCAAATTCAGGCACGCGGCCTCGCGCGCGCGGGCGAAGGGCCGAGTGTCCAGATCGCGTTCGGCGGTCTGATCGACGGTCGGGCGCAATCGCCGCGCGCCGCGGTAAGGGAAGCGGACGCAGCGGAGGTGTTGGCCACCTGGGGTGAAGGCTAGCGTCCTGACGCCCGCGGCGCCCCTCCATGCCTTCGCGTTCCTTTTGCGCCACCGTTATGTTAAATGGATATTCTTTTTTTCTTGGATGCTAAATTATTTAGTATAACTCAGGGTAACTGTATTTGCTCCGAGATGCGCTGATTTCATTAAATCTACGTAATCTATATTTAGCTTTCAGTCTGAGACTCTTGAAAGTGCGCGGCCTCTCCCAAAGTCTGCGGAAACGCATTCAAAGGGAGTCTCATGACATCTTTTCGCGTTCTAGCCGCCATATCTCTGTTCGGCTTTGCCGCCTCTGTGCAAGCTGCTTCGGCCCAAGCCGACGCGACTCCAAGCGAAGCCGCTGAAGCCGCCTCGACAGTGCCCTTGATCTGCGATGGCTATGGACCTCAATCGCCTCGTGACATCTCCAATCCGATTGGCGCGAATCCGGTCACTTTTCCGATCGCTCCAGCCTCGACGAAGATGAATCTCTGCAACATCCACGCTCACAGCAATGCGGAACACAAGGGGCCCGGCTTTAGTGTCTTCGTCGGTGACGACGCGAGCGGCGGCTATGCCTGTAATAAGACAGCCGACCTAACGGAGGCCGAGCTGATCGATCCCTATAGCGGTCAAGGTGCGTTCGGCGGTGTAGCCCCGGCGATACGATTGAGGTTCACTGGGTTTACTCATCCTGCGATGTCTCACCCGGTGCAGGGCTAGGAGCCTGCCTGAGCGAGAGCTGCAGCGATCCACTTCTTCGTGTCGAGGCGCAAACCTTTCTCGTGGTGAACGACCCCGATGCGCTTGATTTTACTCAGTTCGACTACGCCGGTCCGCCATCGGATGGCGGATTTCACCAGCTCCTCGCGCTTCCTACGGGAACCGGGACCCCGGTCGTCTTCCGCGGGTCGACGACAGGCCCAAGCTATACTCAGGCGATCTGTTCTCCGTTGCAGGTTACCTGGAGCGTTCGGCCTCAGTGCGGTCGCGTCGACGTATCGTCCCTCCACCGCTGGGCGGAGAACGGAAATATCTTCGATGAGACGGAAGCTCACGGCGTTCGTCAGCGGGTTACGGCGCCCGAACTGCTCGCACCGACGCAGTAGCCGACAAAACAAATGACCGAGGCGCACTCGGACTGCGCCTCGGTTCCCCGTGCCGAATATGAGACTACTGCTGTCTGTCGTCTCCGCCGCGACCTAGCCTTCACTGGCAGGCCAGGCATTCCTCGTAGTCGACCCGTTCCGCGACGACTGGCTGTTCGCTTCCGTTGACCTTGCCGACCAGCGGGATGCTGGAGAGTGCTTTCTCGCTGCTCTGATGGCTCTCGGCGCGCAGCACCGAACGGGAGCGGCAGTAGTAGAGCGACTTCACCCCACGCTTCCAGGCCAAGAGATGGATCTGGTGCAGGTCGCGCTTATGGACGTCGGCTGCCAGGAAGAGGTTGAGCGACTGGGCTTGGCAGACGGAGGGGCTGCGGTCGGCGGCATGTTCGACCAGCCAGCGCTGATCCAACTCGAAGGCCGTCTTAAAGACATCCTTCTCATGATCGTCCAGGAAGTCCAGGTGCTTCACCGAGCCTTCGTTGACGGTGATTGAGGACCAGACCTCGTCGCTGTTACGACCCTTCGCCTCAAGCAGCTCTTCGAGATGCCGGTTTCGAACGTGGAAGGAGCCGGACAGCGTCTTGTGGGTGAAGGCATTGCCGACGAAGGGCTCGATGCCCGGCGAAGCGCCGCCGCAGATGATCGAGATTGAGGCGGTCGGTGCAATCGCCAGCTTGTGGCTGAAGCGCTCCTGGATGCCGTGTTCGGCGGCATCGGGACAGGCGCCACGCTCCTCTGCCAGCTTCTGCGAGGCGGCGTCGGCCTGGGCGCGCACCTGTTTGAAGATACGGAGATTCCAGGACTTGGCGACGGCGGACTCGAAGGGAACGCGGTGCTTCTGCAGCAAGGAATGAAAGCCCATCACGCCGAGGCCGATGGAGCGTTCGCGGATCGCCGAGTAGCGGGCGCGGGCCATGGAGTCCGGTGCACGATCGATGAAGTCCTGCAGCACGTTGTCGAGGAAGCGCAGGACGTCCTCCACCAGACCCGGCTCATCTTTCCACTGATCGTAGGTCTCGAGGTTGAGGGAGGAGAGACAGCAGACCGCCGTGCGGTCCTCGCCCAGATGGTCGCGCCCGGTCGGCAGCGTGATCTCGCTGCAGAGGTTGGACATCTTGACCTTCAGGCCCGAGAGCTTGTGGTGTTCGGGCTGGGCGTCGGCCACGTGGTCGCCGTAGATGATGTACGGCTCGCCGGTCTCGACACGGGCTGTCAGGATCCGAATCCAGAGATCGCGCGCCTTCACCGTGCGCTGGATCGTGCCGTCCTTCGGGCTCTTCAGGGCCCAGAGTTCGTCGTCGACCACTGCGCGCATGAAGTCGTTGGTGATCACCACGCCGTGGTGCAGATTCAGCGCCTTGCGATTGGGATCGCCGCCGGTCGGCCGGCGCAGCTCGATGAACTCCTCGATCTCCGGATGGTCGACCTGCAGGTAGCAGGCTGCCGATCCGCGCCGCAGAGAACCCTGGCTGATCGCCAAGGTCAGGCTGTCCATGACCCGGATGAAAGGGATTACGCCGCTGGTCTTACCGACACCGCCGACTGTTTCGCCGATCGAACGCAGGTTGCCCCAGAAGCTGCCGATGCCGCCGCCCTTGGAGGCGAGCCAGACGTTTTCGTTCCAAAGGCCGACGATACCGCCAAGGCTGTCCTGCGCTTCGTTCAGGAAACAGGAGATCGGCAGACCGCGCTCGGTACCGCCATTGGACAGCACCGGCGTGGCCGGCATGAACCAAAGACGCGAGATGGAATCGTACAACCGCTGGGCATGGTCGGAATCGTCGGCGAAATGCGCCGCCACTCTTGCAAAGAGGTCCTGATAGGACTCGCCCGGCATAAGGTAGCGATCGGTCAGTGTCGCCTTGCCGAAATCGGTCAGCAAGGCGTCGCGGTCGCGGTCCATTCGAACACGAATGCCGCGCTCGTTCTGGAAGGTGTCGCGAATCTGGTCGCCGCTGTCGAGCAACGCCTCGTTCGCGGCCTCCATGCCATCGGTGTCTGCGATGTCAGCCTCTGCGGGGGCAATCACGGCCTCGGTTTGAGCGAAGGTCGCAGTCCGCGCTTCGTCCACAAGGTTTTCCAGTCCCGGCGAAGCCGAACCGGCACCCGTTTCCGCCTTGAAAACCGCAGATCCGTCCATGTCGAAAGCGCTCCCTGTCCCCGAAATCGTTGGGCTGTGGAAAACCGATTTTGTGCACAAGATTTAGAGCTTACCCCCACCCATAACGCTAAATCTAGCTGTGTGACGGAGCAATGTCACGACAAAATACTGGAGACAGGGAGGCTGCAGGACAGGCCGATGGAGAGCCGGGGCGGAGAGTCCGCCCTCGGACGCAAGGCGGTCAGTCGGCGGTGGCTTGGGCAAAGATTCCCGCGAAAATCTCGTCGAGTTCGGCGGCCAAGGCCTGCAGATCGTCGTTGCCGTCGGCCCAGGGCGCGAAGACGGCGGAGGGGGTACGGTAGGTGAGGGTGGTTCCGCCGTCGGCCTCTTCCGTGATGTAGAAGCGGATCGGCGCCTCGATGCCCGCCGGCACGCTGGCTTCCAGCATCCGCTTGGCGAAGCGCGGGTGATAGACCCCGACCACCATGTTGCCGGGGATATCCTCTTCCAGGACCTGTTTGACGCCGACGGTTGCACTGGCGCGCGTCACCAGGCCCATCTTGTGGTCTTTGACGGCTTGGTCGAGGCGTTCGATCATCTCTGCGTAACCGTAGCGGGTGGTCTCATCGACCAGGCCGTCCGGCGCGGCGGCCGCCGGCGCGGACAGCAGAATCAGGAGGGACAACAGAGTGAAGAAAGGGCGCATGGCAGGGTTCTCCAAGGACGGTGAAAGATGCCGTGACGGCACGGCCGGCTGGCAACCTGCCAGGGCAATCGAATCTTCGGGAATCACAGGCCCGTGAAGTCACCGAAGGATTACCGTGCACCCTGTCTCTGGCGCCGCCCGCTGGCGCCGCTATGGCTCCGCCCCTGGTACGATGGCCCTGCGACCTGGAGCGTCGCACGGCTGCACCTGCCGCTTTCCCGTGCCTGGGCCGAGACCGAAGCCGAGCGAGGTTCGGCGTTGGAGCGCTATCGTTCGGCCGAGGCCGCCTGGCGGCACGGCTTCTTCGCTGCCGCGTCGCCGGGGCCCGAAGACCTGGCGCGGCTGGAGCAAAGCCGGCGCCGTGCGGCGGCGGCCTGGATGGGCCGGCGTCTCCGGCATCTGCCAGCAATGGCGGGTGCCCCAGCAGCCGCTTTTGCAATCGAGCCGCCGGATGCGGTCGAAGCCCGTCACGCCGAGCGTCTGGAGGCGCCGGAGGCCGCTTTTCCGCTGCCCGATGCGGTTCCGCGGGAAAGCCACACCTTGCAGCAGGGCGCGCAGGAGAGCGTCTGGCTGTGCTTTCCGGCCCGCGACGGCAGCACAGCCTGGGCGCGCCTGGAGCGGCCGGCCGCGGCCGCGAGGGGAGCCGCCGTCAAGGGTACAGTGATCGCCCTGCATGGCATCTGCATCGAAGCGGACTTCTGGCCGCGCAGCCCGGACTATAGCGACCGAGCGCTGGCGGCCGGTTGGCAGGTGCTGCGGCTCGAGGCGCCTTGGCATGGCCGGCGTCGGCGACCAGGCACTTACGGCGGTGAACCGCTGATCGCCCGTGGACCCGCAGGTTTCTTGGAGTTTTTCGAGCTGGCCGTGCCGGAGCTGGCGGTCTGGACGGCCTGGGCCAAGCGGCAGGGGCCGGTGGCTTGGTCCGGCGTCTCGCTCGGCGCCTTGACGGCGCAGAAGGCGGCCGAGGTGGCGCGGCATTGGCCGGAGCGGAGCCAGCCGGACGGTCTGCTGCTGATCACGACGGCGGCCGATGTCACGCAGGCGACGCCGGTGGGGAGTTTGGGCCGGCTGCTGGGCTTGCGGGCGCGCCTGCAAGCGGCCGGCTGGACGGAGCCCGCCTTGGCGCGCTGGGTGCCGCTGCTGAACCCCATGGGTGGCCCCGTCCTACCGCCGGAGCGTATCCGTCTGCTGCTGGGCTCGGCCGACCGCCTGCTGCCCTTCGCGCAAGGTGCTGCCTTGGCGCGGTGCTGGAACCTGCCGGCCCGGCGCGTCACGGTGCGTCGTCAGGGGCATTTCTCGGTTTCGCTCGGTCTGCTGGCCGAACCGGCACCCCTGCTGGACCTGCTGCGCGAGCTGGCTTAGTCGCTCTCTGAAACCTCGCCACGTTGCGTCGCGAAAGATGTTCCATATATTGCGCCCATGCAGAGCGCAGCTTCTCTTCCCGGCCTCGCCAAGCCGCCCCAGGATACGCGGGTCGTCGTCGCCATGTCCGGCGGCGTCGACTCCTCCGTCACGGCCGCGCTGATGGCCGAGCGGGGGTACGAGGTGATCGGTATTACCCTTCAGCTTTACGACCACGGTCAGGCAGTCGGAAAGAAGGGGGCCTGCTGTGCCGGCCAGGATATCTACGACGCGCGGCGCGTCGCCGACCGTCTGGGCATCGCTCACTATGTCCTGGACTACGAGAGCCGCTTTCGCGATGCGGTGATCGACGATTTCGCCGACAGCTACCTGCGCGGCGAAACGCCAATCCCTTGCGTGCGCTGCAATCAGCGGGTCAAGTTCCGTGATCTGCTGGAAACGGCCCGCGATCTCGGTGCCGATGCACTCGCGACCGGCCACTACGTCCAGCGCCTGCAGGGACGCGAAGGCCCCGAATTGCATCGGGCCGTCGATGCGGCACGCGATCAGAGCTATTTCCTCTTCGCCACCACGGCCGAACAGCTCGCTTTTCTGCAGTTCCCGCTCGGTGGCCTGCCCAAGGCGGAGACGCGTGCCGAGGCCGAACGTCTGGACCTTGCCGTCGCCGACAAGCCGGACAGTCAAGACATCTGTTTCGTGCCGACCGGCGGCTACGCCAGCGTTGTCGAGAAACTGCGTCCCGGCGCCGCCGATCCCGGCGAGATCGTCGACCTTACGGGCCGGGTGGTCGGCCGGCACGAGGGTGTGATCCGCTACACCATCGGCCAACGCCGCGGCCTGGGCGTCGGCGGCACGGCGGAGCCACTTTACGTGGTGCGGCTGGAGCCCGAGGCGCGGCGTGTTGTGGTCGGCCCAAAGGCTGCCCTGGCGAAGGACCGGGTGACCTTGCGGCAGCTAAACTGGCTGGCGGCCTCGCTGGACGCGGCTGGGACGACGGCCGTCGAGGTCAAACTGCGGTCGGCCCAGGCACCGGTCGCCGGCCGGATCGTCCAGGCCGGAGAGGGCGGTGCGACGGTCCTACTGGACGCGCCGCAGTACGGCATCGCGCCCGGTCAGGCCGCAGTTTGTTACGCCGGTAGCCGCGTGTTGGGCGGCGGCTGGATCGCGGCGGCCGACAGCCGAGCGGCCGTCTCGATCCCGGCGGCAGCCGAGGCATCGAGAATCCCTGCCTCCGCAGCCTCGGCCGAAGCTTGACAGCCGAAAGCCGCCCCCCCTATATCCACGCTCTCGCGCCGGATGGCCCCTTGGGTCGGGCGATGCTGCGGTCTGTGGACACTCAGCGTTTTTGGCGGATTCACCCTGTGGCGGGGTAGCTCAGCTGGTTAGAGCAGCGGAATCATAATCCGCGTGTCGGGGGTTCAAGTCCCTCCCCCGCTACCATCAATATCCCCCGACTCTTGGAGCCGCTCCGAGGTCGGGGGATGTTACCTTTGCCAGCAGGCTATGCAGGTGCCCATGTAGGTCGATTTCGTAGAGACCGCGGGCGGGCCCATGCTAGTCGGCACCGCTATCAGCAACGCCGAGGCAACGTATGCGCCAGTAGTAGAGAGGATGGCTTGATCCGGGCCGAACCTCGTCGGCTACGACGGTGTAGCCAGCGGGACACACCTTCAGCGCTTCCCAATCAAGTATTGAGTTGGCTGCAACGCGGCGACCGAGAGGTTCACCATAGGTGAGCTCGTATTCTCCCGGCGCGATGCTGACGACGCGGCGCGTATCGCAGCCGGTAACAGCCAAAGCAACGACCAGCACCAAGAATGTCTGGGCCTTTATAGAGAACTCCACCGGCGCTTCCTTTCCGACTACAGAAGAGGTCAAGCTAGCGTGGAACAACTATGAAGCGAAGGTCGGAATCGACCTATGTGGAATGGCATCCGATCTTTTTCATCGCATTTTGGTCGCCATCGCCGTTCTGTGATTTGGGCAGCGCTCGCTGTCGCTGTCGGCGCGCTGACTTGTCCAGATCCAATGCCAGAGCCGCCCGGCTGGGGAAGTTGAACGCGAAGCCGTCAGGCTGGATCAAAGGAACTTCGACGTTGCGCCCGTCACGGCTTCCGTACGTTCGCCCAAGGCGTCGAAGAGCTCTGGAACAGTCTCGGCGGTCTGCAACAGGGCGGCGTGCTCCGGGCGGACCAGCTTGGCGTCGACCTGGGACCGGAGCAGGGCCAGGAAGGGGGTCCAGAAGCCCTTGAGGTTGGCCAGGACGATCGGCTTTTCGTGCAGACCCAGTTGGCGCCAGGTCATGATCTCGAAGGTCTCGTCGAGGGTGCCCAGGCCGCCGGGCAGAATGCAGAAAGCATCGGACAGATCGAACATCCGCATCTTGCGGATATGCATCGATTCCACGACTTCCAGGCGCGTCACGCCGTGGTGCCCGACTTCGAAATCGTGCAGGAAGCCGGGAATGATGCCGATGACCTCGCCGCCCGCCTCCAGCGCGCCATCCGCGGCGGCGCCCATCAGGCCGACGCGGCCGCCGCCGTAGACCAGCCGCCAGCCCCGTCGTGCCACTTCGCGGCCGAACTCGGCCGCGGCCTCGTAGAAAGCGGGATCCGCCCGGTTGGAAGACCCGCAATAAAGGCAGACTGTATAGGGTTCGGTCATCTCTGGTCCGTGCTGGTGGAAGTGGAACGGAAGTGCAGTTTCTCAGGTAATCTTAAAGATCGCTCTGTGAACCTAACCTTCCGGGTTTACGGCGGCCAGACAGGGACTACGCTGTGCCGCAATTGCGCAAATCACTTTGGCGGGCTAGGTTTTACAGGCCCTGTGAACTCGCGGGAAGTCTTGGCGAGTGTTGGTGCGAGGAATCTGAGGTGAAGCGCGGTCTGGCTCTCGGTGGTCTTCTGGTCGTGGCGATCGGGGCAGCCCTGTGGGCCCTGCTGTTGCGCGACCCGGGAACGGCGCCGCCGGAGCTTCTGTCCGAGACGGAGAGGTCGTTGTCGGGGCCGGAAACCCAGTCCGCGCCTGAGCCTGACCGCCAAGCAGGAGACCCCGAAGCCGAAGGTGCGACCGAGACAGCCGTGGGCACAACCCCTCGGTCCCAGCCGCAAACTCAGGCCTCGCCGACTGAGCGCGACGCCGGCGCGGAAGGCGCGGCTCGTCGGCCGGCAGAGGTGCAGTTGCAGGAGCTGGAAAGCGCCGAGACAGACCGGGCCGGCGGTGGACCCTCCTTCGATGTCGTGAGGGTCGAGCGTGACGGCTCCAGCGTCATGGCGGGGCGCGCGGCTCCGAACAGCGACGTGGTGGTGACGCGGAACGGCGAGGAGGTGGCGCGTGGCCGGGCGGATAGCCGTGGCGAGTTCGTCATCTTGCCCGAACGCGCCTTGCCGCCGGGCGACTATGCCTTGGAACTGGAGGCAACCACAGCTGGAGGGGCGGCGCAGGCCGGTCGCAACGTCGTCGTTCTGTCGGTACCGGAGGCCGCGTCGACCGTTGCCGAAGCCGGTCAGGCAAGTGATGCAGGATCTCTGGTCGTGCAGCTTCCCGTGGATACAGCCGGTGCGGCGCGGGTGATGCAGTTGCCTGAACCTGCGCCTGCCGAGGTAGCCGGCGGTCTCTGGCTCGAGGCGATCGACTATGACGCAGCCGGTCGGCTCGTCATCTCCGGTCAGGGGCTGCCGGGCGACGGGATCGTCGTCTATCTGGATAATACAGCCCTGAGCGAAGCCCGAATCGACAGCGACGGGCGCTGGCGCGTGACGCCGTCGCAGCCGGTCGCGCCCGGCCTTTACACGCTGCGAATCGATCAGCTCAATGGCGAGGGTGCGGTCACGGCGCGGGTCGAATCGCCCTTTGCCCGCGCCGCCTTCGAAACCGCGAATCTACCGGCGGATGAGCGCTTCGTCGTGATTCAGCCTGGCAACAATCTCTGGACAATCGCCAGCCGCACCTATGGCGAGGGGCCGCGCTATACGGTCATTTTCGACGCCAACGCCGACCAGATCCGAGATCCCGACCTGATCTATCCTGGGCAGATTTTCGTGTTGCCGTCGCCCGACAGCTCCGGTTGAGCTTGCGTCGCCTGTGAGAGCGGACCATTCAGGTCAGATTGGGCCGCCTATCTCTCAAGCGACGCTGGTCTCGTTCTTCCGACCAGCCGAGAGCCGCTCGTTGAGAGTGTCTGTCATCGCCTCGATGCCCGGCAGAGCCTCCACGATCAGCGCCGTGACTGCGGCGACGATGCTGACCGGCGTGCGCGGTTGCGGCGGTACCGCTTCCATCGCAAGCCGAAGATCCTGTTCTCTGGTGACGAAGAAGCGTGTCCGCTGACTGCGTTGGCTGTCGGCGATCACCTGACGGATGGCATGACGCCCCTTCGGCAGCTCTGCGGTAAAGGGCATCTTTCCGAATTCACCGACCAGTCGCACGCTATCGCCGGACTCCGGGCCTACCTCACCTGCGAAGGGTAAGCCTTTGTAGAAGAAACTGAACGTCAGCGTGTGTCCTGGCGCGCTGGGGACGACACGGCCATCCTCGGAAATTTCGATACTACCGAGCTCCAGAGGCAGTTTCGACTCGGAGGCGAGGCGAACGGCCTCGTGCAGATCCTTACCGTCACGCGTCTCGGCTGGTTCTGTCTGGCTGGGAAGGGGCTCGGAAGGGGCTGCGACGGCCATGCGAGGTGGGCTCCAAGGCTATGGACCTGAAATTTGCCTGATTAGCCCTTAAGGCTAAGTAAATGGGAGCCTCCTTCCCAAGGACTACGCGGCGGCTTTCGTCAGAGGTCCGCCCGCAAGGGGCCCTGTACTATCAGCCGTTTGGCGTGCGGTTGCCCGCTTGAGGTGCCGGTGCTTCAGATTGGTGCGCAGTATCAACATGCAAGGCGTGAAGACCAGCGTGAGAAGCGTGGCGAAGCCCTGCCCGAAGACGATGACCGTGAGATCGACGAAAAACACCGATGTCACGACCTCGGCCAGCGGCGCTGGCCGTCAGAACCACTGATCCACGTCAATGCGTTGCCGCTGGAGCTAGCCGAGTTTTTGCGGCTTGTTCCTTCTTCACGAGCAGCAGGCCGATGCCGCCACCGCTCCCTGACACCTCGACGGCGGCCGGGCGGCGGGCGGTACTGGCCACCAGCGGACTGACCAAGATCTACCGAAGCGGCGAGGTCGAAGTGCAGGCGCTGCGCGGGGTCAAGATGGCGCTCTACCGTTCGGAACTGGTGGTGCTGGTCGGGCCGTCGGGCAGCGGCAAGTCGACCCTGCTCAACATCCTTGGCGGTCTCGACACACCGACCGCCGGAAGCGTCTGGTTCGACGATAAGCCAATGGCTTCCGCCGACGAAGCGGCGCTGACCCGCTATCGCCGCGATCACATCGGCTTTGTCTTCCAATTCTACAATCTCATTCCCAGCCTGACGGCGCTGGAGAACGTTGCCCTGGTGACGGAGATCGCCCGGGATCCGATGGATCCGGCCGAGGCGCTCGAGCTGGTGGGCCTGGACGAGCGGGCGGATCATTTCCCAGCTCAGCTCTCCGGCGGGGAGCAGCAGCGGGTGGCGATCGCCCGGGCCATCGCCAAGCGGCCTGACATTCTGCTGTGCGACGAGCCCACCGGGGCGCTCGATAGCAAGACGGGGATTTTGGTCCTGGCCGCCATCGAGCGGGTGAACAGGGAACTGGGCACCACTACGGCGCTGATCACCCACAACCTGGTGATCGCCGATATGGCTGACCGGGTGATCACCTTTGCCGACGGCCGTATCACCACAGTGCGTGAGAACGCGGAGAAACGCCCTGTGCAGGAGCTTGCCTGGTAAGGGCCGATGTGTAGGGACCGATGCGGGCACTGAACCGAAAGCTGATCCGGGACCTCGTCCGGCTTCGCGGCCAAGTGCTCGCGGTGGCGCTGGTGGTCGCCTCCGGCGTCGCGGTGCTGGTGATGTCGCTCACCACCCTCGAGGCGTTGGAAGAGACCACCAGTGCTTACTATGACCGGTACAACTTCGCCGACATCTTCGCGACCGTGAAGCGGGCTCCGGAGCGGCTGTCCAGCCGTATCGCCGCCATTCCCGGAGTTCAGGCGGTGGAAACCCGGATCGTCGAACGGGCGCTGCTCGACCTGGAGGGATTCGCGGAGCCGGTGACGGGCCATCTGGTATCGATCCCGGAAGGCGGCGAGTCGCTGCTCAACCGTCTGGCTCTCCGCGCCGGTCGGCTGGTTGCCCCGGGGCGACCGGACGAGGTCGTGGTCACCGAGCCTTTCGCGGAGGCCCATGGGCTGACGCCCGGCGATACGCTGAGCGCGGTCGTCAACGGCCACAGACGCGACCTGCAGGTGGTCGGCGTCGCCCTCTCGCCGGAGTTCGTCTATGCCATCGGCCCGGGCGCGCTGATGCCGGACGACGAACGCTTCGGCGTGCTTTGGATGGGTGAGGAGGCGCTGGCCGCGGCCTTCGACCTGGATGGTGCCTTCAACGACGTCTCTCTGTCGCTGCTGCGAAGCGCGCGGGCGGAGGACGTCATCGACCGGCTCGATCTTCTGCTCGATCGGTACGGCGGGGTGGGGGCCTTCGACCGGTCGGACCAGATCTCCAACTGGTTCCTGACGAACGAGTTGGAGCAGATCAAGAGCATTGCCAGCATCCTTCCGACCATCTTCCTGGCGGTCGCCGCTTTCCTGTCGAACATGGTGCTGACCCGGCTGATCGCGATCGAGCGCAGCGAGATCGGGCTGATGAAGGCCTTCGGCTACAGCAATCTGGCAGTGGCTTGGCACTACATGAAGCTGGTCGCTGTGATGGCGGCGCTTGGCATCGTCATCGGCTGGATTGTCGGGGCCTGGCTGGGGCGCTTCAACACTCAGGTCTATGGCGACCTCTTCCGCTTTCCCTTCCTGCTTTATCGGCCCGGTCCTGGCGCTTTCGCGATCGCCGCATTGGTCAGCCTGTCGGCGGCCGTATTGGGTGCCCTCGTGGCGGTACGCCGCGCCGCTACGCTGCCTCCGGCGGAGGCGATGCGCCCCCCGGTGCCGCCGCTCTACCGGCGGCACCGGGGGGAGCTGGCCGGGCTGCTGACCGGCTGGGCAGACCAGCCGACCCGGATCATCTTGCGCCAGATTTCACGCTGGCCGGGGCGCTCGTTTCTGACCTCGGTGGGTATCGGCTTGGCCGTAGCGGTATTGATCAGCTCTCTGCAGTGGCTCGACGCCATCGACCACTTGGTGGAAACCCAATTCTTCGAGGCTCAGCGCCAGGACGTGACGGTGGCCCTCGTCGAGGCGCAGTCCAGTGAGGTGATGCGCGAGTTCGGCCGGATGCCCGGCGTCATGGCGGCGGAGCCGGTGCGCAGCGTGGCGGCGCGGCTGCATGCCGGGAACCTCTCGAAACGTCAGCCGGTCGAGGGAGTGCTGCCCGATTCCAGGCTCAGCCTGGTTTACGATGTTTCGGGCCTGACCGTAGCGGTCCCGCCGGAAGGGCTGGTGCTTTCCACCAAACTGGCGGAGGTGCTGAACGTCGGCCATGGCGACCTGGTCACCGTTGAGGTGTTGGAGGGGCGGCGTCCAATAACCGACGTGCCGGTGGTCGGGTTGTTCGAAACCTATATCGGCACCCCGGCCCATATGCATATCGATGCTCTGAATCGCTTGATGCGCGAGCGTCCGGTGGTCAGCGGTGCTCATCTGCGTGTCGATCCGCTTGGGCAGAACGCCTTGTTCGCGGAGCTGAAGGAAACGCCCGAGGTTTCGTCCGTCATGTTGCGTCAGGCCGCCGTCGACACCTTTTATGAGACCATGGGCGAGACCCTGATGATCTTTGTCTCTTTCTTTGTGGTCTTCGCCTGTACTCTAGCTTTCGGCGTGGTCTACAACAGCGCCCGAATCGCTCTGTCGGAGCGAGGTCGCGAGCTTGCCACGCTGCGCGTGCTCGGTTTCAGCCGGGTGGAGATTTCCTATATTCTGCTGGGCGAAGTGGCTCTCCTGACTTTCGTGGGGCTGCCGCTTGGATGCTGGATGGGATACCTGCTGGCTTGGTTGATCTCGCAAAGCTTCGCAACGGAGCTGTTTCGTGTGCCGTTGGTCGTGCACTCCACCACCTATGGCTTGGCAGTGGTGATCGGACTGGTCGCAACGGTGGCTTCGGCGGCACTGGTTCGCAGCCGGCTCGATCGGTTGGACCTCGTGAGCGTGTTGAAGACACGGGAATGAGCAGAGAGAGACGACTGGGATGAGCGCAAGAGCACGCCGTATCGCCTTGTGGGCCGGTCTCGCCGCGCTGCTGTTGGCGGGTCTCGTTTACGCTTTCCGGCCAAAGCCGGTGCCGGTCGACTTGGCCGAAGCGGAGCGGGGAGCGCTGGTGGTGACCGTCGACGAGGAAGGCGAGACTCGGGTGCGCGATGTCTTCGTGTTGTCTGCGCCGATCGCCGGCTTGGCGCAGCGTATAGACGCCGATGTAGGGGATCTGGTGATCGCCAATCAGACTGTCATTACCGGCATAGAGCCAATTGACCCGGATTTCCTGGACCCGCGCAGCGAGGCGGAGGCGCGGGCTGCGCTTCAGGCGGCCGAGGCCGGCCAGGTTCTGGCGGCGGCGGAGCTGGCTCAGGCCGAGGCGGAGCTGAACTATGCCCGTGCCGAAGTCGAGCGTGCCCGGGGTTTGCAGCCTGGCCGCACGATCTCGCAAAGCGCGCTGGACAACGCGGAACGGGCCTTTCTCAGCGGCTCGGCGGCCGCTGAGACCGCGAAGGCGGCCCTGCGCATCCGGCAGTTCGAGCTCGACCAGGCCCGCGCGCGGCTGTTGACGCCCTTGGAGACCCAGGCACAGCGGGCGTCTTGCGAATGCGTGCCGATCACCGCTCCGGTCAGTGGCAACATCCTGCGCATCGTCCGCGAAAGCGAAGGCGTGGTCAGGGCCGGTGACCCGTTGGTGGAGATCGGGGATCCGCGCGACTTGGAGATCGTGTCCGACCTTTTGTCGGTGGAGGCGGTCAAAGTGGAGGAAGGTCAGACCGTGCTGATCGAGGAGTGGGGTGGCGCCATCCTCAACGGCAGAGTGCGTCGGGTCGAGCCCTATGGTTTCACCAAGGTCTCGGCACTCGGCATCGAGGAGCAGCGGGTCAACGTCATCGTCGACTTCACCGATCCGCCCGAGCACTGGCCACGGCTCGGCCATGGCTATCGGGTGGAGGTACGGATCGTGCTATGGCGTGGCGACGAGGTGTTGAAGCTGCCGATGAGCGCCCTGTTCCGAAACGGCGACGACTGGTCGGTCTTCGTCGATCACGACGGACGCGCCCGGACTCGTTCCGTCGAGATCGGTCAGCACAGTGGTTTGGAGGCAGAGATCATCACTGGCCTTGCCGAGGGAGAGCGGGTGGTTCTGCATCCGAGCGACCGAGTCGCTGAGGGCGTAAGGATCACGCCGAGGTCTTGAGCGGAGTGTTTTCGGTGGCCGCTTTCCGGCAGGCCAGCTGCCCAGGGGTTACTCCGCCGGCTTGGTCATCGCACCGATCCCAAGCGTGCCGGGCGTTTCAGAGGTCTCGTGCGCGGCTTTTCGCCTCTGCCGCCAGTGCTGGAAATTGGTGCGCAGCATCAACATGCAGGGCGTGAAGACCAGCGTGAGAAGTGTGGCGAAGCCGAGCCCGAAGACGATGGCCGTAGCGAGCTGCGACCACCACTGGGTGGAGGGTGCCCCGAGTTGGAGCACGCGGTTGATGAAGTCGATGTTGAGACCCATCACCATGGGCATCAACCCGAGAATGGTCGTAATCGTGGTGAGGAGCACTGGCCGAAGGCGCTGTGCCCCGGTCCGCAGGATGGCCTGCATCGGGTCGCCGGCCTCGCCCATCAAGCGGTCGTAGGTGTCGATCAGCACGATGTTGTTGTTGACCACGATTCCCGCCAGCGCGATCACGCCGATGCCGCTCATGACGATACTGAAGGGCTGATCGATGACCATCAGGCCGATGAAGACGCCGATAGTCGACATCACAACGGCGGAGAGGATCAGGAAGGCCGAGTAGAAGGAGTTGAACTGGGTGACGAGAATGATCGCCATCATGAAAAGGGCGACGGTGAAGGCTTTCGTCAGGAACGCCTGGCTCTCCTGCTGCTCCTCGTCCTCGCCCTTGAAGGCGATGTCGATCCCCTGAGGCAGCTGGCTGCGGTTTTCGGACAGCCAGGCGCGGATCTCCTGTACCTTGTCGTCGGCCAGGACCGGCTCGCCGGTCGTCGGATCGGCACCGACATCGGCCTTGACCGTCATGACCCGCCGGCCATCGACGCGATTCAGCAGCGAAACCTTCGGTTCGGCCGTCTTCTCGACGAAGTTGGCGATCGGCACCAGACCGCGGTCGGTCTGCACCCGAATGCGCTCCAGCTGATCGATGGTGCGATAGCGTTCGGGCAGTCGGAGTACGATATCGACTTCTTCGTCCGACGTATCGGGCCGGTACTCCGCCAGCTTCATGCCGTTGGTGACCATACGTACGTAGTTGCCGATCAGGGTTACGTCGGCGCCGAACTTCGCGGCTTCCGCGCGGTCGACCGTCAGTTCCCATTCGATGCCGGGGATCGGTCGGCCGTCTTCGATACCGACCAGCCCCCCGGTGTTTCGCAGCAGCTCGGCCAGGCGCTGCGCGGCAGGATCCAGATCGGCCGGGTCGTCGGCGCTGATCTGGAGTTGGATCGCCTTGCCGACTGGTGGGCCGGCCTCTTCTTCACGGGTTTCGACGTAGATGCCCGGCAGTTCGCGGCCACGAGCCCGGACGCTGTTCAGGATCTCGCGAGCGGAGGGACGTTTGAACCAATCGACGAACTCGAGATTGATGATACCGATCAGATCCTCCGGCTCGTCGTCGTTTTGCCGGCCGGAGGACGCGACGGTTCGCGCATAGACGGTGTGGAAAGCCCCGGTCTCCCGCTGGATGTCGAGGATCTGGGCTTCAACCTCGCGCACCAAGCGGTCACGCTCATCGATCGACAGGTTGCCGCGGCCATGCACCCAAACGGCCGCGTTTTCCGGTTCGACGCTGGGGAAGAACTCGATGCCGCGGCCGAACTGGCTATAGGCTACCTGCACCCCGACCAGGAGAACGACGGCGAGCAGGGCGATCTTGCCCGGGTGCCGCAATGCCCCTTTCAAAAAGCGCAGGTAGACGCCTGTGAAACCCCGCAGATCCTCAAGGTTGCCGCTTTCGCCTGCGGCGATAGTCTTCATCTGCTCCGGGTCGGCACTACCGCTCTTGCCGCCGATCACAGAGCCGAGTGTCGGCACGAAAATCAGAGCCATGGCGAGCGAGGCGCTGAGCACCGCAATCAGGGTCAGCGGCATGAATTTCATGAACTCGCCAACGACGCCCGGCCAGAAGAGCAGAGGCAGAAAAGCGGCCAGTGTCGTCGCGGTCGAGGCGATGATCGGCCAGGCCATGCGCTTGGCCGCGAGGCCGTAGGCTTGCCGCTTGTCCAGGCCCTCCGACTTTTTGCGGTCGGCGTACTCGGTGACCACGATAGCGCCATCGACGAGCATGCCGACAGCGAGAATCAGACTGAACAGCACCACGATGTTGACCGTCAGACCGGCGAGGTAGATCACCAGCAGGCCGGTCAGGAAAGATCCCGGGATGGCGATACCCACCAAACCGCCCGAGCGCAATCCGAGCGCCGCGACCACCACGACCATGACCAGCAGGATCGCGGCCAGTACGTTGTTCTGCAGGTCGCTCAGCATGGTCCGGATATTCGACGACTTGTCCTGGCTGTAGAAGACCTGGACCTCGTCCGGCCAATTGGTGCGCTCCGCTTCCACCAGGGCGCGCACATTCTCGATGGTTTCGATGATGTTGGAGCCGACGCGTTTGGACACCTCCAGCGCAATCGCCGGCTGGCCGTTGATGCGGGCGAACCCTTGACGATCCTCGAAGGTTGGGCGGATCGACCCGACGTCGCGGAAGGTGACGACCGAGTCCCCATCGGATTTCACCGGCATGTCGAGGATGTCGTCGATGGTCTCGAAAAGTCCCGGGACCTTGACGGCGAAGCGACCTGCGCCGGTGTCCATGGAACCGGCCGCGACCAGCTTGTTCGAGCGGTTGACGAGATCGAGCACGTAAGCTGCGTCGAGACCGTACTGCTCGAGCCGCTGGGGATCGACGATCAGCTCGACCTGCTCGTCTCGGTCGCCGGCAATCTCCGCCTCCAGCACCGTCGGGATCGTCTCGATGTCGTCCTGCAGATTCCGGGCCAGACGCAGCAGCGTGCGCTCGGGCACATTGCCGGAGAGTGAGACGACCAACACCGGGAAAAGGCTGAGGTTCACCTCGTGCACCGTCGGCTCGTCCGTCTCGTCGGGCAGTTCCGGCTTGGCCAGATCGACCTTCGCCCGCACATCGTCCATTGCGAGATCGGGATCGAAACCGGCCTCGAACTCCATCACCACGTTGGCGCCGCTTTCGTAAGCGAAGGAGCGCAGCTCCTTGATGCCCTCGATGGACTGCAGCTCCTGCTCCATCGGCTTCACGAGCAGGCGTTCGGCGTCCTCCGGGCTGATGCCGTCGTGATGCAGGGAAACGTAGATGATCGGAATGTTGACGTCGGGTTCGGCCTCTTTCGGGATGGCGTTGTAGGCATAGGCGCCCGCGATCAGCAGCAGGACGAGGCAGGCCAGGACCGTGCGCGAGTGCTCGAGCGCGGCGTCGATGATCGCTTTCATCTGTCGGCTCCGGCGGGGCGCTCGGCGGTCAGCGGATTGGCCGAACGGTCGAACTCCGGGTCCGGCATCCCGATCACCAGTTCACCGTCCTTGACGAACTCCTGCCCTACCGTGATCAGCGTCACTTCTTCCGGCAGCCCGGTCACGAAGAGACCTTCCGAGGTATCCTCGACTATGCTGATCGGCACGAAGCGAACCACGCCGGTCTCGGGTTCACCGTCTTCATTGTCTTGCACCGTCCGCAAACCGAGGACCCCGTCGTCATCGAGCGTGAGAATGGCCGGCGTGATCTGATGAGCCATGATCCGGTCTACCGGCAGATGCATGATTGCCGTCATGCCGGCCGGAACTTGTCCGTCGGGGTTGTCGACCTCGAGTTCGACCCGGAAGGTTCGGGTCTGGGAATTGGCCTCCGAGGCGACGAAGCGGATGCGACCCCAGATTTCCTCGCCGGTTGCGAGCATCGCCGAACCAGGTTCACCGACCCTCAGGTGCCGGACGTCGCGCTCGTTCGCGGGTGCGATCACCAGCACGGGGTCGAGATCCACCACGCGGGCGATGGAGTCTCCGGTCTCGACGTAGTCACCGAGATCCATCATCCGATCGTCAAGCACGCCCTCGAAGGGGGCGACGATCTGAAGGTCTTCGAGAGCGACTTCCGCCGCCTCGACCGTTGCCTCGGCCGCGTCGAGCGTGGCTCGTGATTCGGCGAGCTGAGTTTCGGCGCGAAACCCGCGCTCGTTCAGTTTACGGGCGGCCTCGAACTCGATTTGGCGTTGACGCAGCAGCGCCTGAGCTTCGCGCAGACGCGCTTGACGGTCGCGCGCATCGATGCGCGCGATGAGTTGGCCGACAGCCACCCGCTCACCTTTTTCGACGAGCAACTCCTCGATCTGGCCGAAGGTCTCGGCCTTCACGTCGACCGCGCGCACGGCTTCCGTGTGACCGGTCAGACTGAGTTCGATCAGACGTGGTGTGGCCACGCTGGTGGCGACACGGACACGTGTCGTCTCGCGCAGAGCATCCAAGTCCACCGGAGGCTTGGTGATCTGGGGTTCGCGACGATCCTCGCCCAGGCTGCCCGAGGCGATCCAAGCGGTAACGCCCACGGCCAGGAGCGCGGCGATCAGGTAAGAGCGGTTCAGGCGCATGCGGTCCGTTGATCTTTCATTCTGTTCGTAACCTGTACGATCCGTACTCGGCCTTTCAGTTCGCTTGCTATTTGTACGTTTCGTCGAGGACGAGCGTTCATCCCTCGTTTATTCCTCCTGCACCGCCTCATCTCGCGCCTGCCGCCTTCGCCTCGGGTTCGTCGGCCTCGCCGGTCAGTCGGTCGCGGTTGCTGCGTAGCCAGTCGGCGGCGAATTCGTAGTAGGCGAGACCAAAGTCATGCACGAAGCGTTGCGCGGGTGAAGGGATGCTGAGGTCGCAGGCGCGTATGCCTTCCATCTCCCTTTCCAAGTCGGCGATGCGGGCATCTACGACTTGGATCACGTGGTCTTGCGGCAGCAGGTCGGATAGAAAAAGCACGAGCAGGAAGTCGGAGCGGAAGCGATCCGGGAGCGGGGGGTGCAGCAAAGCCGCAACGAGTTGCTCCCGACCCGCCGAGGTCAGGCTGTAGACCTTCTTGTCGGGGCGCTTGTCTTGGGCCAAGGCGTTCCCGGTGACCAGACCCTCCTCAGCTAGCCGCGTCAGGGCCGGATAGATCGCGCCGAAGCTGGTTTCTTGGAAATGGTTGAGAGGTGCCGATTCCAAGGTTTTCTTGATCTCGTAGCCGCTGGCGGGCTTGGCCTGGAGGACGGCCATGCAAAGTGTTTTCGTATCCAATAAGGGCCTCGCTTTCGCGGCTTTATATCAGTTCGATATATATCGATCCAGAATAAGTCGATCGCGGTCGCGCAGGGCGGATTGACCTTTCCGAATTATGAAAAATACATCAGGCAAATATCCATCAAAAATAGATATTTGACGCCACTGCCTCACCACCCCATTTTATAGGGTGGAAAGGAAGGTGACGCCATGAATCCGGCCATTTCGACTGCCGTGTCTGGGGTTCAGGTTCACAGTAAGAGGTTCGCTGCCTCCGCGCACAACGTCGCCAACATGACTGTGGTAGTTCCGGGTGATGGCCTGGAGCAGCAGGTCGGACCGTTCAGCGTCGATCCGGTCAGTGCTGTCGACGGTGGGGTTCGCGGTCAAACGCGATTCCTTTCACCGGCCTATGTACCAGCTCACGACCCCGACCATCCGCTGGCCGATGCGAACGGCACGGTCGGGCAGGTCAATGTGTCGCTTGAGCAAGAGACAGTGCGGCAGATCGAGGCGCAACGCGCCTACGAGGCCAACCTCGCGGTGATTAAGGTCGGCGACTCCATGCTGGGCGCACTGCTCGATCAAAGCTCGTAGGATTCGCGCCGAAATCGGTGGCGAGTCAGGCTGCGCCCCAGCGATCTGTTGCGATCCTGACATCAGCCTCTTGTAACGGATGGTGCTGACACTCCGAAGATCGGCGGGTGAGGCGGGCCGTCCGTGAGCCAAGAGGCGGGCCGTCTATGAGCCAAACGGTTGGTGCGAAGGCACTAGCCGTCTATTGTCCTGGGCGCGATCTTCCTTTCCCTGCCCGAGCCTATGATGTCTTCACTTGATCTTGCCTTGATCGGCAACAGCAGTTTTGCCGCTCTGGTCGACCGCCGCGCGCGAATCGTCTGGAGCTGTATGCCGCGTTTCGACAGCGATCCCGTTTTCTGCAGCCTGCTGGGTAACAGCGACGGCAACCCGTCCGGCGGGTTTTGGGAGATCGAACTGGAGGGTTTGGTCGAGTACGAACAACACTATCGGCACAATACGGCGGTGCTGGTGACCGAACTGCGCGACGCTGCGGGCAACGCGGTCGAAGTGGTCGATTTCGCGCCTCGGTTTCGCCACTACGGCCGCATGTACCGGCCCATGCAACTGGTTCGGCAGATCCGCCCACTCAGCGGGACGCCTCGCATTCGCGTACGCCTGCATCCTGCACAGGATTATGGCGCCACTCGGCCCGTGTCCACGCGTGGCAGCAACCATCTGCGCTTCGTCATGCCAGATCTGACATTGCGGCTGACCACCGACGCGCCCGTCTCCTACGTAGCCGACGAAGTTCCCTTCGTGCTGGAGACCGGCTTGACGTTCATCTTGGGTCCAGACGAGAGCCTGACTCAGTCGGTCGGCGCCATCGCCCGTGAGTTTGTGGAAAACACGGAAGCTTACTGGAGCGACTGGGTCAGAGGTCTCTCGATCCCTTTCGAGTGGCAGGAAGAAGTCATCCGAGCCGCCATAACGCTGAAACTCTGCGCCTATGAGGAAACGGGCGCGATCATAGCTGCGGCCACCACCTCGATCCCCGAAGCGGCCGGAACCGAGCGGAACTGGGACTATCGTTTCTGCTGGCTGCGCGACTCCTACTATGTGGTGCAGGCGCTCAACCGCCTGGGCGCCACCCGAACCATGGAAAGTTATCTTTTCTATATCACTAACCTGGTCGCGGGCTGGGATGGCGGCGACCTGCAGCCGGTCTTCGGGATCGCTCAGGAAGAGCGGCTGGACGAACGTGTCGTCGACCATCTGCCAGGGTATCGCGGTATGGGTCCGGTGCGCGTCGGCAATCACGCCTATACTCAGATCCAGAACGATGGCTACGGCAGTGTAATCCTGGCGACCACGCAAGTTTTCTTCGACCAGCGGATCGCCCATCCGAATACCGACAGCATGTTCACGCGACTCGAGCGGGTCGGCGAGCGAAGCGTCGCGCTCTGGGATCAACCGGATGCCGGACTGTGGGAACTGCGAAACAGCAAAGCCGTACACACTTATTCCAGTGTCCTCTGCTGGGCCGGTTGCGACCGCTTGGCGCGGATCGCGCAACATCTCGGCAAGACCGATCGCGCGCGCTACTGGGCCGAACAGGCCGAGCGTGTTCGCGAAGGTACGATCGCCCAGGCCTGGAACGACGAGATCGGCAGTTTCACCCAGTCCTTTGGTGGCAGCGATCCGGATGCCTCTTTGCTGTTAATGCCGTCACTGGGCTTCATAGCGGCCGACGACCCCCGCTTCATCGGCACGCTCGCCTTCGTGGAAAAGGAGTTGCGGCGTGGCAACCACCTGTTCCGCTACGCCAAAGACGAATTCGGTGTTCCCGACAACTCCTTCAACATCTGCACCTTCTGGTACATCGACGCACTGGCACAAGTGGGGCGAATCGAGGAGGCGCGCGCGCTCTTCGAAGAGATGTTGATGTGCCGCAATGCGGCCGGATTGCTCTCGGAGGACCTTGACCCCACAACAAAAGAGCTTTGGGGCAATTTCCCGCAGACCTACTCGATGGTGGGGCTGATCAACTCGGCGATGCGCCTCAGCCGATCATGGGAGGATGCCTTTTGACCCTCGCGGGACCCGCCGTTTCGAGCAAGACGGCGTCGAAGCCTGACAGAACCGTCGCGAAGCGGCGATTGGTCGTCGTGTCGAACCGGGTCGCGGTGCCACGGCCGGGACGCACGGGCGGCGAGGGCGGTCTCGCAGTGGGGGTGAAGGCAGCACTCGAGGAAAGCGGCGGGATGTGGTTCGGCTGGTCGGGCAAGACCATCGACCATGAAAAGGGAGAACCCGATGCCGCCGATCTCTCCGAATCAGGACCGATCACCTATGCCACGATCGACCTGACCCAGCGCGACTACGATGAGTACTACAACGGCTTTGCCAACCGCTCGATCTGGCCTCTGTTCCATTATCGTCTCGATCTCGCGGACTTCAACCGTCGCTACCTGGCCGGCTATCAAAGGGTCAACGCCCTCTTCGCACGCCGGCTGGCGCCGCTCTTGCGCGCCGACGATCTACTCTGGATCCACGACTACCACCTCATTCCCATGGCCGAGCAGCTTCGCCACATGGGATGCCGGCAGATCATGGGCTTCTTCCTGCACATACCCTGGCCGGCCATGGAGGTTTTGCTCGCGCTGCCCAACCAGCGCGCTCTTGTCCAATCTCTCTGTGCCTACGACCTGGTCGGGTTTCAGACGGAGGACTACCGCAAGGCCTTTCTCGACTACTGCCAGCGCGAACTGAGCGCGACCATCCTGGAGGACGGTACCGTCGAGGCCTTTGGCCGTCGCGTGCGGACCGGTACTTTTCCGATTTCGATCGATACCGAGCCTCTTGCCAAGGCAGCCGAGGAAGCGTCCGACTCACGCCAGATCCGCCGTTTGAGGGAGTCCGTCCGCAACCGTGACCTGATCATCGGCGTCGATCGTCTCGATTACTCCAAAGGTCTGCTGGTCCGTGTTCAGGCCTACGAACATCTGCTGCGGGCCTATCCGGCGAACCGAGGCCGGGTGGTGATGCTGCAGATTGCGCCGCCGTCGCGCATGGAAGTTCCCGAATACATGCAACTCCGCCATGAGATGGAGGGGGCCTGTGGTCATCTGAACGGTGCGTTCGCGGAGTTCGACTGGACACCGGTCCGCTACTTGAACAAGGGCTTCAGCCGCCGGATGTTGGCGGGCTTCTATCGCACGGCGCGCGTCGGCCTGGTGACGCCGTTGCGCGACGGTATGAACTTGGTCGCCAAGGAGTATGTCGCTTCCCAGGACCCGGAGGATCCCGGCGTTCTGGTGCTGTCCCGCTTCGCCGGTGCGGCACGCGAACTGGACGGCGCGTTGATCGTAAATCCCTACGACCTGGAGGCGACGGCGGAAGCGATGCAGACGGCGCTGTCGCTCGATCTGGAAGAACGGCGAGAGCGCTACCGCACGATGTTCAAACACTTACAAACCTATGACATCGACCGCTGGCGCGAGGACTACCTCTCGGTCCTGGCTGCATGACCGACACGCCGGCGGTTCTGATCGGCGATATCGGCGGCACCAACGCCCGCTTCGCGCTGGTCCGGGACTCGGGCGTAGAGACTCTCGAGCGCTTGTCGGTTGCGGCCTTTGCGAAACCCGAGGCTGCCTTGGCGAAGGTACTGGCGGAGGTGGAGGGACCCGTTCGTTTCGGACTGCTCGCCGTCGCCGGACCGGTGAGCCAGTCGGGCGCCGAATTGACCAATGCCGGTTGGCGATTCGACGCTGAAGATCTCGCCTCCGGTCTTGGCCTCAAGAAAGTCTTTTTGCTTAATGACTTCGCGGCACAAGCCCTCGCTCTGCCGGAGCTGTCGGCCGACGATCTGATTCCGCTCGGGGGACCGCGTCGGCCCGATACGTCGGCGCTGCTCGCCGTGCTCGGACCCGGCACGGGACTCGGTGTTGCCGCTCTTTTGCCCGACGACACGCCGCTGGTGGGCGAGGGCGGACATGTCACGCTGCCCGCCGTGACCCGAGAGGAAGCCGACGTTTTGGCGGGCTTGCGCCAACGCTACGGCCATGTCTCTGCCGAGCGGGTGCTCAGCGGCGAAGGCCTTGTCACGCTCTACCGCGCGGTCGGCGGCACGCGGGCCGGGACCGCTGCGGAGGTCACAGCAGCGGTTCGCCTTCATGATCCTGCGGCAACAAAAGCCATTTGCTTCTTCTTCGCGTTTCTCGGGACCGTCGCCGGCAACGTGGCGTTGACTTTCGGCGCACGTGGCGGAGTCTATCTCACGGGGGGTATCCTTCCCCGTCTGGTTCCGGAGCTGCGCGGTGCCGACCTCTACCAGCGTTTCTTGTCGAAGGGACGCTTTCGGTCTTATCTCGAAGCGATCCCCCTGCAGCTCGTGGTGCACTCCGACCCGGCTCTGCTCGGTTTGGCGCGCTATGCACGACGCTTGGGGAGCTCATAGCGAGAAGCCGACCCATCGTGGAGAGTTCCATCCGGTCGAGATCGGCTTCGACGACGCTTACTTCTGCTTTTGTCCGGTGACAGAGCGGTCGTCCTGGCTGGCGGCCGGCGCCAGTTTTCGGGGGCTATGAAGCGCTTCGGCGGCACGCTTGTTCAGCAGGCGGTCCAGAATGTCGATGAGCGCGTCGGGCGCGATCGGTTTGCGCAGGAAGGCCGCAGCGCCCGCCGCCCGCGCACCTTCCCCGTCGAGAGTCTCGCTGTAGCCGGTGCAGAGGATGACGGGCAGCTCCGGCCGAAGCTCATGAAGGCGCTTCATGAGCTGGACGCCTGTCATTCGGGGCATGGTTTGATCGCTGATCACGGCATCGATTCGGCGGTGCGGAAAAAGGTCTAGAGCGGCCATGCCGCTGTCAGCTGTTACGGCGTCGAAGCCCCGGCGCGTCAGCGCGGTCGCCAGCATCGACCGTACGCCCTCTTCGTCATCGACCACGAGAACGGCGCGCTGACCGCTGGATCCTTGCAGCTTTGCCACTGGTCGCGATGCTCCCGGCCGGGCGGCGGCCGGGAGCAGAATACGAAACTTCGTCCCTTCGCCAAGCCGGCTTTCCACGGCGATGGCGCCTCCGTGGCTTGCGACCAGCCCATGTACGGCGGCGAGGCCGAGGCCGGTGCCGCGGCCGCGTTTCTTGGTCGTATAGAAGGGCTCGAACATCGCTTGCATCACCTTGGGGGTGATCCCGCAGCCACTGTCTTCGACACGAATCTCGATCAGGTCTTGCCCGCCGGGGGGGCGTCCGAGCCACAGCCGGGCCGTGCCGTCGGGCGCTCTCTCGAGGAGTTGATCTTGGGCAGCGACCGTGTCGGCGAAGTTCGGCCAGGTCGACCGGCCTCGTGCCAACGTGAAGACGATCTTCCCCTCGGCGTCGCCGATCGCGTCGCGCGCATTCACCACGAGATTCATCAAGACCTGGATCATCTGCGAGCGGTCGCCGAGGACTGTCGTACGTTTGTTGTCTCCCAAGTCGACCAGCAGCTCGATTTTTGGAGACAGCGTGGCGCGCAGCAGCTGTTCGGTCTCACGCATCACTTCGCGCAGCGGAACGATTTTACTGGCGCGTTCGCCGGCCCGGCCGAAGGCGAGGATCTGACCTATCAGATCCTGGGCACGTTTGCCCGCGTCCACCACTGCCTCAGCGAAGCGGCGTTGCTCACTGCCATCGGGCAGGTCCTCCACGAGAAAACCGGCGTAGCCCAGCATCGATGCCAGGATATTGTTGAAGTCGTGTGCGATACCGCCTGCGAGCCGCCCGAGCGATTCCATCTTTTGCGACTGAAAGAGTTGCTGCTGCAGGCGCGTGCGCTCCGTCTCCGCCGCCTTGCGTTCGCTGATGTCGCGCGTCACGCCCAATAGGCCGCCGGTTACCAGGCGGCTTAGGGAGATTTCGAGAAACGCCGTTTTACCGGTCAACGTCCGAGCCACGGCTTCGCCGCGCCAGCTACCTTCAGCTTCGACCTTCGGCAGGACTTCGTCGGTGAGGAACGCGATCTGACGCGGTTCGAAGTGAACCTGCCACGGTTTCCCGACGAAGTCCTCCGGCCGGCCGTCGAAGGTCCGGGCATGAGCGACATTCATATAGACGAAGTTGCCTTGCTTGTCGGTGATGGCGATCCCGTCGTTGGCGGCTTCGATGGCCGTGGCGCGTTCGTTCAACTGCGCTTCGACGTTCTTGAGATAGGTGATGTCCGTTCTGACGCTGACGAGATTGCCGCTGGCGGTCTGCTGTTCGCTGACCAGGAAGACCCTGCCGTCTCTCAGCGGCTGCTCCCAGGTGTGGATCTCCCGCTCGCGCACCTGGCGCACCCGCCAGTCCACCCATTTGTCGATACTCTGATCGAACTGGGCTCCTTCCTGCTCGGCAAAGGCTCGTGCGATGTCGCGGAAGGGTACGCGAGGCTGGAGAAGGTGTGCGATCGGTGGATAGAGTTCGGCATAGCGGCGATTGGCGAGAACGACCCGATCTTCCCGGTCGACCAGCAGAAAGCCCTCATCCAGGCTGTCGATGGCTTCTCGCAGGATCCATTCGGCTTCCGTCGCTCTTCGCTGAGCCAGGGCCAGTTCTCGGGCATGCCGCTCGCTTTCCTGACGCGCCCGTTCGCTCTCGCTGAGGCGCTGCTCCGTCACGCGACGGCTATGGACGTCGGTCGCGGAGACGACGAAGGCGCGCTCGCCGGTGACCGGGTCGTACGCCGGCTGCATGCGCAGGGCGAACCAGCGTTCGCCGAGACGTGAGCGGAGTAGAACCTCGTCGTTGAAAATGGCGCCACCTGCCGCCCAGGCCATCGCGCGTTCGCCGGCCGATGTTTCGGCGAAAAGCTCCGGCAGCGAAAGGTTGCCGTCTTCGCGGATCATCAACAGGGTTTCGGCTGCCGGATTGGCAGCGATCAAGTATCCGTCCTTGCCGAACATGGCAACTGCAGCTCCTGCATGCCGCAGAGCCTCCAGTGAGCGTAGAACCCCCTCGACCGGGGCCGTGTCGAGACGAATCGCCTCAACCAGCATCGCGACGCTGCCATTCTCGAGCTTGACCGGAGACGTCAGGCAGCGCGCCCGCAAAGGTCCGGAGGGTGGATAGAAGGTCCACTCTTCCTCCTCCAAGGGCTCCCCGGCAGCCAGGCGACGCCGGTAGGCTTCCAGACGCCGTTGGGTGGCCGGCGAAAGGTCCGAGAAATCGACGGCAAGCAGCTCTTCTCTATCGGCTCGGCCCCAGAAGGCTGCGGCCGCGGCGTTGGCGTCGACGATCCGCCAGGCGTCGAAGTCAAAAACCCAGATCGGGCGTCTGAAATTCTCGAGCCGTAGTTCGGAGACTGAAGGGATCATCTTCGAAACGCCACCTCGCACGGCCGGTTCGGCCGACAGGGCAAGCCTCTACTAAGAAAGGGTGTGTGCCAAGAGCGCTGAGACTCCCTGGAGGCGTAAGCGCAACGCTTTGTGCCAAGGTAGCGGCGGACCGGAATCGCCCGGACTTTGTTTAAATTCCCAAACTAGATTGGCGTGAGGCCGCTTCAAGACTGCCGATTTCTACTCTGGCAGTGGGATAAACTCCGTTTCGCCCGGAACCGGGTCGAAACGCTGGGCACGCCAGTCCGCCTTTGCCCGTTCGATCATTGCGGGATCGCTGGCCACGAAGTTCCACCATATGTGGCGTGAGCCTTCGAGGGGATCCCCGCCCAGCAACAGCGCTGAGGTCGCCTTCGTCGCCCTGACTGTAATGGGGCGGCCGGGAACGAAGACTTGCAGCACGCCGGCCGGGCAGGGGCAATCGTCGATCTCCAGGGCTCCTGAAACCGGGTAGACCGCGCGTTCAAGATAGTCCGGCGGGATCTCCAGCGTCGCGCCTTCGCGCAATTCGATCGCGACATAGAGGGTTGGTGAAAACACCTCGACGGGTGAAGCGAGGCCAAAAGCCTGCCCGGCGATCACGCGCAGGTCGACACCGCCTTGCGATAGCTCCGGAAGTCTTTCGGCCGAATGGTGAATGAAAGCGGGCTCGTGCTTCTCGTGCGCTGCCGGCAAGGCGATCCAGGTCTGGATGCCATGCAACCGTTGCCCGGTCCGGCGAGCGACGTCGGGTGTCCGCTCCGAATGAACGATACCGCGGCCTGCCGTCATCCAGTTGACGGCACCTGGCTGAATTGCCTGAAACGAACCCAAGCTGTCCCTGTGCAGGATCTCGCCGTCGAAGAGGTAGGTGACGGTGGCAAGACCGATGTGCGGATGTGGCCGTACGTCCAGCCCTTGGCCGGGGGCGAACACCACCGGTCCCATTTCGTCGAAGAAGATGAAGGGACCGACCAACCGTCGTTTGGCGAAGGGCAGTACGCGGCGGACCATGAAGCCCTCGCCGAGGTCCCGCTCTCGCCCCGGGATCTCGATCTCTCGCCAGTCGTTGGCCATGCCCTGCTCCGATTCTGTTTTCGCGGTCTGCAGTCTATGCATGGCCGGGTCGCTTCGCAGCCTCGTTTTAGGGTCAAGTTCTCGGCGCTTGCCGTGGGGGTGGCCGGCTATGCTTTACTCGCCGGAATTCGGGATACGAAAGATACGGAAAGGGGATGTCGGGCATGATGACCTTCGAGGCGCTGCAGGCCGCTGTGGAAGCGGGTGAGATCGATACCGTGGTCATGGCTATGCCGGACCAGTTCGGCCGGCTGGTGGGTAAGCGCTTCCACGCCGTCTACTTCGTCGAGCAGGCTCACGAGGAAACCCACGCCTGCGACTACCTCTTGGCCAACGACATCGATATGGAGCCGGTACCGGGCTACGCCGCGACCAACTGGGAGAAGGGTTACGGCGACTTCGTCCTGAAGCCGGACATGAAGACCCTGCGCCGCTTGCCTTGGCTGGAGGGCACGGCGCTGGTCCTCTGCGACGTCACCGACCACCACGGCGAGCCGGTACCGCATGCGCCGCGCAGCATTCTGAAACGGCAGATCGAGCGGCTGGCCGCCCAGGAACGTCGTGCCTTCTGCGCCAGCGAGTTGGAGTTCTACCTTTTCGACGAGACCTATGCCTCGGCGGATGCCAAGCGGTTTCAGGAGCTCGCGACCGCGGGCAGCTACATCGAGGACTACCATATCTTCCAAACCACCAAGGAAGAGCCGGTGATGCGGGCGATCCGCAATGGCCTGCAGGAGGCCGGTATTCCGGTGGAGAATTCGAAGGGCGAATGGGGCCCCGGCCAAGCCGAGATCAACGTGCGCTATGCCGACGCGCTGGAGATGGCCGACCGCCACGTGATCCTGAAGAACGGGATCAAGGAGATCGCGCATCTCGCCGGTAAGTCCGTAACCTTCATGGCGAAGTGGAACTACGAGCTGGCCGGCAACTCCTGCCACATCCATGCCAGCGTTTGGGACGAGGCCGGCTCCAAGCCCCTGTTCTACGATGCGGACGCGCCGCAGAGCATGTCGGCGCTGATGCGGGCTTTCGTCGCCGGTCAGTTGGCTCATGCCGAGGAGATCACCTACTTCCTGGCGCCCTTCATCAACTCCTATAA
Organism: Algihabitans albus; assembly: GCF_003572205.1. Classification (NCBI taxonomy): domain Bacteria; kingdom Pseudomonadati; phylum Pseudomonadota; class Alphaproteobacteria; order Rhodospirillales; family Rhodovibrionaceae; genus Algihabitans; species Algihabitans albus. Next base: position 38,394 of record NZ_QXNY01000005.1, read on the forward strand.
GCGCTTCCAGGTCGGTACCTTCGCGCCGACCAAGGCGATCTGGAGTCTGGACAACCGTACCGCCGGGTTCCGGCTGGTCGGCGACGGGACCAGGAATGTGCGGATCGAGTGCCGGATCGGCGGAGCCGATTTGAACCCCTATCTCGCCTTTGCCGCGCTCTTGGCGGCCGGCATGGACGGCATGGAGCGTGGCCTGGAGCTGCCGCCGCCCTTCGCGGGCGACGCCTACCAAGGCGCGGAGCTGCGCAACGTGCCCAAGACGCTGCGCGCCGCGACAGAGGCGTTGGAGCGGTCGGAGCTGCTGCGCCAGGCCTTCGGTGACGATGTGGTGGAGCATTATCTGGTAACGGCGCGTTGGGAGCAGTTCGAGTACGATCGCCGCATTACCGATTGGGAACTGAAGCGCGGATTCGAGAGAGGCTGAGGGCACTACGCCGATGAAGCGCATCGCCATCGTCGAATGCGGCCCGGTGCCCGAGCCTCTGGTCGCGGTCCACGGCAGCTACCCGAAGATCTTCGCGGAGCTGCTGCAGCCGCTGGCCGGCACCGCTCTGTCTTTCGAGACCGTCTCGCCGATCGCCGGCGATGCCGTGGAGGCGCTGCGCGACTTCGACGGTTTGCTGTTCACAGGGTCACGCTACGGAGTCTACGACGACTTACCCTGGATGCGCCCCTTGATGGCCGAGATCCGGGGTATGGCAGCTCGCGACCGCCCGCAGGTTGGCATCTGTTTCGGTCATCAGATCGTTGCGGCGGCGCTCGGAGGAGACGTCCGCAAGGCGGAGGCCGGTTGGGGTGCCGGCGTGCAGACCTACGATTTACGGGACCACCACGCCCCCAGCGAGGAGGTGCCGGTGTTCCACCAAGACCAGGTGATGACGCCACCGGAGGGCGCGCGCCGACTGGCGGGCAATGCCTTCTGTCCCAACGGCGGTTTCTCCTACGAGGCACCGATTCTGACCTATCAGTTCCATCCGGAGTTTTCGCGCCGCTACCTGGCCGACCTGATCGACTACTGCGAGGGCGCGCGTCTGACGGCCGAGGAAGCCGCCGCCGCGCGAGCTTCCCTCGCACGCCATCGCCAGCCAACCGAGATTCTGAAACGTATCGTCGTCCACCTCTCCAGCTAGGATTGAGAGACAGGCCATGCAGCCGCCGCCCGCCACTCCAGGCGATCCACTTGATCGGGTCGACACCCCAGCTCTGCTGGTCGACCTCGACGCCTTCGAACGCAATTTGGACCGCATGGCGGCCGAGACCACAGCGCGTGGTCTGCGCCTGCGCCCGCATGCCAAGACCCACAAGTCGACGGACGTCGCCAAGGCCCAGATCGCACGGGGTGCCGTCGGTCTCTGCTGCCAGAAAGTCTCCGAGGCGGAAGCCCTCGTCGACGGCGGCGTCGAGGATCTGCTGGTCAGCAACCAGGTGGCTGGCGGCCGTAAGTTGGGACGGCTGGCGCAGCTCGCGCGGCGGGCACGGATAGGCGTCTGCGTCGACGATGCCGGCAACGCCGCGGACTTGGCGCGCGCGGCAGCGGCGGCGGACGCGGTGATCGACGTACTGATCGAGATCGACGTCGGGGCCGGCCGCTGCGGCCTGCGCGATCCAGAGGCCGTCGTACCGCTGGCGCAACAGATCGCCGCCGCTCCCTCTCTCAATTTCGCCGGACTGCAGGCCTACAACGGCACCGCCCAGCACCTGCGGGCACCGGAGGAACGGCAATCCGCCATCGCGACCGCTGCCGAGATCGTGCGACGTGCGACAACGGCCCTTTCGGCGGCGGGCCTCGGCTGCGAGACGGTCGGCGGCGCCGGCACGGGGACCTACGCGCTGGAAATGGCCGAGGGCCTCTGGACCGAACTTCAGCCCGGTTCCTACTGCTTCATGGATGCCGACTACGCCGCCAACGGGTCGCCGCCCGACTACGAGCAGAGTCTCACGGTCCTCGCCACGATCATGAGCGCGCCGGAAACGGGCTTCGCCGTCTGCGATGCCGGCCACAAAGCCTGCGCCATCGATTCTGGCTTGCCCCGGCTGGCGAGCCATCCAGCCGTCGCGCTGACCGGTGCCTCCGACGAGCACGGCAGCATCGCGCTGCCTGCCGGTTTGGCCCTGTCCGTTGGTGACCGCTTGCAGTTGATCCCCGGCCACATCGATCCGACGGTCAATCTGCACGACTGGTACGTTTGTCATCGCGGCGGCAGGGTCGAAGCCGTCTGGCCCGTTACGGCGCGGGGTGCGATGTTCTAAGCGAAAGCTCAGTCGTCGGTCGCGTGGAGCTTTCTGCTAGTCCGTAGCGGCCTTGCGCCGCCTTGCCGTGCTCTCTGCATCGATGTCGCCGTTCTCGCTCAGAGCCACACCGAACAGCTCCAGCGCCTGAGCGGTTGTGTAGTAGCCATGGCGGACGTCGCGGGCGACCAGCGCGGCGTCTCGCGTAAAGGGATCGCCGTAGCCGCCGCCGCCGGGGGTCGAGACCTCGACCCGGTCTCCGGCCTTGACCGCGATGTCCTGGTCCTTGGAGAGGTGAGGGGGCTCGTAGGCTTCGCCGTTGCGCCAGACGGTGACGCGATTGCGCGCGCCGTCTCCGCCGCCGCGCGCGCCCTGAGGGCCGACGCGGCCATGGTCCATCACGAAGCTGGCGCGTGCTTCGCCGCGTCGTATCCTGACGCAATAGTCCACGCCGAAGCCGCCCCGCTGTGCGCCTGCGCCGCCCGAACCCTCGCGTAGAGCGTAGGTTTCGAACAGCACCGGATAGAGTTGTTCCACGACTTCGATAGGGGGAGTTTTGGAGATGCCGATGGTGGAGCAGCCGTTGGTCAGGCCGTCCAGCTCGGCCGCGCCGCCGTAACCGCCGCCGGAAATCTGGTACATCACGTAGGCGCGCTCGCGTGCCGGGTCCCAGCCGCCCAGCGCGAAGTTGCCGGAGGATCCGGCCGGCGCCGCCGTCACCCGTTCGGGAATCGCCTGAACCAGCGCCGCGAAGACGGCCTCGGCGATGCGCTGGGAGACCTCGGCGGCGCATCCGGAGACCGGACGCGGATAGCGTGCATAGAGGAAGGTGCCGTCCGGATCGTCTATCTTCAACGGTACGAAGGTGCCCGCGTTGATGGGAACTTCCGGGAAGATGTGCTTCATCGCCAGATAAACCGAGGAACGGGTGGTGGCGATCACCGAGTTCATCGGCCCCATGCAGGGCGGCGAGGATCGCGAGAGATCGAACCGCAGTTCGCTGCCTTCCTTGGTCACCTTCAGGCGAATGTAGAGCGGTTCGTCGACCACCCCATCGGAATCGACGACGGCTTCGCCGTCATAGACACCGTCGGGAATTGTCGCGATCTTGGCGCGCATCTGCTGTTCGGCGCGACTCTTCAGCTCGGCGATGGCCTGCTCGACAGTGGTCGCGCCATAGCGCTCGATCATGGCCGCCAGGCGCCGCTTGCCCACTGTCAAGGCGGCGGCCTGAGCCTTGACGTCGCCGATGCGCTGGTCGGCGATGCGGATGTTGGACGTTATGATCGCGTAGATCTCTTTGTCGAGCTGACCGCGCTTGAAGAGCTTGACCGGCGGCAGGCGCAGTCCCTCTTGCTCGACTTCGGTCGCATTGGCTGAGAAGCCGCCGGGCACGGCGCCGCCGATGTCCGGCCAGTGCCCGGTGTTGGCGAGCCAGGCGAAGACCTTGCCGTCGTGGAAGAAGGGGGCCACGAAGCGCACGTCCATCAGGTGCGTGCCGCCCAGGTAGGGGTCGTTGACGATGTAGACGTCGCCGTCCTCGGGCGGCGCGGTCTCGCCCTGCTTGATCTTGTCGAGGACGGCCATGGTCGAATACTGCATGGTGCCGACGAAGACCGGCAGTCCCAGGTCGCCTTGCGCGATCAACTCGCCGGTCTCGGCATGGTAGATGCCGTCGGAGCGGTCGTTGGCTTCGGCGATCACCGGCGAAAAAGCCGAACGGCTGAAGGCCAGATCCATTTCGTTGCAGACCTGCTGCAGGCCGTTTTGGATCACCGTCAGAGTGACGGGGTCGAGCGTGGTCATGGTTTGGACTCCGCCGTTGGTTCGGGCAGTTCCTCGAGGTCGGTAAAGACCGGTTTTCCGGCGGCGCGAAAGCGCTCGACCTCGGCGTCCGCGCCGGTCGAGGCCCCGCCGATCCTCAGGACGGCGTCGCAGCGTTCGGCCAGGGCCAGCGAGATCGGCATCATCAAGTCGTCGAAACGCGCCTCGCCGGCCTGCTCGATCAGCGGCAGGGCGTTGTTGACGCCGATCACCGGGACGTGGCCGCGTTCGAAAACCGCCAAGGCCATGCGGTTCATCTCACGCAGGTTTTCGCGGCGCGTCTCCGCATCCGCGGCGCCGGCGCTGTAGGGGCCGGCCACCATGATCCAGAGCCTCATGCTGTGCCCACCCGCCCGGTGGAAACGATCAGGTTGCCGTAGGCATCGACGGTCAGGGAGTCCCGAGGCTCCACGACCAAGGTGGTGTCGAGTTGCTGCACGATGGCGGGGCCGGTCAGCCCGGCGCCGAAGGGCAGCTTGTCGCGTGCGTAGACCGGTGTGTCCTGCCAGCCGCCCTGTCCGTACCAGACTGGCCTTTCGCCGAGGACGGCATCCTCCAGACGGTTGGCACGGGCTTCCGGCGGTAGCAGTGCCTCCAGCGCCACCGAGGGACGCTTGCCGATTACGGCTGTGTGCAGATTGACCAGAACGGGCCGAATCTCCGGCAGTTCCACCGCGAAGCGTTGCCAGTAGGCCTTGGCGAAGGCCTCGTGCAGTGCTGCGCGGCCGATCTGCGGGTCTTCCACCGCGATGGTCAGCAGATGAGTCTGTCCCTGGAATTGCATATCGGCGAAGTAGAGCGACTGGGTCTCCTCAACGGCGACGCCTTCGCGTTCGATGGTCGCAAGACCTTCGGCGGTCTGTTCGGCATAAACGGCTTCGACTTCCTGCATGTCGGCCAGCGGCAGGGGCACGTTGAGGGTGCGCACGTAATCGTGCCGAAGATCGGCGACGATACAGCCCAGCGCATTGGTTATGCCGGGCCGTGCGGGAATCAGCACCGTCGGGATCGCGAGCTCGCGGGCCAGCGCGGTGGCGTGCAGCGGCCCTGCGCCGCCGAAGGCGAAGAGGGCGAAGTCGCGCGGGTCGTGACCGCGGGCGAGAGAAACCATACGGATCGCACCGGCCATCTTGTCGTTCGCGATGCGCAGCACGGCCGCCGCCGCCTCTTCGCCGGTCAGGCCGAGGCGTTCGCCAACCTCCCGTTCGAAGGCCGCACACAGGTCATCGAGTGAGACCGGACTGTCGACCGATAGCAGCCGAGCGGGATCGAGCCGGCCGAGCAGCAGGTTGGCGTCGGTGATGGTGGGGCGGGTGCCGCCGCGCCCGAAGCAGATCGGCCCGGGCGCCGCGCCGGCGCTTTCCGGACCGACCTGCAGCAACCCGGCTTCATCCACCGAGGCAAGGCTGCCGCCGCCCGAACCGATCGTGTGCACGTCGACCATCGGCACATGGATCGGCATGGCATACTCCAGCTCCAACTCGCTGGAGACCGCTGGCACGCTGTCCAGGATCAGACCGACGTCGGTCGATGTGCCGCCCATGTCGTAGGTGATGAGGTTGGCCTGGCCAGAGGCACGGGCCGTGAAGGCCGCCGCCATGACGCCGGACGCCGGGCCGGACATAACCGTCTTGACCGCTTCGGCGGCCGCAATCTTGGCGGCAACGGTGCCGCCGTTGCCCTGCATGAGCAGCAGGTCGCGGCCGTAGCCCTGCGTCTTCAACTCTCTGGCAAGCTTCCCGAGGTAACGGTCCAGAACCGGCTGCACCGCCGCATTGACTGCAGCCGTCGTGCCGCGCTCGTACTCCCGGAACTCGCTGAGGATGGCATGGCCGAGCGTGACGTAGGCGTTCGGCCAAAGCTCGCGCGCGATCTCACCCGCGCGCAGTTCGTGTTCGGGATGGCGGTAGGCGTGCAGGAAGTGGATCACCAGCGCGTCGCAGCCCGCCTCAAGCAGGTGCCGGCAGGCCGCGCCGACTGCGGCTTCGTCAAGCGGTGTCAGCACCTCGCCGTCGGCATCGACCCGCTCGGGGACTTCCAGGCGCAGCTCGCGCGGGATCAGCGGCTCGAAGCGGCCGTACATGCCATAGGGTTGCGGGCGGGTGCGCCGTCCCAGCTCCAACACGTCACGAAAGCCGGCAGTGGTGATCAGCCCGACCTTGGCGATCTTACGCTCGAGCAGAGCGTTGGTGGTGGTGGTGGTGCCATGCACCAGTTCGGCAACGGTGGAAAGCTCGGCACCTGCCTCTTTCAACGCGGCAAGTACGCCGAAGGCCTGATTGTCGAGGGTCGTGGGGACTTTGGCGAGGCCGAGCCGGGCCGCCCCGTCGGCGCCCCGTTCCATCAGGATCAGGTCGGTAAAGGTTCCGCCCACGTCGACGCCGACGACGACTGCACTCATCGTTTCTCTTTTCTCTTCTTTTGCCTATCGGTCTCTGTTTTTTCACACCGTCAGGTAAGCTTGGCGCACGGTCTCGTCCGCCATCAACTCGGTCATGCTGCCCTGATAGCGGATGCGTCCGCTTTCGATCACGTAGGCACGGTCGGACAGCGCTCGAGCGAAAAAGAGATTCTGCTCGCTCAACAGAACGGTCAGGCCTTCGTGCTTCAATTTGGTAATGGTGCGCGCCATCTGCTCGACGATCACGGGCGCGAGGCCTTCCGACGGCTCGTCTAGCAGAATGGTGTCGGGGTTGCCCATCAGCGAGCGTGCGATGGTCAACATCTGTTGCTCGCCACCGGACATGCGTCCGCCCGGCCGGTCGCGCATCTCGGCGAGATTGGGGAAGAGCTCGAATAGGCGCTCCGGCGTCCACTCCGGCGCGCCTTCGCGAGGCGGTTGGCGGCCGACCTCCAGATTCTCCATCACGGTCAGGTTGGTGAAGATCCGCCGTTCCTCCGGGACATAGCCGAGCCCGGCCTGCGAGATGCGGTAGGAGGGCTGGCCGGAGATGTCGAGGCCGTTGAGATTGCGCTTGCCTCGGGCGTCGCTCACCAGACCGACGATGGACTTTAGCGTCGTCGACTTGCCGGCGCCGTTGCGGCCGAGCAGCGCGACCACTTCACCCTTGCCGACCGAGAGGGAAACATCGAAGAGAATATGGGCCCGGCCGTAAAAGGCATTCAGCCCGTCGACTGTAAGCGCGGGTACATCCGGGGTCATGCGCGCGCCTCCATTCCGCGCTGTGCCGCTTCGACGCCGCTGCCGCCCAGATAGATGCGCTGCACCTCCGGATTCTCACGCACAGCGTCCGGCGTACCGGCGGCGACCGTGCGGCCGCGGTCGAGCACCAGCAGGGTATCGGCGTGGGTGAAGACAACGTCCATATCGTGCTCGGTGAAGAGCACCGAGATGCCGCGTTCCCGCACGATGTCGGCGGTCAGGGCCATCAGCGCGATCCGTTCCTTGGGCGCCATGCCCGCGGTCGGTTCGTCCATCAGCAGGAGGCGCGGGTCGTGTGCAAGCGCGATCGCAAGCTCGACCCGCTTGATGTCGCCGTAGGCCAGCAGACCGCACTGCCGCTCAGCCTGGTCAGCCATGCCGACCCGCTCCAGCACGGCCAGGGCTTCGGCCCGATAGAGTCTGCGCGCGGTCGGCAACAAGGCGCGTAGGCGGTTACGGTGGCTGATAAAGGCCATCTGCACGTTCTCCACCACCGTCATCGCCGTGAAGGTGGCGGCGACCTGAAAGGTGCGCCCAACGCCCAGCCGCCAGATCCGGCGCGGCGGCAGGCCTGCAATATCCTGTCCGGCCAGGCGGACCCGCCCGGCATCTGGCAGCAGCTGCCCGCCGACCATGTTGAAGCAGGTGGACTTGCCGGCACCGTTCGGCCCGATGATGGCGAACAGCCGGCCGGCCGCCACTTCGAAAGATACGGTATCGACCGCGACCACGCCGCCGAAGGCCTTGCGCAGTCCTTCGACCTGCAATACCGCCTCCGTCATGTCCGCGCCTCCACGCGGCCATCCTTACCCGTCTCCTTCTCTATCGCGTCGCCGGGATCGTCATCAGGCAGCAGCTTGTCGCGCAGGAAGCCGGCGATCCCCATGGGAAAGACGATCACCAGCACCAGGATGGTTGCCCCCAGCAGCGCGCGCCAGTAGTCCGTCAGCGGCAGAATCTGCGCCTCCAGCAGATGGAAGACGGCGCCGCCGACCAGAGGGCCGGTCAGGGTCTGAATGCCGCCCAGCAGCACCATTACCAGCGCGTCCACCGAGGTGGGAATGGCGAGGGAGCCCGGGTCGATGTTGCCTTTGGAGAAGACGAAGACGCTGCCCGCGACGCCGGCGCAGGTCCCGGCCAGGGCGAAGGCCAGCCATTGATGGCGCTTGAGGTCGATCCCGATGGCGTCGGCGCGCAGAGTGGAATCGCGCCCGGCGCGCAGAGTGTAGCCGAACGGTGCGTGGCTGGCCCGCCAGAGGAAGGCGATAGCCGCGCCGCAGACCAGCAGCGAGAGGTAGTAGTAGACGGTCCGGTCGCTGGCCCAGCCCGACGGCCAGATGCCGATCATCCCGTTGTCGCCGCCGGTCACCTCCACCCACTGGAACGCCGTCGACCAGACGATCTGGGCGAAGGCCAGCGTCAGCATCGCGAAGTAGACCCCCGACAGGCGCACCACGAACCAGCCGAACAGCAGCGCTCCCAGGCCGGCGAACAGTGGTGCGGCCAGCATAGCGACTTCCATGCCGAAACCGAGATGGTGCACCAGCAGCGCGGCGCCGTAGCCGCCAAGCCCGAAGTAGGCGGCGTGGCCGAAGGAGACCATGCCGCCGGCCCCCATGATGAAATTCAGGGAGAAGGCCAGCAGGGCATAGACGAAGACCTCGAGCGCCAGCTTCTGGCCGTACTCCCCGAGGATCAGCGGCAGCAACAGCAGAACGGCGACCGTGCCGGCGATCAGCAGTTGTTGCGTACGGCCCAGCGGTCGCAGTGGGCGGTCGCCGGCAAAGCCGTGGCTGGTCGTGGTTTCCGGCTTGCCGAGCAGTCCCCAGGGACGCACCACCAGCACCAGGGCCATCACCAGGAAGGGCAGAACCAGCGTGATCTCGGGGAAGACCAGGATGCCGAAGGCCTGGAGTTGGGCGATGATCAATGCGGCCAGGAAGGCTCCCAGCACGTTGCCCATGCCGCCGATCACGGTGACGACGAAGGCTTCGGCGATGATGTTGACGTCCATGAAGGGATTGGCTGGCTCGACCGGAAGCTGCAGCGCACCGGCCAGGCCGGCGAGGAAGCCGCCGAGAAAGAGCACGCCGGTGAACAGCCGCGCCTGATTGACGCCCAGCGCGCCGACCATCTCGCGATCCTGCGTCGCGGCGCGTACGAGGTTGCCCCAGCGCGTGCGGTTGAACAGCAGCCAGATCGCACCTAGCACCAGAGGCCCTGCGGCGATCAGCACGAGCTGATACTCGGGAAAACGGAAGCCGAAGATCACCACGAAGGAGGTGAAGCCGGGCGCGCGGGGTCCGAAGAGTTCTTCAGGTCCCCAGACCGTTTGAACGAGGTCCTGGACGATCAGCACCACGCCGAAGGTGGCTAGCAGCTGGAACAGTTCGTGGGACCGGTAGATCCGCCGCAGCAGCAACAGCTCCATCACGACGGCGAGCAGTCCGACGGCGACGGCCGCGAGCGGGATCGCCAGCCAGAAGCCGAGTACGTCTCCCAGGATCGGCATAATCTGGGCGGTCAGCGTGTAGGCGAGGTAGGCGCCCAGCATGTAGAAGCTGCCATGCGCGAAGTTCACGATCCGCGTGACGCCGAAGATGATGGTGAGGCCGCAGGCGATCAGGAACAGGTTGGACGCGCTCGCGAGGCCGCTGAGAAACTGTAGGAAGATGAAGGCGGGATCCATCGGCGGTGGGCCATCCTGGTCGCAACGAGCTGGAAGAAAAACCGCATCGCCAGCCGGTCCGCGCTGTGCGGAAGCCGGCTGGCGACGATAGGCGAGACTACTCGGCGGGTCGGGCCGCCTTCACCGCCTCAGGCGTATGAGCGAAGTCGGCGCCGTCGGCGTAGTACCAGTCGACCATCTTGCCTTGGCCGTCCTCGACCGTCAGGCGTCCGACCCAGGCACCCATCGTTGCCTGATGATCAATGGCGCGCATGGTGATGGGACCCGTCGGCGTCTCGACCTCCAGGCCCTTGAGCGCGTCGATCATGGCGTCGGTCTCGGTGGATCCGGCCTTATCGAGCATCGCCTTGATGACGTAGGGAATGGAGTAGCCGAGCAGCGACGCCAGGCGCGGGAAGTCGTCGTACTTGGCCTGATAGGCTTCGACGAAGGCGAGGTGTTCCGGCGTGTCGATCTGATCCCAGGGATAGCCCGTAACGATCCAGCCTTCCGGCGTTTCGGCTCCCATCGGGACGAGGTACTCCGGCTCCCCGGTCAGCAAGCTGAGCACCGTGCGCTCCTCGAAGAGACCGCGAAGTTGTCCCTCGCGCACCAGCTTGGCCTGGTCGCCGGCGAAGGTCGCATTGAAGATGCCGTCGGGGTTGGCGCGCAGGATGGCCTGCGTCGTCGCGCCGGCATCGATCTTGCCGAGGGCCGGGTATTGTTCGACCACCACTTCGGCTTCCGGGTCCATCTCGGCCAGGAGCTTCTTGAAGTTCGCGGCGGCGGACTGGCCGTACTCGTAGTTCGGCGCCACGATGGCCCAGGTCTTGGCTCCGGACTCCTTGCCGGCTTCAACTAGCATCTTGGTCTGCATGTAGGTGTTGGGCCGCATGCGGAAGGTGTAGCGGTTGCCTTGCGCCATGGTGATGGCGTCGGTCAGCGGCTCGGCTGCGATGAAGAGGGTCTGCTTCTGCTTGGCGTAGTCGCCGACCGCGAGGCCGACGTTGGAGAAGAAGGTCCCGAAGAGAAAGGCGACGTCCTCGTTGGTCACCAGCTCGTCGGCCACGCGCACCGCGTCGGCTGTCGTGCCGCCGTCGTCTCGGCTGATCACCTCGAGGGTCTTTCCACCCATCACGCCGCCGGAGGCGTTGATCTCCTCCACGGCAAGCTGCCAGCCCTTCCGGTACGGGTCGGCGAAGGCCGCCATGCGGGCGTAGGAAAAAAGTTCACCGACCTTGACGCTGTCCTGGGCCTTGGCCGGGGTGAAGGCGGTACTTGCGGCCAGCAGAGCCGCCCCCGCGATCAGAAGGTGTCGCCTCAACATATCCCTGTTCTCCCTTTCTGTCGTAAAGCACGGCCCTAGCGCAGGCCGTCCTCTCCCTTGATCTCGCTGGCTTGAAGTCCTTCGACGCGCGCATGAGGGCGCGGACCGGAGGTCATGGCCAGAATGTAGACAAGCTCGTCCGGGCGCGGTGCATCGGGCAGGCGCACCTCTATCGCCGTGAAGTGGCTTCGCACGTAGGCTGCGTTGACATGGTGAACCGGAATGTCGATCGCCGTGCCGAGAGTGCCGACCTTCTTGGACGAGGGCACGATGGCCTGGGTGTGGCCCAGCACCTCGCGCATCCCCCAACCGCCCGGCACGTGCCAAAGCGCGCCGTGTTCCAGTTCGCCGGCGGCGCCGACGATGGCGCCTTTGCCGTACCCCTGGATCTCCTCCGGTCCCTTTCCCATGGCGGAGACCAAGCGTTCCGCCATCTCCTTACCGACCGGTTTCAGCGCCTCCATCAGCGGCGTGATCTCTTCGACGTAGCCGCCGGCGTAGGGGTTGTTCATCACCACCGCAACGGTGCCACGAATCAGCGGCTCGGCCAAGGCGGGGCCGAACTCGTGCCGCTCCTCCTCGACGAAGGTGGCGATCTTGCGGATGGCGATCAGGTCCATGGAAGGCTCGTCTCCTCTTGGCGGTCCGGTACGGCCCGGCTTTGTTCTCGCAGAGACAGCAGCGCCGCGTGGATCAGGCCAGCCCGATGCATCTGCGCGGCCAGCTGCGCTCCGGCGGTCAGGGCGGTCTCAATCTCGTTCGGGCTCAATGGCCCCACCGCGGTAACCACCGGCAAGGCACTCAGGTCGCTGTCGCTATCGATCTCACAGGCCGGGCGCCGCCGAACGTTCGGATGGTCCTCCAGATCCACGGCGTTGGCGATCAGCGTTGCCGCGACATCGGCCTCGGCCGCGCTGGCGGCCAACACCGTGACGGCGTCGGCAAGCCCGCGTGACAGGCTGCGGCCTTGGCGACCGGAGGTGGCCAGTCCGCGCGTCGGCAGATCGTGAGTCAGCGTGACCTGGCCGCTCGGACCCCAGTCCGCCAGATCGGCAACCAGTCCGATGTCGAGGCTTTCGCCCGGCGCCAGATGCACGGCGATGTCGCCGCCGTCGTTGACCCAGGCGCGGGTGAGACTGCGCTCCTCGATCAGGGCGGCGAGAACATGATCGGCGATGGAGCCTGCCACCGCAGCCATGGGGGTCACCCAGAGTCTTTCGTGGGGTCGGCAGGCCTCCGCCATGGCTCTTGCCACGGGATGGCGCAGCCGGTGCGGCTCCGCCCCGAGCGGCCGTCGCAATTCCGGGAGTTCGCGCGCGAGTTCGGCGAGCAGTCCCTCGAAAGCCGTGATCGCTTGTCTGTAAGCCTCCTGCACGTCGTCCGGCGCTCCTTCGGCCTTGATCACCAGATCGATGGGGCCGTCCTGCAGGTGGAGTCGGCCGCCGGTCAGCGTTGGCGCCACTGCGGTCCGCCGGGCCAGCGGCCTCATGGTCGCCCGCCTTTGCTCTGTTCCAGCGGCCAGGGGTTCTCGTCGCGCCAGCGCGCGGCCTTGGCACTCTCGCCTTGCTCCCTCAGCACCTGCTCCAGCGGGACCACCGCGCCGGCATGGCCACCCAAGGCCTCGTAGTCCGCCTTGGGCATGGTGAACTCCATCGGCGCCACGATGGCTGGTGTCGGAACGTAGCCGAAGGCGTTTTCCGGCATGCGGGTCACATCGACCATCACGGTGATGCCGCCGCCTGGCCAGATATAGACCGGAGCTCCGCCCATGGTGACGCGGGTCAGCGCCTGCTTGACCGACTGGGTCAAGTGTACCGGATTCTCGGTGACGCCGGCCCGCAGGCTGCCGCCGGCCCCGGCCATGAAGATCACGGAGCAGAGCGCCGGCTCGCAGTTTTCGCCGATGCGCTCCACGACCTTGCGCACCGCTGCTGGGATCTCCCGCTGCTGCGGCCTCAGTTCTTCGTCCAGGACGCAGTAGAGCGCGTCTTCGCCGGTGGTCGAGGTGAGCAGAAGCCGCAAGCCCGGCCAGGCGGTCTTGGGATCGATCTTCTCGACGATGGACAGCGGGTCGGTGATGTCGGTACCACCCCAACCGCTGCCCGGCTCGGCCACCTGGAAGTAGCGGCCCGGCGTCGACTTGCGGCCGCGCACGCGGATGCCGGACAGCGGCATGTCGAGGCAACGTCCCGCCTGGTGTTCCGTTAAGACACCGGTGATGTGATCGTCCAGCACGATCACCTCGTCCACCTGTCCGTGCCATTGCTGGGCGAAGATTCCGACGGTGGCCGATCCGCAACCGACCCGCATCCGCTCTTCCGGGTGGCCGTTGACGATCGGGGCGCGGTCGGCCTGCACCGTGACGGTCGCGCCCTCTTCGATCTCCAGCTCGACGGCCTCGCCGCTGCAGAGTTTCAGCAGCGTGTCGCAGGCGATGTTGCCTTCCTTCTTGCTGCCGCCTGTCAAGTGCCGCACGCCGCCGAGAGAGAGCATCTGAGAGCCGTACTCGGCGGTCGTGACGTGACCGACCATCTCGCCGGCCGCGCGCACCGGTGCCGTCTCCGGCCCGAGATGGCGGTCCGTGTCGATCTTCACCTTGACGCCGCAGTAGCTGAAGATGCCCTCGGTGACGACGGTGACCGTATCGACGCCGCCGTACTGACTGGAGACGATGAAGGGCGCCGGCTTGTAGTCAGGATAGGTGGTTCCGCTGCCAATCCCGGTCACGAAGGTCTCCGCATTGGCCAGCAGACGACCGTCCCACTCCTGGCCCTGCGCGTCCTCGGCCTGGAAAGGCACCATGACCCCGCCCGCTTCGGCGACGCGCTGGCTGAGGACCAGCGGATCGCTGCGCGTCAGCAGGCCGTCCTCGTTGGCATAGCGCCCACAGGCGCCGACCCGGCCTGGCCTGATGCGGCAGAGCACTGGACAGGCGTCGCAGCGCACGATGCCCTGATCGCCTTCGCGCGCGCCGTACTTCTGCATCTCTTGGGAAGGTGGCGCTCCGTTAGCCATGCCCGGCCTCCCGAAGAAGCGCGCGCAGGCGATGAGGCAGGGCCGGTGCCTGGCGGACCACCGCGCCGGTGGCGTGACGGATGGCGCCGAAGATCGCCGGTGCCGTCGGGACCAGGGCCGGCTCGCCGATGCCCTTGGCACCGTAAGGGCCCAGCGGTTCGGGATCTTCGATCAGATGAATGTCGATCTCCGGCACGTCGCCGAAGCTCGGGATCAGATAGTCATGCAGGTTCTCTGTACGTCCGGGCAGGTACTCTTCCATCAGCGCCAGCCCGATGCCCTGGGCGATGCCGCCGTGAATCTGCCCCTCGACCAGCATCGGATTGACCGCCTTGCCGACGTCGTGCGCGGCAACGATCCGCCGCAGCGCGACCGTGCCGAGATCCAGGTCCACCGAGAGGTCCGCGAGCTGTGCCGCGAATCCGTAGGTGGCATAGGGCGTTCCCTGACCTTTCTCGTCGAGCGGCGTGGTCGGCGGATCGAAGCAGCCATAGCCCTCCAGGTCCTCCGCCAAACGGGCGAGGTCGATCTCTTGGCTGCGGTCGCCTTCGATCACCTGGACTCGCGACGCCCGGAGACGAAGTTTCGCGTCCGGTCCCGCGTTGGCGAGACGCAGCAGCTTGCTGCGCAGGTCGAGGCCGGCCAGCTCCGCGGCCTTGCCGGAAACGAAGGTCTGGCGCGAGGCGGAAGTCTTGCCGGCATCCAGCGTCAGATCCGTGTCGCCGACCACCTGGGCGAAGGCTTCGAGGGGCAGGCCCAGCGCATCGGCGCAGATCTGAAGCATGATCGTCGCCGAACCCTGGCCGATATCGACCGCCCCGTTGTACAGCGTCAGGCGACCGTCGCGATCCAGCACCACCCGCATTTCGGAGGGATTGGCGAGCGCTGTGTTGCCGATGCCGTACCACATACAGCCGATGCCGACGCCGCGTCGTCGCCGCCCCGACGTGGTGCTGTTGAAGACTTCGGCCTCGGCGCGCAGCCTCTGCCAGTCCGGCCGCAGGGCCTCCAGGCAGGTGGCGAGCCCGGCCGAGTGTTCCAGCCTCTGTCCCGTCGCCGTGGTGTCGCCGCGCCGGATGGCGTTGAGGTGCCGGAATTCGAGCGGATCGAGGTCGAGCTGTGCCGCCAGGTCGTCCATCAGGCACTCGTGGGCGATAGCGGCCTGCGGCACGCCGAAGCCGCGGAAGGCGCCGGCTGGTGTCTCGTTGGTATAGATCGCCCGGCTGCGCACCCGCACATGCGGCAGGGCATAGGGTCCGCTGGCATGCACCGGAACGCGGCCGGCGACGGTCGGACCCCAGGAGGCGTAAGCGCCGGTATTGAAGTCGCCTTCGAAATCGAGAGCCCGCAGCTTGCCGTCGGCTTCCGCCGCCGCGCGGGCGGTGATGTGCGAGGGGTGTCGCTTGGTGGTCGCCGCCATGGACTCGTTGCGGCTGAAGAGGGCGCGGACCGGCCGGTTCGACACCATCGCCGCGACTGCCAAGAGCGGTTGCAAGGCGACGTCCAACTTGCCTCCGAAGCCGCCGCCGCAGGCGCTGGGAACGATTCTGACGGCCTCGACCGCTAGACCGGCGACCCGCGCCACCTCGTCCCGGTCCATGTAGGGGGCTTGGGTGCAGCCAAAGACGGTCAGCCCGCCGTTTTCGCGCAGGGCATAGCCGGCCTCCGGCTCGATATAGGCATGCTCGACGAAGCCGGTGCTCCAGCTCCCCTCCGACCGTGCGGCCGCATCTTCGAAGGCGCTCTCCGGCGCACCCTTCTCCAGGTAGCCGCGGATCAGCACGTTGCCGTTGGAGGCGTCATGGAGCTGCGGTGCGTCCGGTGCCCTGGCCGCAGCCATGCCGATCACGGGTTCCAGGACCGTCCAGGCGATGGGGATTTGCTCGAGAGGTAGGGACTCCACTGTCGCGCGGTCGCCGACCAAGGCCAGCACGGCCTCGCCCCGGTACCGTACCGCACCGGAGGCGAGCACTGGCTGGTCCTTCAGGTGCGGATAGATTCCATAGGAGTTCTCGCCGGGCACGTCGGCGGCCGTCAGCACGTGCCGCAGCCCGGGAAAGGCAGCACGGAGCGGCGCCAGATCGCCGATCTCGAAGGTTGCCCGCGCATGCGGCGACCGCACGGCTCGCAACCAGAGCGCCCCGGCCGGGGCGGTGTCGGCGCCGAAGCGGTCGTCGCCGGTGATCTTCGGCAGGCCGTCGCGACGCGGTATCGCTTGCCCGACCGAGGGGCCGCTTTCGGCACTGAGATTGCCGGGGGCTGCGAGATGCGGGGCCGCGCGCACCGCCTCGACGATCTTGCGGTAGCCGGTGCAACGGCAGAGCACGCCCCCCAGTGCGTCCTCGACCTGGCGTTCCGTCGGGTCCTGCACGCGGGCCAGCAGGTCGGCGGCCGCCATCAGCATGCCGGGCGTGCAGATGCCGCATTGAGCGGCGCCGTGCAGATGGAAGGCGCGCTGCAGGGCGGAGAGCTGTTCCTGGTCCGCCAGCCCTTCGACCGTGGTGATCTCGCGTCCTGCGGCTTGGCCCAGCGGCACCAGGCAGGCACAGACCTGCCGGCCATCCAGCAGCACCGTGCAGGCGCCGCAGTCGCCGGCATCGCAACCGACCTTGGTGCCGGTCAACCCCAACTCGTGACGCAGCACGTCGGTCAGGCGGGTGAAGGGCGCCGCCGCTACGCTCCGTGGCTCGCCGTTGACGGTCAGGGAGAGCGTGGTTCCGGCACTGCCGGCATCCGGGCTCATGCCGCCATCTCACCGGCTTTATCGGTGAGGTCCAGCAGCGCCCGGCGGACCAGGGTGAGCGCCGTGTCGCGCCGATAGTCCGCCGAGCCGCGCACGTCGTCGATCGGACTCAACAGGCCGAGATGGTCCGTTTTGACCACTGCCGCGAGGGCGGCGTCGCAAGGCTTGCCCAGCAGCGCCGCCTCCAGATCCGGCAGGCGCTGGGCGGCGGCGGAGCAGCTTCCCACCGCCAGCCGCGCCGCCGTCACCGTGCCGGCGTCCACTTCCAGTGTTGCCGCGACCATGACGATGGAGATCACCAGATAGCTGCGGGCGCCAAGCTTGAGAAAGGTCGATCGTGCTGGTCGACGCGGCTTCGGAACCAGCAGGGCGACCAGCAACTCGTCGTGGCGGCGCGCCGTGCTGCGGTTGCCGAGAATGAAGTCGCTCAGCGGCAGACGCCGCCGCCCGGCTTTCGAGGCCAGCTCGACCTCGCAGTCGAGGGCCAGCAATGGCGGCACGCCGTCCGCGGCCGGCGAGGCGTTACAGAGATTGCCGGCCAGGGTACCGCGGTTCTGGATTTGCCGGCCCCCGACCGTACGACCGGCCATGCGCAGTCCGTCGAAACAGGCGGGGAGGGACCCTTCGATCGCCTCGGTCCAGGTGGTCAGAGCACCGAGGCGCCAACCTTCGGGCGTTTCCTCCATCCCACACAGGTCCGGCAGGGCCGAGATATCGAGAATGTCGAGGTCGGGAGCTCGGTTCCAGGCGGCGAGGTTGGCTTGTGCGGGGTAGACGTCGGTGCCGCCGGCAAGCGGCGTGTAGGGGCGTTCGGCGAGCGCATCCAACGCTTGCGAGAGCGTGCTCGGCCGAATGTAGACCCCCATGGCGTCCCCGTTTCGGTGTCCCGGCCGCGGTGCCAAGATGGTCCGCCCCGCCGGTTTCTTCGCTGGCAAGTTGACCGGAAGGCTCTCCGTCGAGTCAAGCCGGCAGAACGAATATGGGATACGATACCTGGGGTTGTAGGATGCCCGCGGTGCGCGGTCCCGGCGCGGGTCGGCAACGGGGTCTGCCGGATCGTTTTGGCGCTTGCATCGCCGCCGCCGCTCGGCTTGTCTGCGGCTCCGGCCTGTGTCGTCGCCTGCTGTCTGCTGTTCCGGGAACCGAGATGATTCATCACATCCTGCGCTTTGCCGTCCCGCTTGCCGCCGCGCTCTTTACGGCCTCCATCGCAGTGGCTCAGGAGGCGACGCTGCGCTTCGCCCACTTCATGCCGGCCAATGCCTGGCAGCATGTCGAACTGTTCGAGGCCTGGGCGACCTCGGTCGAGGAAGCCTCCGACGGCCGGCTCGCCGTCGAAGTCTATCCGGCGCAGACTCTCGGCAAGGCGCCGCAAGGCTACGACAACGCTCGCAACGGCATTGCGGAGATCGCTTGGACCGTCCAGGGCTATACCGCCAACCGCTTTCCGCTGAGTCAGCTCGTGGAGCTGCCCGGCCTCTTCGAGACGGCGGAAGTGGGTTCCTGCGCGTTTCAGCAGCTTTACGACAGTGGCGCCTTGGACGCGGAATATGCCGATACCCACGTGCTCTTCGTCCACACGCACGGCGCCGGTCACCTGCACACCGGCGCGCGCGCCGTGACCAGCCTCGACGACCTGAAGGGGTTGCGCATTCGACGCCCGACCGCGGTGATCGGCACGCTGCTGGAGGAACTTGGCGCCGAGCCGGTCGGCATGCCGGCGCCGGCGATCTACGAGAGTGCCCAACGAGGGGTTATCGACGGCTTTCTGCTGCCCTGGGAGGCGGTCGCCGGTTTCCGCGCCGACGAGGTGTCGGACCATCACACCGAGGTCGGACTCTATGCCCTCGCCTTCGTGACGGCCATGAACAAGGACGCCTACGCGCGGTTGCCCGACGACCTTAAGGCCGTGATCGACGCACACTCCGGCCGGGACTGGGCGTTGGCGGCCGGGCGTGGCTACGACCGAGGCGACGTCGGCGGGCGTGCCGCCACGCTGGCCAACGGCAGCCTGCAGAGCATCGAGGACCGGGCTGCCTGGGAAGCCGCGGCGGAACGCGCCCGCGAGCGTTACCTTTCCGACTTGGAAGGTCGCGGTCTGCCGGCACGGCAGACTTACGCTGCCCTGCAGGACTACGTCGCCGGGTGCCGCACTGCGCTGGGCCGACGGTAGGCGAAGGCCGGCAAGGGGCTGCGATGCATCGCCTCGTCTCTCTCTTCGATGCCGTCGCCGGTCTGGCGCTGGCGCTGTTGCTGGCGGTCACGGCGGCAGGAATCCTGACGCGTCTGCTGTTCGACCTCACTGCCGGGGGGCTCGATCTCTTGCTGTCCGATGCCGTGGAGATGGCGACCTACGCCTTGTTGATCACGGTCTTCGCCGCCATGCCGCGCGCGCTTCGGGACGGACCGGTCACGATCGAGGTGTTCAGCCGGCACTGGCCGCTTTGGCTGACGGCCATACTCGACCGTCTCTGGAGTCTCTTGTTCGGGATACTGGCGGTGCTGCTCGCCTGGCGCTACGCGGGGGAGAGCCTGACGCTGCTTGCGCGCGGTGACACCACCCAGGACATGCAACTTCCGCTCTGGGGCTTCTACGCCTTCGCCGTGGTCGCCTTCGCGGCCGCTGCGCTGGTCGGCCTGTCGCTCGGTTTCGGCAGAAGCGGACGGGGCGAGCGATGAGGAACTGGCCGTGAGCCCACCGGAGGTCGGCCTTTCGGCTATCGGTGTCCTGCTGATCCTGCTGGTTCTGCGCTGCCCGGTGGCGCTGGCGATGATCGTCACGGGTCTCGGCGGTTTCGCGTTGCTGGCAAGTCCCGAGGCTGCTTTGGCGATTCTGGGCAACGGGCCTTGGGACGTGGCGACCAATTACGCCTTCACCCTGGTGCCGCTGTTCCTCTTGATGGGTAATCTGGCGGCACAGGCGGGTTTGTCGCGGGACCTCTTTGCCGCGGCACGGCGCCTGCTGGCCGGTTGGCGCGGCGGCTTGCCTTTGGCGGCTGTCCTGGCGAGCGGCGGCTTCTCGGCTGTGTCCGGTTCCTCTCTGGCGACCGCGGCCACCATGGCGCGGGTGGCGCTGCCGGAGATGCGTGCGCAGGGCACGGCGCCGCGTTTGGCGGCGGGTGCATTGGCGGCGGGCGGCACGCTGGGCATCATGATTCCGCCCTCGATTGCGCTTCTGCTCTATGCGCTGATTACCCAGCAGTCTGTCGAAGCCTTGTTCCTCGCCGGTTTCCTGCCCGGGCTGTTGGCGATCCTGCTCTACGGTCTGACCATCGCGATCCTGGTGCGGCTGCGGCCTGAGCTGGGCGGTCGCGCGCTAGAGACCGCGCAGATCCCGCTCGTCCGGGCGCTGAAGCCCGCGCTGCCGGTCCTGGCGCTCTTTCTGCTGGTGATGGGCGGGCTCTACGGTGGCCTCTTCACCCCGACCGAAGCAGCGGGCGCCGGCGCCTTCCTGACGCTGCTCGTGGCCTTGGCACGCGGTGTGCGCTGGCCGGGGCTGCGTCAGGCGCTGATCGATACGCTGCGCACCACCGCGGCGATCTTCCTGATCATCATCGGGGCCGAGATCTTCGGCTATCTGCTGTCGGTCTCGCAGATCCCGGCCGAGACGGTAGCGCTGATTCGCGACCTGGGGCTCGCGCCCTGGATGGTGCTGGCCGCCATCCTGGTCTTTTTCGTTCTGCTTGGCTGTGTCATGGACAGTCTGGCGATGATCCTGTTGACCGTGCCGGTTTTCTATCCGCTGATCCTCGAGGCTGGCTACGACCCCATTTGGTTTGGCATCCTGGCCGTGGTAGCCGTCGAGTTGGGTCTGATCACGCCGCCGGTCGGCATGAACCTCTTCGTGATTTCCTCCGTCGCGCCGGAGGTCAAGAGCGAGGATGTCATGTTTGGCGCCTTGCCCTTCGTCGTCGCGGATCTCTTGCGACTTGGGATTCTTGCGGCCTTCCCGATCATCGCGCTGGCCTTGCCGGGCTGGTTCGGTCTGCTGTAGCGAGGAAAGGACGGCATCATGGAGGAGCCTGTGATCGAGGTACCGGAGGTCGTCGTCGGCGTGTCCGTGAATCTACCGACCGATACGGCTTTTGCACTCTTTACCGACGGTATCGATCGTTGGTGGCCGAAGCAGAACAGCTTCTCCCGCGGAACGGCTCGGGAGATCGGCCTGACTGCCGAGGGCGGCTGGTTCGAGATAAGCGAGGAGGGTGAGACGGTCGGCTGGGGGGATGTCTTGGCGTGGCAACCACCGCAACGTCTGCTGCTCGCCTGGCAGATCTCGCCGGACACACAGCCCTGGTCGCCGGAGCCGGATCCAGCCAAGGCCAGCGAGGTGGAGGTGCGCTTCCTGCCGATCGAGCCCGGTCGTACCCAGGTGAAGGTCTTGCATGACGCCTTTGCCAGACACGGTGACGGAGGCGCCGGTATGGCCGCCGGCATGGCCTCTCCGATGGGATGGCCGGCCTTGCTGGAGGCTTATCGCGTCGCCGCCGAGATGGAGTCGACTTAAGAGTCCGCTGGCGACGCCGCGGCGGCGGAGCGGAGCGAAGACAGCCCGCCTGGTCTCTAATTACTCTGTGGTCAGAGACAGGCCGAGGGCGGCCCGCCGACGCAACCAAGGGCTGGGCCGGTATCGCGGGTCCTGGGTCAGGCTGTGAACGTTCTCCAGAATCTCTAGAACCTGCCGCGGTCCGATACGGTCGCCGAGAGTCAGTGGACCAGCCGGATAACCCAAGCCGATCCGAACGGCATCGTCGATATCGGAGGGCGTCGCGACCGCTTGCTGGGCGATCTCGCATCCTAGATTGACGATGGTCGCAAGCATCCGCTGAACCACCAGTCCCGGGCTGTCGCCGATAAGGCTCACCGGCACACCGTCCCTGCTCAGCAAGGCGTGAGCCCGATCCCGCCAGACCGGATCGGTTCCCGGCAGTGTCATGAGCGTGCGGCGTCCGCTTTCGAGACCGAACAGGGGATCGACGGCCAGGGTGCGCGCTGGGTCGAGCCCGTGCCGCGCGCAGAGGGCGCTCCCGTCGAGTCCGACCGGCGCCAGGAGAATCAAGCTGTCGGAGGCGGGTTTGGACGCTTTGTCCAAAGGCGCTCCGAGTGTGTTGAGCAGCTTCGTCAGGGCGTTCGACGCCGCCGTCTCGGCTTCGACCCATACGGCGCCGGACAGCGGCGCATCGGGGGCCGCCGGCTCGGGCGGCCGAACGATCCGACCCTCGTCGTAGCGATAGAAGCCTTCGCCCGTCTTGCGGCCATAGAGACCTGCCGCGACGCGACGGCGCGGCAGCGGCGTCGGCCGGTAACGCGGGTCCTGGAAGAACTGACTGTGAATCGATTCCAGAACGTGCCCCGACACATCGAGACCGGTCAGATCGAACAGCTCGAAGGGCCCCATCCGAAAGCCCGCCGCGTCCCGCATCAGGGCATCCACCGTCCGCGGCGCGGCGACGTTTTCCTGCACGATCTGCAGACCCTCCGTATAGAGGGCACGGCCGGCGTGATTGACCAGAAAGCCGGGACTGTCGGTCGTGGTAACGGCGCGGTGCCCGAGGGTTTCGGTCAGAGCCGTCAGCCGCGCCACCACGGCGTTCTCGGTGCGCTCGCCGCGGATGACCTCCACCAGCTTCATCAAGGGCACGGGATTGAAGAAATGATAGCCGGCGACCCGTTCCGGCCGCGAGCAGGCCGCGGCCACGGCGGTGACCAGCAGCGACGACGTATTGGTCGCCAGGATGGTGTCCTCGCTGACGATCGCTTCAAGGCTGCGGAAGAGATCTTGCTTGACGTCCAGGCGCTCCGCGATGGCCTCCACCACCAGCGTGGCGGGCGCCAGCGCCTCGAGGCTGTCGGCCGGAGCGAGCTGAGCGATGGCAGTTTCGGTCGCTGCCTCCGTCGCTTCGCCTTTCTCCAGGCGACGTTGGAGCATGCGGGTGACGAAGCCCGCCGCTTCGGTCGTTTGCTCGGCGTTCGCATCATAGAGCAGCGTTCGCAGCCCGGCTTGAACGAAGAGCTGGGCAATGCCGCGCCCCATCGTTCCCGCGCCGATGACGGCAACCGTCCGGAAGGTTGCGGAGGAGTCAGTCATGGATCCCACCTTGCTTGGCAAGCCTCACCCAGCCGTCCACGGCCACGGCGCCGCACCCTTCGTTCATGACGACCAGTGGATTGATTTCCGCTTCCTGAACGGCCGGCCCGCCGTCGGCCGCCAGGTGCGAGAGAGCTTCGATCGTGCGCGCCAGCGCGTCCACATCGCCTTTTGGACGCCCCCGCGCCCCGAAGAGAGGAGCAAGGCCCTTGACCTCGCGCAGCATCGCCAGAGCTTCATCCCGACCGACCGGCGCCAGCCGAAGGGAGACGTCGCCGTAGATTTCCGCGAGAACGCCGCCGACGCCGACTATCACCACCGGTCCGGCGAGCGGGTCGATCCGGAAGCCGACGATGACTTCGGCCAAACCCTCGACCATCGGTTGGATCAGGATCCCGTCCAGCCGCGCATCGGGTTGAGCGGCGGCGACCGAGCGGTGCAAGCGCCTTGCCGTCTCCAGCAGTATCGTTCCATCGGACAGGTCGAGGGCGACGCCGCCGAGATCGCTTTTATGCGCGATGTCGGAAGATAGAATTTTGGCGGCGACAGGGTAGCTCAGGTCTGCCGGGACGGGACCGCCCAGGGGCATGACGCGGCACTCGGCGACGGAGATGCCGAGGGCGGAGAAGAGAGCCAGGGCATCGCGCTCATTGAGGTCTCCCGCCTCACGGTGGACTTCGACGATTTGAACTGCTGCAGTCGGCAGCGGTTGCGTCCTTCGAACCCGCGGCGGCGCCCAGCGCAGGTAGGCGTTGAGAGCGTCGGCGCAGGCTTCGGGTGTGCGGAAGGCGGCGATACCCGCCTCGGCCAGCAGCGCGAGGGACTCTTCCGCATTGGGAAAGAGAAAGGCCGCGATGGGCTTTGCGGCACCGGCCCATTTCGTCAAAGGCGTGACGGCCAACTCCGGATAGAACTCCGAGGAGGAGCCGACGACCATCACCACGGCATCGATGCCCGGATCGTCGATCAGCGCGCCGAGGCAGGCGTCCACGGTCTCCTGCCGCGTTCCGGCCATGGTCAGGTCGATAACCGGTGTTTCTCCGATTGTGAGACCGTGGGTGGCCAGGGCTTTCCGCAGTTCGGTGGACGGCTGAACGACGGTCAGGCCGCGTTCCCCGAGATGGTCGGCGACGATGGCGCCGCCGCCGCCGGTCGTGGTCACGACGGCCGCACGCCGTCCTGCGGGCCTTTGCCGCCCAGCCAAAAGG
Source organism: Algihabitans albus (assembly GCF_003572205.1). NCBI lineage: Bacteria > Pseudomonadati > Pseudomonadota > Alphaproteobacteria > Rhodospirillales > Rhodovibrionaceae > Algihabitans > Algihabitans albus. The sequence goes on from NZ_QXNY01000005.1 coordinate 62,659, forward strand.
GGCGGTGTTTCGATCAGGCTTTCGAACAGATCGACCCGCAGGACGCCCAGTTCCCGCAGAAAGGTATCCATGACGGCCGCCTGGCCCGCCAGCGCTCCCGTATGCGACTGGGCCAAGCTGCGGCCCAGTTCCGATCGGCCGAGCACGTAGGCCATGACTGGTTTGCCGATGGCATGGGCTTTCGCCGCCATTGCCTCTAGAGCCGCACGGTCGCGAAGGGTTTCGAGAAAAAGAGAGACGACATCCGTGTCCGGATCGTCCAGCAGCATCTCGGCGACCTCTCCGACCGACAGATCGGACTCGTTGCCCACGGACACCAGCGTCGAGAAGCGGATGCCCCGTGCCTGCCCGCGCGACACGAGCGCGCCGATCAGGCTGCCGGACTGGGATACCAGTCCGAAGCGGCCGGCCTGAAGGGTGTCGCGCTCGAGAACGGCATTCGCACTAAGGGTCAGCGGAAGGCGTGTATTTACGACTCCCAGACTGTTGGGCCCGAGCAGACGCAGCCCCCCGGTCCGGGCTTGCGAGACGAGGCGTTCCTGCCGGGCGATACCGGCCGGCCCGCTTTCGGCGTAACCCCCGGTGAAGATGGTCGCACAACGCACGCCGGCTCCGATGCAGTCCTCTACCACACCCTCGACGGCCTGGCGTGGAACCATGACGTAGGCATGATCGATCGGCGCGCCGACAGCGGTCAAGCTGGGGTAGCAGGCTTCGTCGAAAAGGGTCCCGTAGGCCGGATTGATCGGATAGACGCGGCCGTCGTACCCGTGTTTCGCCAGATAACGCTGAGGCCGGCTGTTGTTCTTGTCGAGGTTCGCCGAAGCACCGACGATGGCCACACTCCGAGGACGGAGCAGGCAGTCGGCGAGCGGCGCTAAGAGAGCGGCGGTCATCCGCTCGCGGTCCCGGGTTGCGGCGGACGTTGGGAGAAGCGGCGGTCGAAAATGCCTTCCGCGATCCGGTTCCGCATCACCTCCATGGAGCCACCGGCAATCATCCAGCCGCGGGTCTTCCGGAAGCAGTATTCCACCAGGTGCTCGTCGCAGTAGCCTGTTCCGCCCAAGACCTGCACGGCTTCATGGGCGGTTTCGAAACCCGCCTTGTTGCACATGAGCTTCGCCAAGGCTGTGTCCTGTGCGGATGGCAGGCCCCGGTCGGCCTTGACTGCTGCGCGATAGAGCAGCAGTTGCGCGGCTTCGAGAGCAAGAAGAGCATCCGCGAACTTCCATTGCAGCCCCTGGAATTCACAGAGAGGGCGGCCAAACTGGCTGCGCGTGAGCGCATGCTCCCGGGCGGCATTGAAAGCGAATTGACCCAAGGCTCGCGCCCGTGCGGCGTTGCCCAGTCGCTCGGCGTTGAAGCCGGCGATCTGCTTCTTGAAGCCGCCCGGTCCTAGCAGCACGTTCTCCGGCTCGACCCGCACCTCGTCGAAGTAGAGCGCGCACCATTGTTCGCCGTTCATGTAGTTGCTGGGCTGACCGAAGACGAAACCCTCCTGGCCGCGCTCGAGCAACACCGACCCAACGCCCCCGACACCCGGCCCGAAACGGACGTAGACGAGAAACAGGTCGGCCTCCGCCGAGTGGCTCGTGAAGACCTTCCCGCCGGTGATCCGCCAGCCGTCGCCGTCGGGCTCGGCCCGGGTCGTAAGGTCGGTCACGGCGGAGCCGGCATTGGCTTCGGTCATACCAAGGCCGATGACCGTTTCACCCTTGAGGAGAGGTGGCAGGTAACGGGCTTTCTGGGCCGGCGTCGCATACTCGGCGAGGGTCCGGATGGCGCCGAAGTTGCCTTGCTGAACCACGTCGGCGGCACGCGGGTCGACCAAGGCGACCTGCTCGATGGCGATGATGGCATCCATCAAGGTGCCGCCTTGACCGCCATCGGCCTCGGGCAGGGTGATCCCCATCAGCCCGGCATCCGCCATCGCGCGCGCGACCTCGAAGGGAAAGCTCGGCTCGTGCGCTCGCCTCAAGGCGCCCTCGGCGAGATGCCGTTCGGCAAAGCGACGCACGCTGTCACGGAACTGGTTCTGCTCCTCGTTCAGTTCGAAGTCCATCGCTCAGACCGCCCCCAATTCCAGATTTCTCAGATCGCTGTTTCTGCGGTATTTGTATGGTTGTATCTATATTAATACAATAGCGTCGTGAGAATTTGAGATTCAATTTCCCTTCAGTGCCGTCGGCTCCCACAGCGCATCCGGGTCGTTCGATTGAATGTGCATGGTCAGTTCGAACGCGTAGCGGTCGGGGCGGTAGAGGGCGCGGAGATGCTCTACAGGCCGACCATGAACGTCGCGCACCGTGCGCTCGATGCCCAACAGCGGGGCGCCGATGCTCAACTCGAGTAGCGGTGCAACCGTGGCGCTTGCGGCACGCGCGAATACCTTTTGATGCGCCTCCGCAGGGGCCGCACCGGCGCGAACGAGCAAGCGCGTCAAGGGCATGGACGACAGCTCCTTGCGCCCGAAGGTGCGTCCGATGGATTCGGGCAGCCAAGTGACGGCGTAGGAGAAGGGTTCGCCCTTGTAGCTCCTGAGACGGACGCTGTGCAGGGCGATCGTGCCGACGGGAATCTCCAGCCGTTCGGCGACGGGTCGAGGTGCGGGTTCATAGGCGAAATGCAGAACCTTGACCTTGGTGCGAAGACCCATGGCCAGAAGATTCTCGACCAGGCCCGTGACCTCGGCCTTTACCGGTTCGGTCGCCCGACCGGCGCGTACGAAGGTACCGCGGCCTTGGCGGCGCTCCACGAGACCGTCGCGTTCGAGTTGGTCCAGAGTTTTACGGATGGTGACACGGGAGACGTCGAACTGCTGCGCCAGCTCCAGTTCTCCGGGCAGAGTCGCACCGGGCGGATACTGGCCCTCCCTGATCTGCTCGATCAGGACAGTATAGATACGATGGTAAAGAGGCAGCCCGGCCATGGGTCCGTCACTCCGATCCGACACCTCCCGAGTGTTCCATCGAGGCCGTCACATCGTGATGTGTCATCGGAACAGGTAGTCTTGATATAACAATACGACAAGACAATCTATCGATGCCTCAGTCACCTGGCTCGCTTGCCTCCGTGTTCATTGGGCGGCGCGGACATCGGCGGCGAAGCGGGTCTCCAGGTCGGCAACGATGTTGTCGAGCGGTTCGACGTCCGCGAACTTCATGTCCATGTCGAAGAGATTCGCCCGGTGCGCCGTCGCGCAGCGGTCGCCGACCGCTTCCTGAGGGATCGTGACACGGAAGTTGTGCGAGAAGGCATCCGTGACGCCGGCACGGACGCAGCCGCTCGTCGAGATGCCGATACAGACCAGGCTGTCGACGCCGTCGTAGCGGAGAAAGGATTCCAGAGGCGTCTCGAAGAAGCAGGACGGCTTGTTCTTATAGACGACGACGTCTTGCTCTCGCGGCGCATAGCCGTCCGGCCATTCGTCGGCTCGCGGGTCCCGGCTGTACTGGAAGTCGTCGGCGGTCCCCAGCTTCAGATTCCAGATGCCGCGGCGGACCGGATGGGTGCGGTCGTCGCGGCGGCTGTAGTAGATCGGCAGTTCCAGGCTTCGGAAAACGTCCGTGATGCGCTGAATCGCGCTTACGAGTTCCGGGTCTTCTCCTCCGCACTGGCTGTATGCCGGATCGACGAACATGTAGGTGGTGTCGATGTTCAGGAGAGCCGGGCGCCTGCCCAGCCCGATCCGATTGCCGAAGCCGCCTTTGACATAGGTCTCCAACTCGCTGTCCGGCACCAGCCCGCGCCACTTCTCGATCTTGTCATTGACGGTCATGCTGTTGGCTCCTCTCGTAATCCAGGGGACCGCCGGCGCGATCCTCTGCGGCAAGATGTTTCCGCCTGGTTTTTGCGGCTCGGGCTAGCGGGCCGGGTGTAGTCGGTCCCGGGCTCGAGTCTTGGGCAGCCGGAAGAGGCAGTTTACTTTATTGGGCGTTCCGGCGGGCGCTCCGGGCGGCAGAACACCCACTTGGGCAGCGTTCAGCGCAGCATCGGCGTCAAGCTGCGACAGAGGTGCGCCAATCTGGGGCCCAACTCACCCTCCAGCTTCTCGCGATCCACCACGAAGGCCGGCGCGCCGCACATCATGCCCATCACCGTCTGCCGACCCATCGACGTCAAGGGCGTACCGACGGCGCGCATTCCATGATGCCACTCGTCCTCCACGTAGCAGAAGCCCCGGTCCTCCACCTGAGCGATGGCTTCCTCAACCCGCTCCTTCAGAACCGCCCACTCAGCCGCGCCCAGCCGCTGTGCGAAGTGTTCGTAGAAGAACTGCCGCTCTTGCTCTTCGATTCCGGCGAGGAAAGCCCGCCCGACGGCCGTATTCGGCAGGGGCACGCGCGAGCCGATCTCCAGGCGCAGGGTCCCGAGCGAGCGACTGTTGCAGACGTCGACGAAGATCATGCTGAGCCGATCCCGGCTGGCCAGGCCGACCGAGACCTTATGCTGCAGAGCCATCTCCTGCATCGGGTCGTGCGCGATCTGGCGCACCAGCATGTTCGACAGTACAGCATAGCCCAGTGCGAGAATCGATTCCGTCGGCTCGTACTTACCTTCGGCCTTCAAGTGACGCAGATAGCCGAGTTCGGACAGGGTGTGGGTCAGCCGCGAGACCGTCGCCTTGGGGATGCCGGTGACTCGCGACAGTTCCTGATTGCCGAGCGCCCCGTTCCCCGGCTTGAACGCGCGCAGGATCTCAAATCCACGTGCCAGCGCCGTAATGAACTTACGGTCGGTACTGGAATCGGGAGAAATCTCGTCGTCCTTCTCGAGGTAAGCCTCTTCGGCGAGAGGGCCGGGACTGGTTTTCATAGCTTTGATTATTCCGCTCAAGGCGATTCGCAGGAACGCCGATTGCGAGCCAGGCCAATTGCCAGCCAGTTCGTGAAAACTTGGGTTGAAACACTCTTACCGTAGTGCCCGTGACATGACAATAGTGGTTTCCTGGGTCCGCATTGCGGAATGAATTGACCGTAGATCGTGTTGTTGGTATCGCTGCGAATGTCCGTGAGTTCTGAAAGTTCGCGAGGCCAAAACAAAGCAGGGGATGGGAGGCGATGGTTCGGAAAGCGGCCACGGCCGAGGCGGCTGCGGACGGTGAGGCAATCGGCATGGCCGGGATAGGTCTCGCGTCTGACACGGCGTCGACTCTGATCTCCTATGAAGGGGTCGGAAAGACCTTCGAAACTCTGCATGGCGATGTCGTCGCCGTGCGCGACATTACCCTGGACGTTCGCGAAGGGGAGTTCGTTACCCTGGTCGGCCCGTCCGGCTGCGGAAAGTCGACCCTGCTGAACATGGCTGCCGGCCTGTTCGAGCCGACCACCGGCACGGTGCGGTATCGCGATGCCGTAGTGGCGCCGTACAACCAACGTGTCGGCTACATGACGCAGAACGATCACCTGCTGCCCTGGCGGGACGTCATGGGCAATGTGATTGTACCGCTTGAGATTCGCGGCATGCGCAAGGGAGAAGCCAGGGACAGGGTCGAGGAGTTGCTGGCCACGGTCGGGCTCAAGGGCTTCGAGAAATCCTATCCGTCACAGCTTTCGGGGGGCATGCGCAAGCGCTGCGCCCTGGCCCGACTGCTCGCCTACGATCCTGAGGCGCTCCTGATGGACGAGCCTTTCGGTGCACTCGACGCCCAGCTTCGTCTGAAGATGCAGATCGAGATTCGTCGTCTTGCCATGTCGCTTGGCAAGACCACGGTTTTTGTGACTCACGACCTCGACGAAGCGGTCAGTATCGCGGATCGCTGCGTGGTCTTCACCCAGCGGCCCGGCACGATCGCCCGCGTGGTCGACGTTCCCTTGCCGCGCGAGCGTGATCTTCTGGGGTTGCGCCACAATAAAACCTACCGGGACCTGACCGCCGAGCTTTGGGATTTGCTGTCTCCCGACCTGGAGGGGATGGAGGACTGACATGGCCGATACGACGCAGCGTCCCTCCACCGCCTTGCCCGCCGACGGATCGGCGGTGGCGGCTCTCAGCAAGGCCGAGCAACGGAAGCAGGCCGATCGCCGGCGCCGCCAGAAGATCTGGCTCGCCCGCGCTCTGCTGCTGGTCGGTATCATCTCCCTATGGCAGTTTGCGGCCGGTCGACTCGTTTCCGATTTCTTCATCGGCAGGCCGACGGAGATCGCGGAAACCCTCTATATCTGGGCGGCCTCGGGTAAGCTGTTTTTTCACGCCGGAATCACCAGTATCGAAGCGCTGCTCGGCTTTCTTCTGGGCAGTGCGATCGGCATGATCTTCGGCGTCGTTCTGGGTCGCGCACAGACGCTTGCGGACGTGCTCGACCCCTTCATCATGATGTTCTACAGCCTGCCCAAGATCGCGCTGGCGCCGATGTTTATCCTCTGGTTCGGCATCGGCATCGATATGAAGATCTACCTGACGGCCACCATCGTGTTCTTCCTGGTGTTCCTCAACACCTACTCCGGAGTTCGCGCGGTCAGCCGCGAGCAGATCGCGATCATGCGGCTGATGGGAGCCAACGAAAGCGACATTCTGCGCAAGGTGGTGATTCCTTCCGCGATCACCTGGGTGTTCAACGGCTTGCGCTTGTCCGTGCCCTACGCGCTGATCGGCGCCATCGTCGGTGAACTGATCGCCTCCAACAAGGGCCTGGGCTACCTGCTGGCCGACGCCTCGGGGCAGTTCGACACCTCGGGAATGTTCGCTGCGCTGATCGCCATCATGATGTTGGCCTTAATCCTGAACTTTGCGGTGAAGTGGTTCGAGAAGAAGGCCATGCCGTGGAAGACCGTGGAAGACAAGCGCGAGATGTCGATCTAGGTCGCGATGCGGCTTGCATGTCTCCAGCGGTATGAGAAATCCAGAATAACAGGGAGTACTGTCACAATGACTATTCGGACTCGGATGGCGGCCGCTGTCGCGGGAGCTGCGCTGTTGTTGGGGGGAGCGGCACTACCGGCTGTCGCGCAGGACAAGCAGGAAATCACCTTTGCGATGCCGAGCGTCGGCATGCTGTATCTGCCGGTCTACGTGGCCGACGTGATGGGCTATTTCGACGAGCGCGGCATCGAGGCCGATCTGCGGGTCTTCAAGGCCGGCGGTGCCGCTGCGATGGCCTCCGTGATCGGCGGCGACACGCACGTCTATCCGGGCACGCCGGCTGCGGCCATGCGTGCGGTTCAGCAGGGGACCGACGTTCGGATCTTCACCGCCCTCATGACTCAGTACGCCTCCAATGTCGTGATTCAGGGCGACATCGCCCGCGAGCTCGGCCTGACCGAGGCCTCGAGTGTCGAAGATCGCCTGAAGGCGTTGAAGGACCTCAACATCGGTGTGACCGGTGCCGGTAGCGGAACGCATCAACTCGCGCTCTATATGCTGGAGCAAGCCGGCTACAATCCCGAGACCGATGCCACAGTGGTCTTCGTCGGCGGAAGCCGCGAGCTGCTGGCCGCGTTCGAGTTGGGCCGCATCGACGGTTTCATCCTCTCCAATCCGACATCCGATACGGCGATCGCTCAGCACGATGCCTTTCTGCTTTTCGATATGTCCGCCGGCCAGATCCCCGATCTAGACGGCTATCTCTACATCACCCTGAACGCGCGGGAGAGTTGGCTGCAGGAGGACCCGGAACGCTCGGCCAATCTCGTCGGGGCGATCTACGATGCCACGCAGGCGATGCACGACCCCGCACGCACCGAAGATGTCCGCGACAAGGTCTATGCCGCTTACTTCGATCAGTTCGACAAGGCCTTGTTCGATCTCGCCTGGACCAGCGTGGTCAAGGCTTACCCGACCTCTCCGGAGGTATCGCGCGAGCAGCTCGTGCGGGTGATCGACTTCTTGAACCAGTTTTCGGACCGGCAGTTCGACGCCCCGCTGGCCGATAGTTCCTTCACCAACGAGTTCGTCGAAAAGGCAGCGGCTGCCAACTGAGCCGGACCTCGGCAAACAGATAGAGGGGCGCGGGAGGCACCTTCCGCGCCCTTCTTTCGTGGCCAGTCGCGGTTTCAGGCGGGCGCCCATCGAAAAGGACCGGTCATGTCAGAGACTTTCAATGCGACCTGCCCACCTGGATTGCGCTTGACGGAGAAGCGCAGTGCCCGCTTGCGTGCGCGTATGGCCGGTCCGGATCTTCTCATCGCACCGGGGTGCTTCGACTGCCTGACGGCGCGTCTGGTCGAAACGGCGGGATTCGAAGCCGCCTATATCACCGGTTCGGGGCTGTCGATGAGCTGCTTGGGGGCACCGGACGTCGGTCTCGCGTCCTTCTCGGAGGTGTTCGATCGGGTCAAGCGGATCTGCGATGTCCTTACGATTCCCGTGATCGCCGACGGCGATACCGGTTTCGGCGGGCCGCTCAACATCCTCCGCACGGTCCGCGAGTTCGAGCGGGCTGGCGTCAGTGCCATTCAGATCGAGGATCAGGAGGCTCCCAAACGCTGCGGTCACGAACTGGGTCGCAAGCTCGTGGCTCCAGAGGAGATGGAGGCGCGAGTCAAGGCGGCCTGCGACGCGCGCCTAGACGATGCCTTCCTGGTCATAGCCCGCACGGATGCGCGCAGCAGCTCGGGCCTTCAGGCGGCGATCAATCGTGCGGGCCGCTATTTGGAGGCCGGTGCCGACGTGCTGTTTGTCGAAAGCCCGGAAAGCGAAGCGGAGATGGAGGCGATCTGCCGCGCCTTTCCCAAGGTGCCGATGCTCGCCAACATGGTGGAGGGGGGCCGTACGCCCTTGCTGCCGGCGTCTCAGCTCGAGAGTCTGGGGTATCGTTTGGCGATTTTCCCAAACTCCTTGACCCGCTTGATCGGGAAGATGGGCCTGGAACTGATGCAGGATCTGAAGTCCAGCGGCACTACCGCCAGCCAAGCCGAACGCATGTTCGATCACCGCGCGCTCTGGTCTCTGTTCGACTACGACGACTGGATCTCGCTGGAGGCGCGTTACGCCACGGACAGATAGGGTGCCGAACGTCCGAACGATCGCGCTACAGGCCGGTTGCGGAAGATTTCTCCGCGCCCGTCGCGTAGCGCTGCTCCATTTCGCGAACCCGGTCCATGCCCATCAGGCTATGCAACTCGTCGAAACCTGCCAGGTCGGCGTCGTAGCTTGCCGGATCGCCGCTCGTCCTGAGCTTTGACAGCGCGCGTTTCATGCCCTCGACCGCTGCCAGGATTGCGGTGAGCGGCAGGCTGACCCGGGCGACGCCCAAGGCTTGCAAGCGTTCGACCGTCAGTCCGCGTGGCGTCTTGCCGCCCTCGACCATGTTCACCGCCAGTGGTCCGCGGATCTCGTCGACCAGTCGGGCGATGGTCTCGGCACTGTCGGCGCCATCGACGAAAACCATCGTCGCTCCGGCCTCCATGTAGGCATTGCCGCGGCGGATCACCTCCGCGATCCCACCGATTGCCAGACTGTCGGTGCGCGCATTGATGACAAAGTCGCGGTCCGAACGGGCCTCCGTGGCGGCACGGATCTTCTGCACCATCTCGGCTGCCGAGATGATCTGCTTACCCGAGAGATGCCCGCAGCGCTTGGGCATCTGCTGATCCTCCAGGTTAATCCCCGCGGCACCGCCGGCTTCGAATTCCTGGACTGCAAGGAAGGTGTTGACGGCATTACCGAAGCCGTTGTCGCCATCGGCCATGACCGGCAAGCCGGTCGCGCGGACGATGTGAGCCGTGCGCGCCGCCATGTCGCTCATGCCGAGAACGCTGAAGTCCGGCAGGCCGAGCGTCGCTGCGGTGATGCCAAGGCCCGTGCACTGAATCGCCTCGAAACCGGCTGCCTCGACCAGGCGGGCGCTGATCGGGTCATAGGCGCCGGGCATCACCAGAATCTCCGGCCGAGCGATCAAAGACTTCAGCAGGGTGGTCTTTCGCATTGCGATTCCTCTCTAGCCTCGGGCGCCGCGCCACGCTGCTTCGCCGCTCGGGCAGCAAGTCCTTCGCGGCACCAGTCAACGTCGGCACGCGTCTTTTCGACTTCTGATTTATAGGAAGATCGTCTGCATACAGCTTTTCGGGTCGTAATGCGATTTTATCGTTCCGCAGAACGGAATAAAAGAATTGAAATAGACCTAAAACTCGGGCACCGTTCGAACAGTTCAATCGGTTGGCAGAACGCTGTCGTGTCAACCGCCATAAACTGGGGGGCAGCGCTTATGCAACGTGCCATGCATGATCTGGGAGGTTTGGAAGCCGGTCCCATCGACCGCAGCGAGCATCAGCCGACCTTGGTCGAACGGCGGATCGACGCCATGATGATGTTGCTTCGCGACCGGCCGCGGTCGCTTTGGAAGACGGACGAAAATCGCCGCACGATCGAGGGCTTGCCGCCCGAACTCTACGATGGCGGCGCCTACTATCAGCGTTGGGTCGAGGCCATGCGCCGGCTGCTCGTCGAGAAAGCCGTGCTGACCGACAGCGAGATCGAGACGAAGCTGGCTGCCGTACGCGCCCGCCACGTAACAGTGGATCCGAAGGCGTGACAGCGCCGCGATTTCGGGTTGGTGCGGCGGTGCGGATCCGTGACGCGGAGGTGCCCGGCCATATCCGCACGCCGTTCTTTCTGCGTGGACGCTACGGCACGGTAACGGCCATCCACGGCGCGTTTCCCAATCCTGAGCGTTTAGCCGTTGGCGAGGATGGTTTGCCCCCGATCCCTCTCTATCAGGTCCGTTTTCCCATGGACGCGCTCTGGCAGGGCTGGGGCGCCTATTCGGCGACCGATACCCTGGCGGCGGACATCTACGAACATTGGCTCGAGGAGAGCGCGACGTGACAGAGACTCCCGACAGCCCGGCTGCTCCGCACGGCCATCAGCACAACCACCAGCATGGGCATCATCACGACCACGACCATGCGAAGACCTTGCAGCCCGACCTGCCCGAGCCCACCGAGGAGTGGGAGTTTCTGGAAATCGCTCTGCGCGAGCTGCTGATCGAGAAAGGCCTGCTGAGCGCCCGCGCTATCCAGGACAAGATCGAAGAGTGGGACCACCGCACACCGCATAATGGCGCCGAGGTGGTGGCCCGCGCCTGGGTGGATCCGGCCTACAAGGATCGACTTCTTTCCGATGGCAACACCGCCGTCGCGGAGCTCGGTTATCCTTTCGAAGGCCTCAAGCTGGTTGTAGCCGAGAATACGCCCGAGCTGCATCATATGGTGGTTTGCACTCTATGTTCCTGTTACCCGCGTCAGCTGCTCGGCATCCCGCCGCTTTGGTACAAATCGCGTGCCTACCGCGCCAGAACGGTAAGGGAGCCGCGCGCCGTCTTAGCCGAGTTCGGCACCCTTCTGCCGGAGGATACGGAGGTTCGCGTCCTCGATAGCACTGCGGACTGCCGTTACCTGGTGGTACCGATGCGCCCGCAGGGGACTGAGGGGATGAGTGAGGCGGAGCTGGCCGGATTGGTGACTCGCGATAGCATGATCGGCACCGCTCAAGCCTTGACCCCCGAAGGCGGCCGAGCCGCCGGAGGAATCTGAGGTTCTACGATGCAGGGGCGCGTCTTCGTTTCCGAACGAGTCTGTCCCAGGAGCGTTTCGCCTGACCTCCCTGAAACGCTCTCTCCCTAACCGGCCGCGGCATTGGTTTGCGATCCGTCGCCGGACTTTCTCGCAAGAACGGAACTAAGCCCATCCACTGCGGACAACACCGAGACCGTAAAGAGTGAGGATCAGGTATGTCACACCGAGTCGTTAAACGTTTTAGAGACATCGCCGCCGTTGCAGCCGTCGCCGCACTGACGGCTATCCTGCCGGTATCGAACGCGACGGCCCAGGACAAGACCTTCCTGACCATCGCTGCGACAGGCCAGTCCTCCTCCCTCTACGCCTACCACGTGGCACAGGCGCAGGTGCTCAACGAGCTTTTCGACGACCTGGAGGTCACGGTCATGGAGACGGGTGGGGGCGTCGACAACCGTAAACGCCTGGCTCGCCAGGAAGCCGACTGGGGCCTCTTCGCCGAACCTGAATTCTTCGAGTATCAAGAGGGCGTGGGACCCTGGGAGGGGCAGGCTCAGCCGGACTTCAGGCTCTTCTGGGTCACCAATCCTCTAGCCTACTACGTCGTCGTAAACGCCGACAGCGACATCCAGACCCTCTCGGATCTTGCGGGCCAGGAGTTCAGCGGCGGTTCGCGCGGCAGTTCGACTGAGCGGGTCAGCAACAATCAGTTCGATCTGATCGGCATCGCTCCCGACTGGTTCACCGGCAGTTACGGCGATGCTCGTGATGCCATGAAGGATCGCCGGATCGTCGGTCTGGTCAAGGCCGGCCTGTTCGACCGCCCGGACGGTCTGATCCTCGATATAGGCACGGCGGTGCCCCTTCGCTTCATCAGTTTCAGCGAAGCGGAGATCGCCAAAGTTCAGGAGACCTTTCCGCACTACCAGTTCGTCAGTCTCACGCCTCCCTTCGAAGGTGCCGAGGAGACGGTGGTGCGCAGCGTCTTCATCGCCCAGGGCACGACGACGCGGATGCCGGAGGAACTCGGATACCGGATCTTCAAGACGATGGTCGAGCACCAGGACAAGATCGCCGAAACCTATCCGGCCATCGCCGCCGTCGACATCGTCGAGAACACGCTGAAGTATGGGACTGCACCGTTGCACATCGGTGTTTACAGGTACCTGACCGAACTGGGCCGCGACGTGCCGGATCATCTGGTCCCGCCGGAAGCTCAGGAGGGCTGAGCCGGTGCCCGCTGCCCGGCCCATCGCTGACGAGAGGCGGGGCGGCGACGGTGCCGGGGACCGGGCGGCGGACGGTGGACCCTCTCCGACCTTCCGCCGACTGCCAGCCTGGCTCCTGCCCACCATACCGGCGGTCGCTCTCGCACTCGCCTGTTTCCACCTTTATACCGGCGCCTTCGGTGCGTTTCCGAACATCCAGCAGCGCGCGCCGCATGTCGGGCTCTGCCTCGTCCTCGCCCTCCTGCTCTTCGCGCCCGCGCGGCGGCTGGACGGCTCCAGGATCGCACTGGCGGTGGACGGACTTCTGATTGCGGCGGTCCTGGTGACCTGCGGCTGGGTCGTGGTCCAGTACGACCGGATCATGTCGATCGGGTTCTTCCCGCTGGCTGCAGACACCTGGCTCGGCGTTGCCTTGACGCTGGTCCTGCTGGAGGTCACCCGCAGGGTGGTTGGCTGGCTGTTCCCGCTACTGGCGGTGGCTTTCGTCGCCTATGCCTACTTCGGACCTCTGTTTCCGGGAGCCTGGGCGCACCGTGGGTTGTCGCTCGAATTGATCAGCGAGGTGCTCTACAGCACCGATCGGGGCATCTGGGGGCTGGTGACCGGGGTCTCGGCGACGGTGATCGCCATGTTCGTGATCTTTGGCGGCATCCTGCTCAAGACGGGCGGCGGTCAGACCTTCATGGATCTGGCGCTTTATCTCAGCGGTCGTTTCACGGGCGGCGGCGCCAAGGTAGCCACGGTCGCCAGCAGTCTGTTCGGGACCGTGTCCGGCTCCGCCGCGGCCAACGTGGCGACGACGGGAACCTTCACCATCGCCATGATGCGCAAGCTCGGTTATCGCCGGTCTTTCGCCGGGGCTGTGGAGGCGGTGGCCTCCTCGGGCGGTCAGATCATGCCGCCGATCATGGGCGCGGGAGCCTTCATTATGGCGGAGCTGCTCGGCGTCTCCTACATGGAGGTGGCACTTGCGGCGGTGATTCCGGCCATTCTCTATTTTACCAGTTGCTTCGCGGCGATCCACTTCGAAGCGCGCCGATGCGGCTACGGGACCGTCGACAGGAAAGACGTTCCCTCTCCACGAACCTTCCTACATTGGCGGCGCAGCCTGCCCGTCTTCGGCCCGCTGGCTCTGCTGATCAGCCTTCTGGTCATGGGGTATACGCCGGCCACCGGCGCCTTCTGGGCCACGACCGCACTGATGGCGGCCTATCTTGCCTTGGGCACGGAGGAGACCTTCGCCGGGCGCCTGCGCATGCTGTTGGACGGCTTGATCCTGGCGGGTCGCGGTCTGGTCGTCGTGGCGATCCTGATCGCCTGTTCGCAGATCATCCTAGCGATGATCGCAGGGACCGGCGTGGGGGTGAAATTCTCAGCCCTGATCATTTCCCTGGCGCAGGATCACCTGTTGCTTTCCTTGGTGCTGGCCATGGGAATCGCGATGGTGCTCGGCATGGGGCTGCCGACCTCCGCGGCTTACATCCTGGCCGCCGCGGTGGTCGCACCGGCGCTGATACGCCTGGACCTCCTGCCGATGCAGGCGCATCTCTTCGTCTTCTACTACGCCATTCTGTCGGGCATCACGCCGCCGCTCTGTGCCACGGTCTTCATCGCGGCGGCGATGGCGGAAGCGAACTGGTTCAAGACAGCGCTGCTCGCGTTACGGCTGGCGCTGGCGGCCTTCATCGTTCCCTTCCTTCTCGTCTATCATCCGGAATTGATCCTGGTCGGCGATCCTCTGGATATCATCATGGCCGCCGTCACCGGGTTTGTGGGCACGGTGGCCTTGGCGGCTTCGACGATTGGCTGGCTCGTTGGACCAGCCGGCTGGTCGCTGCGTCTCGTCTTGGCCGGCGCGGCGATCGCGCTGATCTGGCCCGGCCTGCAGTCCGACGCACTTGGTTTGCTCCTGCTGCTGGGCAGCTTCGGCCAGCAGATGCTTCAGGAACGCCGACGCACGCCGGTCACACCTTCGTCTTCGGCCGGCCTGGAGGAGAAGCGATGAAACGCATCAACGGCGTCGAGGTTTGTGATTGCCTGGAAGAAATGATTGCGCCTGCCCGTACGGCGGTGATCAGCGTCGACCTTCAAAACGATTTTTGTCATCCCGACGGTCATTTCGGACGCCATGGCAAGGATCTGTCGCTGACTCTGGAGCGCCTGCCGACCATGGTTTCCTTTGTGCAAAAGAGCCAGGCCGTCGGGATACCGGTGATCTTCATTCGTCAGGTCACGCTGCCGGGCGGCCACTCTGACAGCCCGGCTTGGCTGCGCTTCAAGACCAGGGACGGCAAGGATCCGAACTACACCCTGCCGGGCACTTTCGGCTGGGACTTCGTCGACGGCTTGGAGCCAAGCGCGAACGATAGCGTCGTCGAAAAGACCCGGCCGGACGCCTTTCTCAACACCCCCTTGGAGCGAGTACTCCGGGGCCGCGGTATCGAGACGCTGGTGATCCTGGGAGTCAACACGGAGGGCTGCGTCGAGTCGACGGTGCGCAGCGCTTCTTACCTGGACTACTACACGGTCGTCGTGGAGGACGCGCTTGGCAGCCCCAATCATGAACGCCACGAAGCGAGCCTCGGATTCTATCGGGCGCGCTATCCGCTCCACAGGGCCGAGGAGATCCTGACCCTCTGGCGATCCCAGGCTCGGTTCGGAGCAGCCTAACCGCTCGCCTCCTCGCGGGGCGTCCGGTGTATGGACCCGATGTATAGACGACGTCATTGGGATTTCAGTGGAGCAACGATAACGAATGATTGGGAGGAAAATGACATGGGAGCGCCTAATCTCGCGGGACTGAAAGTCGTTGAAATCTCAGCCTTCATTGCGGCCCCGCTGGGCGGTATGGCTTTGGGACAACTGGGGGCGGATGTGGTGCGCATCGACCAGACCGGCGGCGGCCTGGACCTGCAGCGTTGGCCGGTGACCGAGAGCGGTGAGAGTCTCTATTGGCAGGGTTTGAACAAGGCCAAGCGCTCGGTGTTTCTCGACCTCCGTACGCTCGAGGGTCAGAGGCTCGCCCAGGATCTGATCGTCGACGCGGGGATCGTACTGACCAACAGGCCAGCTCAAGGTTGGCTGAGTTATCAGGAGCTTCGTCGACGCCGTCCCGATCTCATCATGCTCAGCATCCGCGGTACGCACGATAACCGCACGGCGGTCGACTATACGGTGCAGGCACGCACGGGCCTGCCCTTCATCACCGGTGCAGGCGAGTCCGATGTTCCGGTCAATCATCCTTTACCGCTTTGGGATTCCCTTTGCGGCATGACTGCCGCCTTCGGCCTGTTGGCGGCGGAGCACCGCCGGCGCGAGACCGGTGCCGGACAACTGGTGGAGCTCTCGCTCGAGGACGTTGCCCTGTGGTTGATCGGTAGCTTGGGCTACATCGCGGAGATCGAGGTGTTGGATCGAGAGCGCCGCGCGATTGGAAACGACGTCTACGGCGCTTTCGGCCGGGATTTCGCCACGGCGGATGGTAAACGGGTCATGGTGACCGTGGTCACGGCGCGCCAATGGACGGGTCTTTGTGCGGCGACCGAGCTCGGCGAAGCCTTTAGGCATTTGGAGAAAGCCCTGCGGGGCGACTTCACCACCGATGCGGATCGTTGGCGATGCCGCGGTGCCATTGCCGCCCTGCTGGAGCCGTGGTTCGCCGGCCGAACCCTGGACGAGGTGCGCGAGGTCTTCGATGCCAATCGGGTGTTGTGGGGACCCTACCAGACGCTCCGGGAGTTGGTGGCGAGCGACCCGGCCTGTTCCGAGGCCAATCCGATGTTTGCCCGCGTCCGTCATCCGGGGGTCGGGACTTACTTGACACCGGGATCGCCGCTTCAGTTCGCCGAAGCCGGTCCGACCGCTGTCCGTCCGTCGCCGACGCCGGGGGCCGATACCTGTGCTGTCCTCGCCGAGCGGCTGGGGCTGTCCAGCGATGCCCTGGAGGCGCTGCTTCCGAAGGGGGCTGTGGAACGCAAGGCTTTGGCATGATGGCACAGCGCCAGCCGTGCTCAGCATCGCGCGGGCTCGCCGTAACGCGTCAGGCGGTCGAGCAGCCAGCGACGGAACAGCTGGATCGGCTGCTTTTGCTCGACGATCTGCGGGAACACCAGGTAGTGACCGACATAGCGCAGATTTCGCGCGGTGACGCCGAGTGGACGAACCAGTGCACCGCTGGCCAACTCGCGCTCCGCCAGCAGGGTCGACTCCAATGCGACGCCCAGGCCATCCGCCGCCGCGGCGATGGCCAGGAAGCTGCGGTCGAAGCGTGGGCCTTGCTGCGGCGGCATCGGAAGGTCATTGCGTCGGAACCAGTCGTTCCAGCGCAGCAGCTTGTTGTCGCTCTGGATCAATCTCTGGCGGCTGAGGTCCTCGGCGCGGCGGATCGCCGGTGCCAGCTCCGGCGCGCAGAGCGGAGTCAGAGTTTCCTCGATCAGCGGCACGACGACCGTGCCCTTGGTCTTGGGCGGCCCATAGACGATGTCGGCGTCGAACTCTTCGGACGGAAAGTCCACATAGCTGGTGCTCGAAGCCAGGCGGATATCGAGCCCTTCGTTCTCCCGCAACAATAGTCCAAGCCGGGGCATCAGCCAGGTTGCGGCGAAGGAGGGGGCGCAGTGCAGGCGCAGCAGGCCCGCCTCGCGAGTGGCGACGATCTCGAGCCCCGCGCGAATCTCCTGGTAACCGCGCGCTACCGCCTCGAAGAGAGCGAGTCCTTCCGGACTCAGCCGAACGGCACGCGCGCTGCGCAGGAACAGCTTGGCTCCGAGCTGATCTTCGAGCTTACGGATGGCGTGGCTCACCGCGCTGGGCGTCAGATTCAACTCTGCCGCCGCCGCCCGGAAAGATCCGGTGCGGCCGGCGGCCTCGAACGCCGTCAGAAGCGAAGCAGGGAAAGGCTTGACCATTTGAGAGATGAGCCAGATTCACCGATAGCTGTAAAGTATGCGTTTGTCCTCGGCCGCTATCCGGCTGATCGTCGCCCTTAATACCGAGAAGAACGACAGGGGAGACGGAAGGATGTTGCTCGACGGCCTGACCGCGGTCGTGACCGGGGCCGCCAGCCGGCGTGGCATCGGTCGCGCGACGGCGCGGATGATGGCGCAGCACGGCGCCCGCGTGGCCCTTCTCGACCTCGACGCGGGTCAAGCGCAGGCGGCGGCCCGGGACCTAACCGACCGGGGACTCGGCGATGGCCACATCGGCCTCGCTTGCGACGTTACCGATCGCGACGCCTGTCGGCAGGCCGCGGCGCGCGTGATCGAGAGCTTCGGCAAGGTCGACGTGCTTGCCGCCAACGCCGGCATCTCCCAGCCGATCCGTCTCATGGAGATCACGCCGGAGGACTGGGACCCCATCCTCGATGTCAACCTGCGTGGCGTCCTTTACAGCTGCCAAGCCTTTATCCCGCACTTCCGTGAGCGCAAGGCTGGATCTATCATCTGCATGTCGTCGGTCTCCGCCCAGCGTGGCGGCGGTATCTTCGGTGGCCCGCACTACTCGGCCGCCAAGGCCGGTGTCCTCGGGCTGGCCAAGGCCATGGCCCGTGAACTCGGACCCGACGGTATCCGAGTGAACTGCATCACGCCGGGCCTGATTCAGACCGACATCACCGGCGACCTGCTGACCGACGAGATGCGTGTGGAGATCCGCAAGGGCATTCCGCTCGACCGTCTCGGCGAGGCCGACGACGTAGCCGGCGCCTACGTCTTTCTGGCCTCGCCGCTCTCCGCCTACATCACCGGCGCCGTCATCGACGTCAACGGCGGCATGCTTATTCATGGGTGAGAAGGAACTCGTGCCGGACGCCAGGCCGCGCAGCAACGTGACACTGCCTGAGCGCGCTCGGCGGATCCGGCGCCACGCCCTGCGCATGGGCGAAGTCCAAGGCCAGGGCTACATCGCTCAGGCGCTGGGCATCGCCGACGTGCTGGCGGTCGCCTATTTCCACGCGCTGGTCCATCGCCCCGACGATCCCGAGTGGGAGGGGCGTGATCGCTTCCTGCTGTCGATCGGCCATTACGCGATCGCGCTCTATGCTGCGCTGATCGAGGCCGGTGTGCTGCCGGAGAACGAGATAGAGACCTATGGTGCCGACGACAGCCGTATGCCCATGTCCGGCATGGCCGCCTACACCCCAGGCATGGAGATCACCGGCGGTTCTCTCGGTCACGGCCTTGGCATCGCTGTCGGCATGTGTCTCGGCCTGAAGCGGAAGAAGTCGGAGGCCTTCGTTTACAATCTCCTGTCCGATGGCGAACTGGGCGAAGGTTCGACCTGGGAGGCGGCTATGTCGGCGAGCCACCATCGGCTCGACAACCTGATCGCGGTCATCGACTTCAACAACCAGCAAGCCGACGGCCCTTCCACCCGCATGCTCTGCGCGGAGCCTTTAGAAGCGAAGTGGGCGGGCTTCGGCTGGCATGTCCAGCGGGTCGATGGCAACGACATAGATGCCGTGCGTGCGGCCTTCGACGCGGCACGCGACCATGCTGGACCGCAGCCTCGGGTCGTCATCTGCGATACCCGTATGGCCAAGGGCATACCTTTCCTGGAGGCTCGCGAAAAGAATCACTTCCTGCGCGTCGAGCCTGAGGAGTGGGCGAAAGCCTTGGAAATCCTTGACCGGGGAGAGGCGCAATGAGGCCGTCCAAGTACGAACCGCGTAGTCCGAGGACTGGCGGTACCCGCCTCACCACCTCGGCGATGATTGCCTCCCTGGCCGCCGAGGGTCTGCCGACCAAGTCAGCGCCTTTCGGTCATGCGCTCTGCGAGGCTGCGGAGAACAACCCGCGCATTGTCGGCTTGAGCGCCGACCTTGCGAAATACACCGACCTGAATGTCTTCGCGGAGCGCTACCCGGACCGTTTCTATCAGATGGGTATGGCGGAGCAGGTCATGGTCAGTGCGGCCGCCGGCCTAGCCCGTGAAGGCTTCACGCCCTTCGCCACGACCTATGCGGTCTTCGCCTCGCGGCGCGCCTACGACTTCATTTGTATGGCGATCGCAGAAGAGTCGCTGGACGTAAAGATCGTCTGCGCACTACCTGGCCTGACCACCGGTTACGGACCGAGCCACCAGGCGACCGAAGATTTGGCAATCTTTCGCGGTTTGCCGAACCTGGCCATCTTGGACCCTTGCGACGCGACGGAGATCGCCCAGGCGACCGCCGCGATTGCCGCGCATAAAGGTCCGGTCTACATGCGTTTGCTGCGCGGCAAGGTCCCGGATGTTCTGGGCGAATATGGCTATCGCTTCGAACTCGGCAAGGCCAAGACCCTGCGCGGCGGTCGCGATGTGCTTTTCGTCTCAACCGGCTTCATGACCATGCGGGTGCTGGAGGCGGCCAAGCAGTTGGGGGCCGAAGGTGTGGACTGCGCGGTGCTGCATGTACCCACGATCAAGCCGCTCGACAGGGAGACGGTTCTGGCCGAGTGCGGCCGGTCGGGACGGCTGGTGGTCACCGCTGAGAACCATACCATCGTCGGCGGACTCGGCGAGGCGGTCGCGGGCACTCTGCTGCGTGCCGGCGTGACGCCCGCTTTTCGGCAGATCGCGCTTCCCGACGAGTTTCTGGATGCCGGCGCTCTGCCGACGCTGCACGAGCGCTACGGGTTGTCGGTCGACCGCGTCGTCCAGTCGGTCAAGGAATGGCTCTGAGCAGAGACGCGCAGCAAGGACGGAGACCAAGAGAGAAAACGAACAACGAAGAAAATCAAACGACTAAATAGAAGGAGGACACGCAAATGACCCTACAACTCAAGAAACCTGGGAGACTCCTGGCGGCGGCGACGTTGCTGGCCTGGGGCGCCGCTGTGGCGGCACAGGCCGAGGAGATTACCTTCGCCCACGGCGCCCAGCCCGGTAATCCGCGCTATGACGCAGCTAGCCTCTTCGCAGATCTGGTTGAGGCTCGCTCTGGCGGTGAACTGACACTCAACGTCGCGGGTAGCGCCTCGCTGGGCGACGATGCGGAGATGCTGAAGTCGGTCAAGCTGGGCGCGATCCAGATCACCGCCAACTCTCAGGGTGCCTACAGTCAAGTCGTGCCCGAGGTCGGGGCGTTGGGGCTTCCATTCCTCTTCGCCGAATTGCCGCAGGCTTGGCAGGTGCTCGACGGCCCTCTCGGCGATGAACTCGCAGAGCTATCGCGCGCGCAAGGTTACGTGGTGCTGGCTTGGTGGGACAACGGCATCCGCAATATCACCCACATCTCCAAAGCGATCGAGAGCCCCGAAGACTTGGCGGGCATGAAGATTCGCACCCCACCGGACCGGGCCACTCTCGACGCCTTCGAGGCTCTCGGCGCCAATCCGGCACCGCTGGCCTGGAGCGAATTGCCCTCGGCCCTCCGTTCGGGCGTTTTCGAAGGGCAAGAGAACCCGCTAACCAACATCTACTCGGCCAAGCTGCACGAGATCACGCCCTACATCGCGCTCTCTCGCCATAAGTACGAGAGCACGCCGGTACTCGCCAACGCTGCCTGGTTCGACGGGCTGACGTCGGCGGAGCAGGACATCGTCCGCACTTCCGCAGTGGATGCCGGTTGGTATCAACGCGGCCGGAGCCTGACCGATGCCGAAAACCTGGTCGAGATGCTGAAGGCCGAAGGCGCCGAGTTCACCGAGGTCGATACGACCGCCTTCCAGCAAGCGACGGCGGGCGTCTACGATCAGTGGCAGAGCGAACTGGGCGATTTTGTCTCGCGGCTCCAGACTGCCGCCGAAGCCGCAGCGCAGGAAAGGGACTGATCGCCGACCATGACTAACGAGGCCGAGGGCCTCGACGAGACCACGTCGCGAGTTGCGGCGATCAGGAAGGGAGAGGGGCCCGGCGGCCCCTTTCCCGCGCTCGTCGAGTGGCTCGACCGAGGCATCGTCTGGACTGCCTGCGCGGTGAGCATCGCCGTGCTGACCAGTCTGTTCCTGGCGCTCTTCGTCAACGTCGTGCTGCGCTATCTGCTCGGCGAGGGCATCACCTGGGCCTATGAACTGCCTCAGTTGCTGTTTCCGTGGCTGGCCGTCGCCGGCGCCGTGCTGGCCGCTCAAAAGGGTGCGCACATCGCGGTTCAGGTCATGGTCGATCTGTTCCCACTGCGCGGCCAGCGTATTGTCTTGGTCGCCGTCGAGCTGCTGGTTCTGCTGCTCTTCGCCGGCATCGCGCGCTACGCCGTGACAATGGCCGAGGCGGCAGCCTCCAGCTACCTGGCGGTCACCGGCTTGTCCGAAGCCTGGGGTTTCAGCAGCATCGTCGCTGGTGGCGTCGCACTAGCCTTGACCGCGGCTACCTCGATCTATCGCCTGCTCTTCCTGGAGTTGCCGCGGGCGCGCGCGCCCTCCGGGCAGGATGGTCGCGCGCCATGACCACGGTTTTGCTGATCGTTTTTCCGGTTCTGCTGCTCCTTGCCGTTCCGGTGGCTCACGCCCTTCTGCTCGCCGGCGCTTCGGCGATCGTCTGGTCGGGCCGTCTGCCGCTTGAGATCGTGATCGAGCGCATCTACGCGCCGACGCAGAGCTTTCCGATGTTGGCAATTCCCTTTTTCATTCTGGCAGGCAACCTGATGATGGCCGGCCGCTTCGGGCAGCATTTGGTCGACTTCGCGAAGCTGCTGGTTGGCAGACTGCAGGGCGGTCTCGCTCAGGTGTCGGTGGTTGGCTCCGTTGTCTTTGGCGGTGTGTCCGGCTCGGCGGTCGCCGACGCGACGGCACTCGGCAATGCGCTGATCCCGGTGCAGAAACGGGCGGGGTACCCGGCCGCTTTCTGTGCTGCCGTCAATGCCTCCTCCTCGACCATCTCGGTCCTGATTCCACCCTCCATCCCGCTGATCCTGTTCGGTCTGGTCTCGAGCACCTCGATCATCGATCTCTTCATCGCAGGTATTCTGCCCGCGCTGATCCTGGCCAGTGGTCTGGCCTCGATCTGCGTCCTGTCCGGCTGGCTACGGAGGTTGCCGCGCGCCCCCTTTGACGGCGGCTTCCGGGCCTTCCGCAGGCAGGCAGTCTATGCACTTCCAGCAATCCTCATGCCGGTTTTCGTCGTGGTCACCTTGCGCTTCGGGATTGCCACACCGACGGAAGTCAGCGTCATGGCCTGTACCTATGCCTTGATCGTCGGCCGCTTCCTCTACCGGGACCTGACCCTGCAGGGCATCGCTCGGGCGATGATCCATACCAGCATCGTAACCGGTGCGGTCATGCTGGTGATCATGGCGTCCAGCCTGATCCAGTGGCAGCTGACTCTTGAACAGATCCCTCGGCTACTTGCCCAGGGTATGGTCGAGGGCCTGGAGGCCGACTGGCTGATCGTGCTGTCGATGATCGCCGTCATGCTGGTGGTCGGCACTTTCCTGGATCTGCCGGCGGCGATCCTGCTCCTGGCACCGATCTTCATGAGTATTGCCGCGGCGATCGGTTTCGATCCCGTGCAACTCGGCATCGTCATGGTACTGGCGCTGTCGATCGGTCTCTACACGCCGCCCGTCGGGACGACGCTCTTTATCTCGGCGACCATTGCCGGGACCTCGATTGGTAGAACCGTGCTCGAGTTGGTGCCTTTCTACCTGATCGCCTTGGGCGTTCTCTTGCTGGTCGCCTACCTGCCCAGCCTCATCGTGTTCTAAGGTTCCGGAGAGAACGCTCAGCGCACGAACTGCATGACGTAGTCGGCGCCCAGGCCGCAGTCGGCATAGTGGGCGCGACACATGTCGATCTTGGTGAAGACGTCGTCACGGCCAATAACCTTGTCGTCTTGATCCAAGTAGATCATCGCGCCGGAGATATTGAAGAAGGTCACCATTTCCTCGGCATCTGCGTCGACCACGAGCGTGTGAGTCTCACCTGGCGGTTCGAAGACGAAATCGCCGGCGCGCGCGACCCAGTCGTGCTCCAGATAGCGCCAGCTGCCGCGCAGCACATAGCCGTGGACCGGCGCCGGATGACTGTGGCGGCTCAGGACTCCGGACTTGCGAACCCGCAGCAGGTTGCACCATTGGCCCTGTACCCGGTTGAGCAGCAGCGGTCGGAACCAGACGTTGGGCGCCTGCGGCACCCAGACCCGCTCGTCTTCCGGTTCGCCGGCAATCACCAGCTCCGGAGGCGACAGGGGGTGAACGCTCGATGCGTCGGGCATGATGACTCTCCTCGCGGTCAGATAGCTGAATAGCCGCCGTCGGCGGCAATCACGGTGCCGGTAACGAAGCGCGCCTGCTCGGAGCAGAGGAACGTTACGGCGCCGGTGACGTCCTCCGGTCGTCCCCAGCGGCGCATCGGCGTGCGTTGCTCGATCCGGGTACGATGGTCGGGTGTGTCGTGAAGCGGCCGGGTCAGCTCTGTTTCGATGTAGCCGGGCGCGACGGCGTTCACGCGAATGCCGTCCTCCGCCCAGGCGCCGGCCAGCGACTTTGTGAGCAGAAGCAGCCCGCCCTTGCTCGCGGCATAGGCCGGCACCGTCGGACTTCCGAAGAAGCTGAGCATGGAGCAGACGTTGACCACGGCGGCTTCCCGTCCTGCTTCGGCGGCAGCGCGCAAACGCGGTCGTGCCGCCATCGTCAGGCGCATCGCACCCGTCAGGTTGACCTCTACGACCCGCGCGAAGACCTCGGGGTCGAACTCCCGCCCCTCCCGCGCGGTGATCCCGGCACAGTTGATCAGCACCGACAGGCTATCCAGGCCTTCGAGCGCGGCTTCGACGCTGTCCGGGTCCGTCACGTCGAGCGGCCGACCTTCAACCACCTCCGGCAGCGCCGTTTCCGCAACATCGATCGCGCCGACGATGGTGCGATAACCCGCTTGCGCAAAGGCGAGCGAGATTGCGCGGCCGATCGCTCCGGTTCCACCGCTGACGAAAGCGATCTTCGGGCTCTGGTCTTCCGTCGCCGCCAGTCCTTCGGTTGGCCGCTCTGTTGTCACGGAGCCGTCCCGGCCAGGGCCTGCTGCACCGCCTCGCTGGTCGGCATCGGTGCGACCGCGCCATAGCCTTGAGTCGAAAGCGCGGCGGCCGTGTTGGCGTAGCGTGCCGCGCCGACAACGCTGTCTCCAGCCAGCAGCCGTGCCAGGAAGGCACCGTCGAAAGTGTCGCCCGCAGCGGTGGCATCGACCTGCTCGACCTTTTGAACGGGGACGGTCTCTCGCAGCTCGGTGGTTGCCACCAGGGTGCCGGCCGCGCCCATGGTAAGCGCCACCACCTTGGGCCCCAGTTTCAGATAGAAGTCGACGATCGCATCGGGTGCATCCAGGCCGGTCAGCTGACGCGCGTCCTCCAGGCCGGGGAGCGCGATGTCGGCCTCCGCCATGGCGGCGTGGATCACCGCTCGGGCGCGCGCCAAAGGCCAGAGCTTGAGGCGCAGGTTGGTATCGTAGCTGACCTGAGTGCCCGCCTCCCGCGCGGTGGCGATGGCGGTAAAGACGGCGTCGCAGGCGCTATCGCTGATCGCCTGGCTGATGCCGGAGACATGCAGAATGCGCGCCTCTCGAATCACTTCCAGCGATAGAGTGTCCGGCCGCATCCGGCTGGCGGCCGAGCCGGCACGCCGGTAGCTGAATTCGTGCTGGCCGTCCTGGTAGGTTATGAAATAAAGCCCCGTAGGGGCGTGCGGATCGACGGTGACGGCGCCGACGGCAATCCCCTCCCGCCGCCACAGATCGAGAAATTCACGGCCGAAGGCATCGTCCCCCACGGCCGTGACGTAGCCGACGCTGGCGCCCTGCCGGGCGGCGGCGATGGCACAGTTGGACGTGTCCCCGCCGTAGCCTTGCAGGTAGACGGTCTCTCCGTCCCGCGCCACCGCGCTGAACTCCAGCAGCGGCTCACCGAGGCAAACCAGATCCGGCATGGAGCGGTCTCCCTCAGATGCGGCCATACTTCGCCAGACCTTTGCGCAGCGATGTCTCTTGGGCGATCAGCTTCGCCTGTTCGGCTTCGCGCTGGTCGATCTCGCGAGCCTGCTCCAGCACGGTCGCGGCATGCTCGCGCGGCACCACCACGACGCCGTCGATGTCGCCGACGATGATATCGCCCGGATGCACCAGGATGCCGCCGATCTCGACCGGCAATTGGGAGGCGATGGTCTTGGCCCGGCCAAGCGTCGTACCGGGGCAGGCCGAGCGGGCATAGACCGGAAAGCCGAAGTCGCGGCGGATCTCGACGATGTCGCGCACCGCACCGTCCAGGACCGCGGCGACATGGCCATTGGCGACGGCACCCGCAGTCATCAGGCCGCCCCAGACGGCGACGTCCGCGTCGGCCCCGATCGAGATGCAGATGACGCTGCCGGCCTCGGCCTCATCGATCAGGTCGAGAGCATGCTGCGGCGGCAGCACCTCGTCGGTCGGCACCTCAAGCACCGTGGCCGCAGGCCCGACGATCCTGTCCTCGTTGATCCGCGGCGCGATCGCATGGTCCATGTAGCAACGCCGGCCCACGACTTTGTCGCAGGCATCGGCACAGGACGCGATCGCGGTGTCCTGGAAACCGGCAATCAGGTCTTGCGTATTCATCGGGTGTCTCTCCTCTCATGGGATCGGGGGATTCAGGGTGTGTCGCCTTCGGCCAGCCGGACGGCACGGGCGAGGATCTGGTCTCGCGCATCCGCGGCGATCTCGCGCGCGTCGGCCAATTGGCTGCCGAGGCCGACGGCAAAGGCGCCGGCCGCGAAGTAGTCGGAGACCCGCTCCAGCGCGATGCCGCCGGTCGGTATCAGCAGCACCTCCGGCAGCACGCTGCGCACGGCCTTCAGGAAGCTGGGACCGCCCAACTGCTCGGCCGGGAACAGCTTGACCGCCGCGGCGCCGGCGCGGTGCGCAGTCAGAACCTCCGTGGGAGTCGCCGCACCCGGAACGACGGGCACGCCCGCCGCCTGTCCGACGGCGATCACCTCCGGCACCAGACAGGGCGACACCAGGAAGCGGCACCCGGCCTCAACCGCGGTCTGTGCCGTGGCCGCGTCCAACACGGTGCCGGTACCGACCAGCAGACGGGAGTCCGCCGCCAGCTCGGCGACCAGGTCGGCATGGCCGGGCACGGTGGTGGTGATCTCCAGAATCGTCAGGCCGCCCTGGATCAGCCAACCGCTCAGTTTACGCGCCTGCTCGGTGCTTTCGCTGCGGACGACGGGGATCGCCTTGCCCCTGAGTCTTTCAAGTCCGGCGTCCATGGCTCAGGCAGCCGGTAGGACGGGGTTGACGAGCGGTTCGCCCAGCAGAGCGCGGCGCACCTCCTCGGCCGCCTTGCGCTGCAGGTCTTGCAGCGCCTCCTCGGAGTACCAGGCGACATGATCGGAAAGAATACAGTTGGGGGCGGAACGGAGCGGGCTGCCGCTCGGCAGGGGTTCTTCGCCGAAAACGTCGAGTCCTGCTCCCAAAAGGCGGCCCTCTTCGAGCGCCGCGGCAAGTGCCGCCTCGTCGATCAGGCCACCGCGTGCCGTATTGATCAGGATTGCGGTCGGCTTCATCGCCGCCAGTCTTCTGGTGTCGATCAGATGCCGCGTCTGCGGCGTCAGCGGCAGATGCAGGGAGATCACGTCGGCCTGCCGGCAGATCCCATCGGGATCGGCCGCTTCTGTACCGTCCGGCAAGGGATCGCGGCTGTGGACCAGGATCTTGGCGAACCCGAGCGGTCGCGCCTTTTCAAGAAAAGCTCCTCCGATCCGCCCCGCGCCGATCAGCCCGAGGGTACCTCCGCGGGTGCGGTGGATCGGTGTGCTGCGGACCTGGCCCCAGCGGTCGCCGCGCACCGCGGCGTCTCGCTGAAACAGCCGGCGCTTGACGGCCAGCAACAGCCCGAGCGCGTGCTCGGACACCTCCTCGATGCCGTAGTCGGGAACGTTGGCGACCGCAATGCCGCGGCTGGCGGCATAGGCAACGTCGATATGATCGGTGCCGACCCCGTAGCGCACGATAGCCCGCAAGCGCTCCAGATGCTGAAGCGTTTCCGTCGGCAGCGGCGTTTCGCGCACCAACACGGCGTCGGCATCGTTGGCCACCTCGATCACCCGTCGGGGATCGCCCTCGCAAGGTGCCAAGACGATCTCCGCGCCGAGCGGCGCGAGCACCGCCCGCTCCGTGTCGTAGCTATCGTAACCGCCGTCGACGACGACGACCTTGGCTGCCTGCGAGGGCATCGGCATTCCCTTTCGATTTGGGTGAGACTGTGGGGCGTTCTTTGATCTAGCGGCCGCTCTCGACCGCCGCGAAGAGGCCGTCGACCCAGGCCTGACCAACCTCGCCGGCCACCCACTCGGCAACGGGGCTCTGCGCCTTGGCGCGGAAGGCAGCCACCTGATCGGGGCTGAGTGGTGTCACCTCCATCCCCACCTCGGAAAGGATGGTCTGCGCGTTGGCGTCTTGTGCCGCGGTCATGCCACGGTGGATCCACTTGGCGATTTCGATGCCTTCGGTCACTGCCTGCTGTTCGGACTCCTCGAGGCCTTGGAAGAAGGCGTCGTTCATCATGTAGGCATGCAGACTGTAGACATGGCCGTCGAGCGAGACGAACTGCTGATTCTCGTAGAGATCGGCGGCAAGGATATTGGTGACACCGTTCTCCTGCCCGTCGACTACGCCCTGGGCAAGCGCACTGGGCAGTTCGGGCCAGGCGATTACGGTCGGACTGGCGCCCAGGCTCTCGACCAGGCGTTGGAAAACCGGGCTGGGTTGAACGCGGATCTTCAGCCCTTCCATGTCGGCCGGGCTCGTGATCGATCGTTCGTTGTTGGTGAAATGCCGGATGCCGTTGTCGGCGTAGGCCATCAGGCGGATCCCGGTCTGCTCGCGCATCGCTTCGGCGACGCTGTCCCCATAGTCGCCGTCCAGGACCTCCCAGGCCACCGTCTGGCTCGGGAAGACGTAGGGAATCTGGAAGACCTGGAAGGGCGCGAAGGTCGAACCGATCGGACCGTCGTGGACGACGCCCAACTGGATCGTGCCGAGTTGCAGACCCTCCATGACCTCGCTGCCGCCGCCGAGTTGACTGGCCGGGAAGATCTCGACCGTGACGCTGCCGCCGGTCGCCGCCTCGACATGCGATTTGAAGGCAAGTGCGGCCGCGTGCTTCGGCTGGTCGAGCGCGGCTGGCTGGAAGTGGGCGTAACGGATCGTATTGGCCTGGGCCGCGGTCGCAGCCAGGATCGCGGCGCCTGCCAAGACGCCGGCCGTTGTCAGATGTTTGAGCATTCCTTGGGTCCTCCCATTAATGTTTTTAGCCCCGGTAGCCGAAGAGCCTGGGGATCGTTAGAGAAAGATCCGGCAGCAGAATGATGGCGAGCAGCACCGCGATCTGAACCGCCAGCAGCGGCAGAATCGCTCGCGTCAGCACCTCGATTCGGATCTTTCCAACCGTGCAGATGACGAACAGCACGGGCCCCACCGGTGGTGTGACCATTCCGATGGTGAGGTTCAGAATCAGCACCATCGCGAAATGCAGCGGGTCGATGCCCGCGCTGAAGGCGATGGGGGCCAGGATCGGCGTCAGCACGATCACGGCAGGTATCGTATCGATGAACAGTCCGCAGATCAGGATCAGAAGCGCCAGCAGCAGGAGCGTGCTGATTTCTCCGAGGGGCAGCGCGGTAATGGCTGCGGCGAAGCTCTGCGGGACCTGGAAGACCGTCAGCAGCCAGGCGAAGATGGAGGCTGTCGAGACGATCAAAAGCACTGCGGAGCTCAGCAAGGCCGAGCGCAGGAAGATCTGCGGTAGCAGCGTGAGCGAGAGTGTGCCCTGCAGGAAGCCGATCAGCATGGCGTAGAAGACAGCGACCGCCGCCGCTTCGGTTGGCGTGAAGATGCCGCCCAGAATGCCGCCGAGGATGATCGCCGGAACCAGAATTGCCGGGGCGGCTTTCACCGCCGTCGCCGCGACGTCCCGCAGGCTGGCCTGCGCGACGCCACCCCCGTAGCCATGGCGCCGGCTGATTGCGAAGTTCGCCGCCGCCAAGGCCAATCCCATCGCCAAACCGGGCAGAACGCCGGCCATGAACATCTGGGAGATGGACACGCGCGGTTCGGTGATCCCATAGATGACCATGATGATGCTCGGCGGAATGATCGGGCCGATGGTCGCAGTCGCGGCGCTGAGGGCGGCCGCGTAGGGCAGCGGGTAACCGGCCCGCACCATCATGCGCATGGCGATTGCGCTGGGGCCGGCCGCATCGGCCAGCGCCGAGCCGCTGATTCCGGCGAAGAAGACCGAGATCAGAACGTTGACATGACCCATGCCGCCGCGAATGTGGCCGACCAGCGTCTGGCTGAAGCGCAGCAGCGATGCCGTGATGCGCCCGGCGGTCATCAGATCGGCAGCGAGGATGAAGAAGGGCACCGCCATCAACGGAAAGGAATCGAGCCCGTTGAACATCCGCTGCGGCAGCACGACCAGGGGAAATCCGCCGTCGGCCAGGAGGACGGCAAGGCTTGCGATCCCCATGACGAAGGCGATGGGGACGCCGATCATGAGGCTCGCCGCGAAGACGCAGAAGAGGAGCGCGGTCATCCGGCATCCGCCGGATCCTGCGGCCGCTGTGGCATCGCTTCGCGGTCGAACTCCTCCAACGCCAGCCAGTCGCCGTGCATCACCTGCCGGAATCCGATCGCCAGGTGCAGCAGCGCAAAGGCGGCGCCGAGCGGGACGGCGAGATAGGGAATGCCGCGCGATATCTGGAGCACCGGCGTGCGATTGCTCCAGGAGAAGGCAACGAACTGGAGGCCGAGCACGATCAACGCGACGAGAAAGATGATGACGAGCGCAATCGACACCCAGCGCAGCACCAGTCCCGGTCGGTCCGGCAGAGCTGCCTGCAGAGTCTCCACCGCGACCAGTTGCCCATATCGCAGTGCAAGACCGCCTCCCAGGAAGGCGATCCAGATCATCGCGAAGCGCGACATCTCCTCGGCCCAACCGAAGGAAACCCCGAAGAGATAGCGCGCCACCACGTTGGCGAAGACCAAAAGGGCCATCGCTGCCATCAACAAGACCAGCAACGCCTTGTTGAATGCGACGAACCAACGGTCGAAAGTGTCGACCATCGGGGTGGAATCCTCCCTGCCGTCATTTATTCTTCTTAGATCTAAGATATCAGTTTGAAATCGGGAGCGTCAAGCGGAGGCATGACAGGACGAAGCACTGCCGGAAGGACTGCCGCCGCTTCGAAGACCGGACCCTCGCGGGCGACGCGCGAGAGCTCTCCCGGCAAAGAGGACCAGGGGCCGATCAAGCGAGGTCCGCTTTTGGGCGATTCTGTGCTGACCCGCATGCGGCGGTCGATCGTCCAGGGCGACTGGATGCTGGGCGAAAAGATCTCGGAGGCTCGGGTCGCCGCATCGCTCGGCACCAGCAAGACTCCGGTGCGGGAGGCTCTTGTCCAGTTGAAGCATGAAGGTCTGGTCGAGATCCGACCGCAGGCTGGAACCTTCGTTTTCACCTTGGCGCCGGGCGAACTCAACCAGATCTGCGAGATGCGCTGGGTGCTGGAGGCTGCGGCCCTGCGCCGCGTCTTCGAGATCGATGCCAGGGCCGAACTGGTGAAGCGTCTGAAGGCGGTCTTCGCCGATATGCAAGCCGCCTGGACGCAGAATGACGTGAGCTGCTACCTGTCCCTCGACGGCGCCTTTCATCAGGCGATCTGCGAAGTCTGCGGCAGTCCCTACATTCTGCAGAGCTACAATCTGATTGCCGGCAAGGTGGCGGCGTTACGCACGCACCTGGGGATCGACCCGCACCACCTCGAGAAGTCGTTTGCCGAACATGAGCGGTTGGTCGATCTGGTCGCGACAGCCGATTTGGAGCTGGTCCTCGCTCTCTTGGCCAGTCATATCGCCCGCAAGGAAGGCTCCTATTGGGAGCACCTGGACCAGACGCCCGCAGGCGGCATCCTCCCGCGCCAGGAGTAGGTCTGCCTTGGCTGACGGATCGCCCCAAGGCTTTAAATTTGTCAGACGTCTTTACAAACCAGTTGACCCTTTAATCGACGTCTTCCTAAACTTTGGGTGGCGGTTTCCCTCCGACCGAAAGAGAGCCAGTCGCATGACGATGATCGAACGGCCAGACAGCGGTGCGGAGAGTTTGGTGCATGCTTTCGGCAGGCGTGACGTCGACCCAGGCTTTCTAGGGCCTGGAGGCTTGCCGCGGGTTGATCGGCGATCATGACGTTCACCGAATTCCAGGGAGTCACCGGGACTGCAGGCGATGATTCTGCAGATCGACCAAGGCGGCGCGGGCCTGAGCCCTCGGCCCAATACGGCAGAGCTTGCGAGCGCCATCTGGTCGCCGACGGACCTGTACTCATGCAACTGCACCTCGATCCCGAGGCGCTCGCCTCGGGTCCTGCTTCGAGCGGCTCACGCGATACGGCCGAGGCCGCGACGGGCTGAGGCAAAAGGATAGACCGGCGATGGCGACCCGCAGGAAGAAACCCGAAGAGTTGCGCAGCCATCGCTGGTACGGCGCCGAGGACCTGCGTGCCTTCGGGCACCGCTCGCGTACCTTCCAGATGGGCTACGGACGCGAGGAGTTCGCCGGTAAGCCGGTGATCGCGATCCTCAACACCTGGAGCGACATCAACCCCTGCCATACTCACTTTCGCCAGCGCGTGGAGGAGATCAAGCGCGGTATCTGGCAGGCCGGCGGCTTTCCGGTTGAGATGCCGGCCATCTCCCTGAGCGAGCCCTTTCAGAAACCGACAACGATGCTGTACCGCAATCTTCTGGCGATGGAGGCGGAGGAGCTGCTGCGTTCCTATCCGATCGACGGATGCGTACTGCTCGGCGGTTGCGACAAGACACTGCCGGCACTGGTGATGGGCGCCACCTCGATGGATCTGCCGACCATCGTCGTTCCGGCGGGGCCGATGCTGCGCGGTAACTGGCAGGGTAAGGTGCTTGGCAGCGGTTCCGACAGCTGGAAGTACTGGGCCGAGCTGCGCGCGGGTACCATTGACGAACGCGATTGGCAGGAGATCGAGGAGGGTATCGCGCGCTCCCCCGGCACCTGCATGACCATGGGGACAGCCTCCACCATGGCCGCGGCGATCGAGGCGCTGGGTCTCACCCTGCCCGGTGCTTCATCGATACCGGCCGCGGACTCGAACCATGCCCGCATGGCCGCCGCTTGCGGCCGACGGATCGTCGAGCTGGTTTGGGACGACCTGCGTCCTGCGAAACTGCTGACGCCGGCCGCTTTCGACAACGCGCTAGTCACGGTGCTGGCGTTGAGCGGTTCGACCAACGCCATCGTCCATCTGGTTGCCATGGCCGGGCGCGCCGGGGTCGACCTGCCGCTGGCTCGCTTCGACGCGTTGGCCCGCAGTGTGCCGGTGCTGGCCGATGTCCGCCCGGCCGGGCGGTTCCTGATGGAAGACTTCTACTACGCCGGCGGTCTGCGCGCGCTGCTGGCCGAGCTGAGCGACCTGCTCGACCTCGACTGCCCGACGGTTACGGGCGAGACGCTCGGGCAAGGCATAGCCGGCGCGCGCATCCATAACGAGGAGGTCATTCGGCCACGTGCGCAAGCCCTGGCCGAAGGCGGTGGTCTGGCGGTCGTGAGCGGCAACTTGGCGCCCGACGGAGCGGTGATCAAGCCGCTGGCTGCCGATGCCAGGTTGCTGCGGCATCGCGGGCAGGCCGTGGTTTTCGCCGACTACAACGACATGGCCGCGCGGATCGACGATCCCGAACTGCCGGTCGACGCGGACAGTGTGCTGGTGCTGCAGAGCGCCGGCCCCCAGGGCGGCCCCGGCATGCCGGAATGGGGGATGCTGCCGATCCCTCAGAAGCTCCTGCGTCAGGGCGTGCGCGACATGGTGCGCATCTCCGACGCTCGAATGAGTGGCACCAGCTACGGGACCTGCGTGC
Organism: Algihabitans albus; assembly: GCF_003572205.1. Taxonomy (NCBI): domain Bacteria; kingdom Pseudomonadati; phylum Pseudomonadota; class Alphaproteobacteria; order Rhodospirillales; family Rhodovibrionaceae; genus Algihabitans; species Algihabitans albus. The sequence continues at coordinate 96,175 of NZ_QXNY01000005.1, forward strand.
TGCACGTAGCCCCGGAGTCGTTCGTCGGCGGGCCCTTGGCACTGGTCCGTGACGGCGACGAGATCGAGTTGGACGTGGCCGCACGTAAGCTCTGGCTGCACGTGGAGGAGGCGGAGCTGTCTCGCCGTCGCGCCGACTGGCAACCGCCGTCCCGGCACTACGGGCGCGGCTACGGTGCGCTCTTCTCCCAACACATCACGCAGGCCGACAAGGGCTGCGACTTCGACTTTCTGCATGCCGGCACATCGGTGCCGGAGCCGGAGATTCACTGACGCGCGGAGATAGGGGAAACGCCATGGACTTGCCGATCAATCGTTTCAAGCGGGCCCTCGCAGAGGGGGAGGCGCAGATTGGCCTGTGGTGCAGCCTCGCCAACCATGTCTCGACGGAGGTGGTGGCCAACGCCGGCTTCGACTGGCTGCTGCTCGACACAGAACACTCGCCGGCCGATCTGACCACGGTTCACCAGCAGCTCCAGGCGGTGGCTGCCGGCAGTGCGATGCCGATCGTGCGTCCGCCCTGGAACGATACGGTGGTGATTAAGCGGCTGCTCGATGTCGGTGTGCAGAGCTTGCTGATCCCTTTTGTGCAGACGGCCGCGGAGGCGCAGGCTGCGGTGGCTGCGACCCGCTATCCGCCGGACGGAGTGCGCGGTTTTGCGAGTACGACACGGGCGACGAAGTTCGGTCGGGTGCCGGACTATTATGCTCGGGCGGCTGAGGAGATCTGCGTTCTGGTTCAGGTCGAGAGCCGCAAGGCGCTGGAGAATCTGGACGAGATCGCCGCCGTGGAGGGGGTGGACGGAGTTTTCATCGGACCTGGAGACCTTTCCGCCGACCTTGGTCATTTGGCGAATCCGGGTCATCCCGAAGTACAGGCGGAGATCGCCGGCGCGGTCGAACGCATTCGGACCGCCGGAAAGGCGCCCGGTATCCTAACGCCGATCGAGGCCGAGGCCCGGCGCTGGCTCGAGGCCGGCTGTCTTTTCGTCGCAGTCGGTGCGGACGTCGGAATTCTGGCACGCCAATCGGACGCTCTCGCGGCCCGCTTCAAGAGCTGATGTTATGACGCCCCAGGAACAGCGTATCGAAACCAGCGACCGTGACGGCGATAAGTTGATGGTGCCGGCGAGACTGGTCGAGGCGCAGCTCCGCGCCGTCCTCTCCGCCTGGGGCATGCCGGCCGAGCAAACCGAGATCACGACCCGCATCATGCTGGCAACCGATCTGCGCGGTGTCGACTCCCATGGGATCGGGCTGCTGCCGCTCTACGACGAGCTTCGTCAGGCCGGCAAACTGACGATGGCGCCGCAAGTCGAGGTCTTGCGGGAGACCCCGGTTACCGCATTGCTCGATGCCGGCGGCGGTCTCGGTCACTATCCGGGCGACCGGGCAATGCGTTTGGCAATCGAGAAATGCAGGTCGAGTGGGCTCGCCGCCGTTGCCGTGCGTAACTCCAACCACTTCGGTGCTGCCGGCATTTACGCCCTGTTGGCCGCGGAAGCGGGGTTTATCGGCCTCGCCACCAGCAACGTCTGGAACGCCGCGGTAGTGCCGACCCGCGGACGCGAACCGATGTTCGGCACCAATCCGCTCGCCTTCGCCGCTCCGGCCGGGCGCAATCCACCGTTCTGTCTCGACATCGCGACCAGCACGGTCGCGATCGGCAAATTGCGTCTGGCCTGGCTCGAGGGCCGCGATCTGCCGGAAGGCTGGGCCGTTGACGAACAGGGGCATCCGACCCGGGATGCGGCCGCGGCCCTGGCTCTGCGCCTGCTGACGCCCTTGGGCAGCAGGTCCGAGCTCAGCAGCCACAAGGGCTATGGCCTGGCGGCCATGGTCGAGGTGCTTTCGGCCATGCTGTCGGGCGCAAGCTTCGCAGTGTTGCGCGACCCCGACGCAGACCGTCTGAATGTCGGACATTTCTTTCTCGCCCTCGATCCTGCGGCGTTCCGGGATCGCGCCGAGTTCGAGGCTGAAATGGACGAGATGATCGACCGGCTGCGTGCCAGTCGGCCTGTCGACCCTGCCTTGCCGGTTTTAGTACCGGGCGATCCGGAAATCACGGAGGAGCGGGAACGCCAGGTTATGGGCGTCCCTGTCTCGCGAAAGCTGGCCGTCATGCTGCGCGACGTCGCGCAGCGCTGCGGCGCCCGCTACCTTTTGGAGACTCCCGCCGGCTGACAAGTCGGGAGAGAGTCGCAGGATCAGACGAAGGAGGTGACAGACGAACCTGAACCGCGGACGCGGCCCCGCTGCGGGCCAACACTTCTGCCGGGACGGCTAAAAATGCCGGCCGGCGACCTGATAAGGGAGGATAAAATGAGAAAATCCGTTATTGAAGGTGTGATCGGCATCGCCGTGATCGCTGGTATCGCGCTGACCGCGCAAAGCGCCGCCGCGGAACGGCTTCGCTTGATGACGGGGCCGCAAGGTGGGTCCTGGTATCCTTTGGGCGGCGCAATCCAGAACATCGTCGAGTCCAACATGGACGGCACCAGTATCCAGGTGCTTCCGGGCGCTGGTATCGCCAACGTCAAGGCGGTGCAGGTCGGCCGTGCCGAGATGGGATTCGCCAACTCGGTCTCGACCGTTGACGGCGTCAAGGGAAATCCACCCTTCGACTCGCCTCAAGACAATGTCTGCAACGTCTCAACGCTCTATCCGCAGTATTTTCAGGTGGTGGCTTTGGCCAACTCCGACCTGCAAAGCCCGGCCGACTTCAAAGGCAAGGCGGCTGCCGTGCAGCCGAAGGGCAACACCGGCGAGGCGATCACGGCCCACATGCTGCAGGCCTATGGTCTGAGCTACGAGGACATGTCGCGAGTCAACCACGGGTCCTATACGGACTCGGTGGCGATGATGAAGGACGGTAACGCCGACTTCTTCACCCTCGGCACCACGGTACCGGCGGGCTCGATTATGGATCTGGCAAGCGCCCGTGACATTAAGCTGGTTCCGATCGACGACGAAGGGCTGGCTCGTATGCAGGAGATAAATCCCGGTTACCAGAGAATCATGGTGAAGTCGGGGAGTTATCCGGGCCAGGACGCGGACGTGCCGACGATCGGCTACGCCACCCATCTCGTCGCGCAGTGTTCGCTGGATGAAGAAATCGTCTATGACGTTGTCCGGAACCTCTACGCCAACGTCAGCGACCTGGCGTCGATCGCTCGCGCGATGCAGGGCATCACGCCCGAGGTCATGGGGGCGGACATCGGAGTGCCGATGCACGCCGGGGCGGTCCGGTTCTTCGAGGAGAAAGGCGCGATGTAGTTTGACGTCCGGGGAGGGGACGGGATGACGAGACCCGACCTCTCCCCGGCGCGCGCCTTTTCCGTCAAGGGGATGAGCCGGTATGTTTGCGGGTAAGTCATGGGCTGCCCGGGCGATCGTTATCGTCGGGTTGGCAATGTCCGGATTCCATCTTTACGTGGCCTTCTTCGGGCCGCCCGACGCCTATGTGCTGCGCAGCACCCACCTCGGTTTCGCGCTGACGCTGGCGTTCTTGATGCTGCCGTGGCGTGCGAAAGCCGAGGCCGAGCGGCCGGGCTGGTACGACCTTTCGATGCTGCTGGGCGCGCTGGCGGCGGCGGCTTATCCCATCGTCTTCAACGACTACATCGTGAACCGCATGGCCTACGTCGACCCGCTGCAAACGGCGGACTTCGTGCTTGGCGTGACGATGATCGTCTTGCTGCTGGAGGCGACACGCCGCGCCGTCGGCCTGGCGTTGCCGATAACTGCCGCCGCGTTTCTGGGCTATGCCTTCTTCATCGCCGATTTCGACCTCGAGATGCTGCTTGACCAGCTCTACATGACGACGGAAGGGGTGTTCGGCATCCCGACCAGCGTCTCGGCAACCTACGTGATGCTGTTCATTCTGTTCGGCACCTTGATCGAGCGTACCGGAACCGGACGACTCTTCATGGACTTCGCCATGAGCCTGACGGGACATACCGCCGGCGGGCCGGCCAAGGTCGCTTGTATCACCAGCGGTCTGTTCGGTTCGGTCTCGGGCAGCGCGGTGGCCAACGTGATGACCACCGGCACCTTCACCATTCCGATGATGAAGCGGATCGGTTACCGCCCTGGCTTTGCGGGGGCCGTCGAGGCGGTGGCCTCGACCGGCGGCCAGATCATGCCGCCGATCATGGGAGCGGCCGCCTTCGTCATGGCCGAGTTTCTGGGCGTCAGCTACCTCTCGGTCGCCGCCTTCGCGCTATTGCCGGCACTGCTTTACTACGTGGCCCTGTTCGCCGCCGTGCATTTCGAGGCCAAGCGCACCGGCATGCAGGGATTGCCGCGCAGCGAGCTGCCGATCATGACCGACGTGCTGATGGAACGCGGTCACCTCTTCCTGCCGCTCGTGATCATCATTACCGTGCTGCTGCTCGGCTACAGCGCGCCCTTCGCCGCGCTTTGCGGGATCGTCTCGGTGATTCCGACGGCGCTGTTGCGGCGTTCGACGCGGCAGTACGTGCGCCTCGGAACCATTCTGGAGGCTCTGGTCGCCGGTGCGCGCAACACCGTGTCCGTGGCGCTGGCCTGTGCTTGCGCGGGTATCGTCATCGGTGTCATCACCCTGACGGGCCTCGGTATCGACTTCACGGGCTTGGTGCTCGACGCCTCGCGAAACAGCCTCGTCCTCGCTCTCGTGCTGACCATGATCGCCGGCATCATTCTCGGCATGGGCATGCCGACGACACCGGCTTACATCGTCCAGGTCGCCCTCCTGGTGCCGGCGATCGTCAACCTCGGCATCGCCGTCGAAGCGGCGCATATGTTCGTCTTCTACTACGCTATTCTATCGGCCATCACACCGCCGGTCGCCATGGCGGTCTATGCCGCCAACGGCATCTCGCGCGCCAGCCTCTGGGACTCGGGCCTTACGGCACTCAAGCTCGGCGCTACCGGCTACATCGTGCCTTTCATGTTCGTTTTTGGCCCCTCGTTGCTGCTGATCGGCCACTGGTCCGACGTGATGCTGTCCATGCTGACCGCGATCACCGGCGTGATCTGTCTCGCCGGCGGTTTGACCGGTTATCTGCTGGGCCCAGCCGCGATCTGGCAGCGCCTGCTCTTGGTCACGGCAGCCCTGGTGCTGATCAAGCCGGGTTTGGGTACGGACCTGATCGGCGCTGCCTGTCTCGGCCTGGTGATTGCCAGCCAGCTATGGCTGCGCCGGCGCAACGAGCCCGCGACGGTGCCTCTCGCGACCGGCGACGCCAACCCGGGGACGCGGAGCGGCCCGGATGCCTAGGATGATCCTGCGCTAGGGCCGAGCTCAGGGTTCCGCCTGCTCGTTGAGAATGCGGGTCCGAGAGTTGTCCAGATGCCGGCGCATGGCGAGACGCGCGGCCTCCGCATCGCCCTGTTCGATCGCCTCGAAGACGGCGACATGCTCGCGCTGGACGCGGGCCAAACGCTCGCTGTCCTTCAAGAGCGATAGTTTGCGAGCCAGCATGATGGCGTTCTCGATATGCCGGCCAAAGCTGTGCGTCAGAGTTTCGAACCAGATGTTGCCGCAGGCTTCGGCGATTGCGGCGTGGAAACGCACGTCCGCTTCCATGCCGACGGCTCCGCTGTCAATGGCCTGTTCGAGGTCCTTGAGAGCTTGGCGGACCGTTTCAAGCTGCTTGGGCGTGCGCCGCTGAGCGGCGAGCCCGGCGCACTCGCTCTCCAACGCGATGCGCACCTCGTAGCAGCGCAGCAGGTCGGCGACGCTGCCGATCGGTGCCAGGCGCATGAAGTCGCGCGGCGGCCGGCGGCTGACGTAGCTGCCGGATCCTTGGCGCGAGATCACTAGACCGTCGGCGCGCAGGCGGCTCAGCGCCTCGCGCACGACCGGACGCGAGACGCCGAACATACGCGACAGCTCGGCCTCCGAGGGCAGACGGTCGTCTTCTTTCAGTTGGTCGGAGACGATCCGCTCGAGGATCTGCTCGTAGAGCTGGTCGGCCAGCTTGGACTGCCGCACCGGGGCACTGACCTCCAATACCGGTGCGTCGGAACGGCGGGTTATCGGCACGGTCTGTCTTTCACCCTGTTCATACCCCAAGAGTGCGCAAGCTGGCGATGACCTGTCAATTTTGCGGTCTGACATCTTTACAAGTCAGACCTAGGTGATGCTGCCCCCGGCACCACGCCGAAACCTTGTCTTGCTCACGGATGAAGAAAAGGGGGGCAGGTCGGAGACAACGCAGGGGCCGATTCTGGAACGAGCGATGTCCTGATGTGCCCAAAAGGCGAATTCAATCGTCTGCAACCAGTTTGGAGAGCTCCTTGGCGGCTCGCCTGAGGCGCTCCAGATGCGTCGTCGCGCGCTCCAGGGTCATGCGCTGCGTCGGAGCGTGAAAGGAGAGCGACGACAGGAAACGTCCGTTGGGGTCAAGGATCGGGACGGCAATCGCGATCATGCCAACCATGAATTCCTCGTCGTCCTGAGCGAAACCGCGGGAGCGGGTACGCTTGATCTCTTCCAGAAGTTTCTCCGGTTCCGTTAGCGTGCGTTCGGTGTGTGGGGTCAGCGCGGCTGCGCGCGCATAGCGCTTGAGATGCGAGTCGGCGAGACTGCTCAGGTAGATCTTGCCGCTCGCCGTGCAGTAGAAAGGGACCTGCGTGCCGATCGGCAGTTGAATCCGCAGCGGCCATTTGGTCTCGATACGGTCGAGGTAAAGCATTGCGTCGCGGTCGGGAAGCGCGATGTTGCAGGTCTCGCCGATGTCCTCCGCAAGAGCGCTCAGCACGGCCAGGCGCGCCGTGCGTACTCTCAGCGACGAGAGGACGCCCAGCGAGAGCGTGCGCATCCGGCGTCCCGGCGTGTAGGCCCGACCGTCGATCTCGCGTTGCAGGAACCCGGCCTGCTCAAGCGTCGAGAACAAGCGATGAATCGTCGGCTTGGGCAGGCCGAGTTTCTGATTGATCTCCGTCGGCGTTGCAGGAACCCCGAGCCGTGCCACCTCCTCGAGAACCAGAAGGAGACGCAGATTGGTTGGAATCGTATCGCTCTGTTCGTCCCTGCCGCCCATCCCCCAACCGTCACTCCTGTCGCAGTGCCGCGCTATCGCGACGGCAGCAGCGCCGTCGATAGATCCGGGACGAGTGCGACGACCAGCCAAACCGTCAGCAGTGCGGCTATGTAGGCGACCGTATAACGAATTAGCCGGAAGTAGGGAACACCCGTCACGCTGCTTGCGACATAGAGGTTGAGGCCGTAAGGCGGCGTGATGAAGCCGATTGAAGCGCCGACCAGAAAGATCACGGCGAACTGCACGGGCTCTACGCCGATCGAATGAGCGATGGGGGCCAGAATCGGCGCGAGGATGATCGTTACCGGCAGGCTTTCGAGCACCATGCCCGAGATGAAGATGATGACCATGGCCGTGAAGAGGACCGCGTAGTAGCCACCCATGCCCGTGACGAAATCGCCGATTACCTCCTGCGCGCCGAGAAGGGAGAGGATCTGCTGCATGACCACGGATACGGCGATCAGGGGCGCGAGGATGCCGGTGATCTGGGCCGAGCGCATCGTGATCGACGGAAGCTCGGTGACGCGAAAGCCCTGGACGACCAGCATTTCGGCATAGCCTCGATCGGTGACCGGGCGTTCCTCTCCCTTGGTGCCGATCAGGCGATGCAGTGGGAGGCTGAGAAGGCCGACGATAACGCAGAAGCCGACGGTCACGCCGGCTGCTTCCGTCGGCGAGAACTTACCTGTGTAAATGCCCCAAAGCACCAGGCCGATCGCGAAGAACCCAAGCCAGGCACCGAGCCCGGTCTTGGCGATTCGGGCGAACTGAAGCGGTATCAAATACCCCCAGCCGTTCCGTTTGCAGACCACCCAGCAGACGAACTGCATTGCGATCACCATGAGCGCGCCTGGCAGGATGCCGGCGACGAAGAGGTCGGAGATCGGCAGATTCAGCAGGAAGCCGTAGACGATGAAGATGATCGAGGGCGGGATGATGATACCCACGGTCCCGCCCGCGGCCGCGGTGGCGGCGGAAAAGCGCGGATCGTAGCCACCCTTGACCATCTCCGGATGAAGCATCGAGCCGATCGTCGCCGTCGTCGCCGAGTTCGATCCCGAGATCGCCGCGAACAGCCCGCAGGCGCCGAGGCTCGCCATGCCGAGCCCGCCGCGGATCCAGCCTAGGCAGGCGTAGGCGAAGTCCGACAGGCGTCGGGCAATGCCGGAGCGGTTGATCAGATCGCCGGTGAGGATGAAGAGCGGCATGGCGAGCAGGGCGAAACCGTCGGTGAAGACATCGCCCAGCGCCGCGCCGATGTTGTCGAGCGTCATCCCCAGCACCAGGCTGGCGCCGATGACCCAGTAGCCGATGACGAGGAAGACCGGTACCCCGAGCAGGAAGAGCAGGGTGGCGCCGATCGAGATGAGCGTGATCCAGTTTCCGTCCATGATAGCTCTCAGTCCGCGCCGATCGCCTGGGGGCTGATCAGATTTCTGCCGCGCCTCAGATTGGTGATGTCTTCGGCCGCGTTCTCGAAGGTCCGCGCGGCCATCGCGATGAAGCTCAAGGGCACGCTCGTCAGCAGCCACCACTGCATGATGTTGTCCGTGCCGAGCAGGATCTGGAAGTTCGAGGCGGAGTTGGCCACGACGCGCAGCGAGGTGACCACGACGATCCAGCAGAAGACGAGCCAGAGAAGGTGATCGAGGCAGAGGCACGCGAACTGCCCGAGACGCGGCAGCGCCATGCGAAGCTCGGAAAAGGCCAGATGCGTGCGCAGCCGCACGTTATAGGCGCAGCCGAACCAGGTCAGGATGAGGAAGAGGAACGGCGGCAGCGTCGTCGACCAGGGGGCCTGCTCGTTGAGGACGAAGCGCCGGAAGACCTCTACGAAGATGATGCCGGCCATCAGAAGGTAGCACGACACCATCAAAGTGCGTTCGAAGTAGCGGTCGACGAGGGGCGATAGATGGTAGATCAGGGCGAGCGCTCCGCCGCCGACCGCCGTCAGAACCGCGCCGAAAAGCCAGGCGCCTGCACCGCGCATGGCGTTGCTGATCGTCCAGGCGTCGTTCGAGCCGAGCGCTGAGACCAGCCGCGCGGCATCCTCGATTAAAGGCAGCATGAAGAGTTCCTCCCGAACGGACCGGCGGATTCTTCCACCGTTTATTGCGACGGCTGCGGGGACGGAACGATCCTATTGGACCGTCCCGGTCCCCGGTCTGTCGTGTTGCCTGGATTGGACCGTTGGGACACAGCCGTCATCGTCCCGGTCCGCCCGGAGCGGGCTGCCGGTGCCCGACAGCCTTTTCCGTCTGTGGGCTGGATCAGGCCGTGCGCCACCAGCGCCGGGGTTCGACATTCTCCGGCTTCATGTCGACCGGAATCTCCCGGGCGACCCGATGAATTTCCTGGTAGGTGTCGATGCCGCCCGACCATTCGTCCAGTCGCTCGCGCCACTGGGCCCACGGCTCCGGATTGTGTTCCGGTGCGCACATTTCCTCGGCCATCTTGATCTGGTCCTCGGCGAGGAAGGCCGGCCGCACGTTGTGATCGACGAAAATCGTGTCGGGGAGCTGCGGGTCCGAGAAGCCGACGGTCTTGACCAGCGCCGCCTCGTTGGCGGCCTGCACATGGACCTGCGCGAGATAGGCAGATTCCATGATGGCATCCTGCAGGTGGGGTTCCATCGCGTCGAAGATCTTCGACGACATGGCGGTGTGCTCCGTGCCGCAGAAGAACCTCAAGTCGACCGACTGTGCGACGACCGGCGACATGTTGGCGTAAGCCACCGCCGAAGCCCAGGTTTCCGCGCCGTCGATAAGGCCCTGCTTCAGGCCGTCGAGCGTTTCTTCCCAAGCGACCGGCACCGGATTGAGGTTGAGCTGTTGCATCGCGATGCGGCCGAGTTGCGTCCCGGTCACGCGATTCTTGGTGCCGAACAGATCCTCCAGCTTGGTGACCAGCGGCTTGTCGGCGAAGTTCTGGCCGAGCTGGATGCCGCGCAGCTCGCAGTGGGAAAAGAGGAACTTGATGCCGTGGCGCTTCTCCAGCGGGTCGCGCAGGATACGCTGGCTCTCGGGATGGTAGAGGAAATAGTACTGCGACGCCCGGCTGGGGAACATGTAGGCGTAATCCAGCACGTTGTAGTAGGGCGCCGCTCCGGCGGAATTCTGGGTCGAGGCGGCGAAGATCTCGGTGATTCCCAGCTGCGTCTTCTCCACGCAGTTGAGCTGACCGCAGATCTGATTGTCGCCGATGAATTCGACGCGGATCTCGCCTTCGGTCCGCTCCTCCAGGTCGCGCGCGAACTCCAGGCAACCGGCCCGCTCGATCAGAAGATTGCGGGCGTTGAAGCCGGACGCTCCGAATTTGAGCTGATGCTTGGGCTCCTTGGCGAAACGCTTCTCGTAGGTTGATTCCGCTGCCCGGGCGAGCGAAGCGAGCGTGACTGCGCCACCTAAGCTGCCGGCCGCCATCAGCGTCGAGGTGATGCCGAATTGTGCCGTCAACTTGAAGAGGTCACGACGGGAAAGGCCACGCAGATTTTTTGAAACGTTCATTTTTTCCTCCCTGCAAAATGAGACTTGCAGTCTCAATAATTGCAGAATAAGTTCAACCTCACAAGACGGTAATTTGGCGAGAGGAAGGCGTTGCGATGACGGAAGCTGCACAGAAGGCGCAGCTGAGCCGACGGACCGATCGATGAGCGGCCTGCAGGCTGACTACGTCGTCGTGGGCGCCGGATCCGCCGGCTGCGTCCTCGCGAACCGTTTGAGCGCCGATCCGGATGTCCGGGTCGTCCTGCTAGAAGCTGGAGGGCGCGACTGGAACCCCTGGATCCACATCCCCGTCGGCTACTTCAAGGTGATGCACAATCCGAGCGTCGACTGGTGTTACCGGACGGAGCCGGATCCCGGACTCGCCGGGCGCTCTCTCGACTGGCCGCGCGGCAAGGTTCTCGGCGGCTCCTCGTCGCTCAACGGACTGCTGTACGTGCGCGGTCAGCACGAGGACTACGACCGCTGGCGCCAGATGGGCAATGTCGGCTGGGCGGCGGACGACGTCCTCCCCTTCTTCAAGAAGGCCGAGGATCAGGAGCGCGGCGCCGACGATTACCATGGCATCGGGGGCCCGCTGCATGTCTCCAACATGCGCCTGCAGCGTCCGATCTGCGATGCCTGGGTGGCCTCGGCTCAGGCGGCCGGCTATCCCTTCAATCCAGACTACAACGGCGCCAGCCAGGAGGGTGTGGGCTACTTCCAGCTCACGGCCCGCAATGGGCGACGCTGCAGTGCAGCCGTCGCCTACCTGCATCCGGTGCGCAAGCGGCCCAATCTCACCATCGTCACCAATGCTCAGGTTCTTCGCCTGGACTTCGAGGGCCGGCGGGCGACAGGGGTGGTCTATCGCGACCGCTTCGGTCGCGAGCAGCGCGTCCGGGCGCAAGGCGAGATCGTGCTCTCGTCGGGTGCGATCGGCTCGCCGCAGATCCTGATGCTGTCTGGGATCGGCGAGGGCGACGTGATCGCGTCCCACGGCATTGCACCGCTCCTCGACCTACCGGGCGTCGGCAAGAACCTGCAGGATCATCTGCAGGCGCGGCTCGTTTACAAGTGCAACGAGCCGACCCTGAACGACGAGGTGCGCAGCCTTTTCAACCAGGCCCGCATCGCGCTCAAGTACCTCGCCTTTCGCGCCGGTCCGATGACCATGGCGGCAAGTCTGGCGACGGCGTTCCTGAAGACGCGGCCCGAGGTCGCGACACCCGACATACAGTTTCATATTCAGCCTTGGTCGGCCGACAGCCCGGGCGAGGGGGTGCACCCCTTTTCCGCCTTCACCGCGTCGGTCTGTCAGCTGCGACCCGAAAGCCGTGGCGAGATTCGGCTGAAGAGCGCGGACGCCGCCGACCATCCGGCGATCCACCCGAATTATCTCTCCACCCAGCTCGACTGCGACACCATCGTTAAGGGCGTCCGCATCGCCCGCGAGATTGCCGGCTGCGCTCCGCTGACCAGCAAGATCTCGGAGGAGTTCCGGCCAGGGGTCGGGGTTGTCAGCGACGACGATCTGCTCGACTGGGTGCGCGGCACGGCGACGACGATCTATCACCCGACGGGTACCTGCAGAATGGGGTTCGACGGTTCGGCCGTCGTGGATGCACGGCTGAGGGTGCGCGGCATCGAGGGCCTGCGCGTCGCCGACTGTTCGATCATGCCGGAGATCGTCTCCGGCAACACCAACGCACCGGCAATCATGATCGGCGAGAAGGCCAGCGCCATGATTCGCGAAGACCGGCGGGCCGGGGCGGCGGTTGGCAGAACTCTGCCGCCTGCGGCCGCAGAGTGACGTCAGGGTCGCAAAAGGAAATCAAGGGAGATGAAGCGATGAAAATGACGACGGAAGAAGCCTTTGTGAAGGTCCTGCAGATGCACGGCATTCGCCATGCCTTTGGCATCATCGGCTCGGCGATGATGCCGGTGTCGGACCTCTTTCCGAGGGCCGGCGTGACCTTCTGGGACTGCGCGCATGAGTCCAATGCGGCGCTGATCGCCGACGGCTACACCCGGACGACCGGGAAGATGGCTATGGCGATCGCGCAGAACGGTCCGGGCGTCACCGGCTTCGTGACGGCGATCAAGACCGCTTACTGGAACCACACACCGATGTTGCTGGTCTCGCCGCAGGCCGCGAACAAGACCATCGGGCAAGGCGGTTTCCAGGAAGTCGATCAGATGGCTCTGTTCCAGGACATGGTCTGCTATCAGGAGGAGGTGCGCGATCCCTCGCGTATGGCCGAGGTGCTCAACCGGGTCATCGAGAAGGCCTGGCGCGGCTGCGCGCCTGCGCAGATCAACATACCGCGCGACTTCTGGACCCAGCAGGTCGACATCGACATGCCGCAGATCGTCCGTCTCGAGCGGCCCTCCGGTGGTGCCCAGGCCATCGCAGAGGCGGCCAAGCTGCTGTCGGAAGCCCGCTTCCCGGTGATCCTGAACGGAGCCGGTGTCGTGGTCGGGAACGCTATCGCGGACTCGCAGGCCCTGGCCGAACGGCTCGATGCACCGGTCTGCTGCGGTTACCAGCATAACGACGCCTTCCCGGGCAGCCACCCGCTCGCCGTCGGTCCGCTCGGCTACAACGGCTCGAAGGCGGCCATGGAACTGATCGCCGAGGCAGACGTCGTTCTGGCTCTCGGTACGCGGCTCAATCCTTTCTCGACGCTGCCGGGCTATGGCATCGACTACTGGCCGAAGCAGGCGAAGATCATCCAGGTCGATATCAACACCGACCGCATCGGCTTGACCAAGAAGGTCACGGTGGGCATCGGTGGTGACGCCAAGCAGGTCGCGCAGCAGATTCTCGCGCAGCTGGCACCGAACGCCGGCGACGCCGGCCGCGCCGAGCGCAAGGCGAAGATCCACCAGACAAAATCCGCCTGGTTGCAGATGCTCTCCTCGCTCGATCACGAGGACGACGATCCGGGTACGGTTTGGAACCAGGAGGCGCGGGAGCGCGACGCCGATCGTATGTCGCCGCGTCAGGCCTGGCGGGCGATCCAGGCGGCCTTGCCGCAGGATGTCATCATCTCCACCGACATTGGCAACAACTGCGCGATCGGCAACGCCTACCCAACCTTCGAGCACGGTCGGCGCTATCTGGCACCGGGGATGTTCGGGCCTTGCGGCTACGGATTCCCGGCGATCATCGGGGCCAAGATCGGTTGTCCCGATGTTCCGGTGATCGGATTTGCCGGCGACGGCGCCTTCGGGATCTCCATGAACGAAATGACCTCGATCGGCCGCGAGGAATGGCCGGCGATCACCATGGTCATCTTCAGGAACTACCAATGGGGCGCGGAGAAGCGCAACACGACGCTCTGGTACGACAACAACTTCGTCGGTACCGAGCTGAATCCTCGTTTCTCCTTCGCAAAGGTCGCCGAGGGCTGCCAGCTGAAGGGCGTCAGCGTGCGCACCCAGGAGGAACTGACGGCAGCATTGCGCCAGGCGGTCGAGGATCAGGCGCAGGGCGAGTCGACCTTCGTCGAGGTGATCCTGAACCAGGAGCTGGGCGAGCCCTTCCGTCGCGATGCGATGAAGAAGCCCGTGCCGGTCGCGGGCATCGATCCGGCGGACATGTGCGAACAGATGCCGGTGTGAACGTCCGGCTGTTCCGGGACGGGACCGGCGCCGACCGCCCTTTGGGCGTTCCACGCGCCGGGACGCCTCGATGACCGATCAATCTTCAGACCGACCGTCGGCGCGGCAGCGCTTCGTCGCGCCGCTGGTGGGGCTCGCGCCGGGGTTCTTGGTTTGCGCAACGGTCGCGTTCGCCGCGCAGTTCCTGTCGGATCATTACGGCGCGCCGGCGATGCTGATGGCACTCCTCCTCGGGATCGCCTTCCATTTCCTGGCGGAGGAAGGGCCTTCGGCGGCCGGTGTCGCCTTCACCTCCAGAAGCGTGCTGCGCTTCGGCGTCGCGCTGCTGGGGGCCCGGATCAGCGCCGAACTGGTGATGGATCTTGGGGCGGACACGATCGCGTTGATCGTTTCGGCCGTCGCGGCGACGATTCTTTTCGGCCTCCTCGCCGCCAGGCTGCTCGGCCGCGGTTGGCGTTTGGCCCTTCTGACGGGCGGGTCGGTGGCCATCTGCGGCGCCTCCGCCGCGATGGCGATCGCCGCGGTCTTGCCGCGCAACCACCTGTCCGAACGCAACCTGATTTTCACGATCATCGGCGTCACCGCTTTGTCCACCGTCGCCATGATCGTCTATCCGCTCCTGACCGCGGCTTTTGCGATGGATGACCGCGCGGCCGGCATCTTCATCGGCGCAACGATCCACGACGTGGCTCAGGTCGTGGGCGCCGGTTTCTCGATCTCCGAGACGGCGGGCGAAACCGCGACCCTCGTCAAGCTGATGCGCGTGACGCTGCTGGCCCCTCTCGTCCTGCTTCTCTCGCTCTCGCTGCGCAGTCTCGCGACCGAGCCGACGGGAAAGAAACCCCCATTGGTGCCCGGCTTCGTCGTCGGTTTCGTCGTCCTGGCAGGCCTCAACTCCTTGAGTCTGGTTCCGGAGGCGCTCGCTGCGCTCCTCGTCGATCTATCCCGCTGGGCGCTGCTCTTCGGAATTGCGGCGGTTGGCATGAAGACGTCCTTGAGGAGCATCAAGGATGTCGGCGCTGCCGCCATCGTCCTGATCGTCGCCGAGACGTTCTTCATCGCACTTTTTGTGGCCGGTGGGCTGCACCTCGTCGGCTAGGGAGGACGGCATGAAACCGCTCGAGCGTCTGATCGACAAGGCCAAGGCGATGCCGCGCCACATCGTGCTTGCCGAAGGAACGGATCCGCGTGTGCTGGAGGCGGCCGTGAGAGCGGAGCGCGAGGGCCTGGCGATACCGATACTTCTCGGCGATCGGACCGAGATCGAGGCCGGACTGCGGAGTCTCGGTGCCGCGACCGAGCGCTTCCGGCTCGAGGATCCCTCGGCATCGGGGCTTCATGCCGGCTTCGTCGAGCGTTATCTCGAGCTGCGGCGGGCGAAGGGGGCGAGCGAAGCCGACGCGGTGGCGGCGATAACCGACCCGATGGGTTTCGCCGCCATGATGGTGCGCGAGGGGTCGGCAGACGGCATGATCGGCGGAGCGGTGGCTACCACCGCGCATACCGTGCGGACGGCGCTGCGAGTCATTGGGCAGGCGGCGGACAGCTCGCTTGTTTCGAGCTTCTTTCTGATGCTGCTTTGCGCGGCGGAGCACACGAAGAAGGGGGCCATCCTCTTCGCCGATTGCGGGCTCGTGGTCGATCCCGATGCGGATGAACTGGCCCAAATCGCGCTTGCCTCCGCGCGCTCCTGCAGCCTGCTGACGGGGGAGGAGCCACGCGTTGCCATGCTGTCTTTCTCGACACTGGGAAGTGCCGAACATGCAAGGATCGAGAAGGTGGTGCAGGCGACGGCGAAAGTGCGCGCGCTCGAACCGGGACTATCCATCGACGGAGAGCTGCAGTTCGACGCGGCCTTCGTGCCGGTGGTCAACAGGGCCAAGGCGCCGGCTTCGCAAACGCGCGGTCGCGCGAACGTCTTCGTCTTCCCCAATCTCGATGCCGGCAACATCGGCTACAAGATCGCCCAGCGCATCGGCGGCGCGATCGCCATCGGGCCTATCCTGCAGGGATTGGCGCGACCGGCCAATGACTTGTCGCGCGGCTGCGACGCCAACGATATCTACGCGATGATGGCGGTAACCGGGGTGCAGGCCCAGGAAGCGACCCGGTTGCGTACGAATCCGCCGGCAGCAGCCTGGCAAGGAATCTGAGACGGGTCTCGCCAAGCCGTGCGGCCGCTTCACTGAGCCGCCGAGAGCTCTGCTTGCAGACTCTGGGCTTGGCGGGTGAGGGCGTCGTGAAAGGTCTCTATCACCGCGGACCGCGCGGAGTTCATGCGTTGCACAGTGCCGATTTGCCGGGACGTGGGCGGGTCGCCGAACGGCACCCAGGCCAGGGTCGCGGCGTTCTCGTCGCGCAGTGAGATCAAGGGTACGACCGACACACCCAAACCCGCTTTCACGCATTCGATCGCCGCTGGCATCGTGTCGACGACGACAACGTCTCGCGGCGAAAGGCCAAGACGCGAGATCTCGGTATCGATCTGATTGGCGAGGGGCACGTTGGTCCTGTAGCGAATGTAGGGCCAGCCGGTCAGCCTGTCCTGCGCACTTTGCCGCCGGGCCGCCGCCGGTCCGACGATGACCAGCGGTTCGCTCAGGAACGGGGTCCATTTCAGACTGGGCGGCACGCCGACATGTTCCGCGACCAGTGCCACGTCCAGCCGGCCGGAGACCACGTCGCTCATCAGCGCTTGTGAAAAGCCCACCGTCAACCGAAAGGTCAGGTGGGGATAGGTCTCGCGCAGATCGGCGATGGCCCGAGGCAGTAGGCCGACGGTGCAGGTGCGCAGCGAACCGATGTTGAGCGTCCCCGTCACGCTGGCGCCCGAAATGTCGGTGCGGGTGTCGTCGACGATCTGGAGGATCGTGCGCGCGGCCTGCAGAAGCTGCACGCCCTTGGCATTGAGTGCTGGCGGGCGCCGGGAGCGGTCGAACATCGGAAACCCGATCTCCTTTTCCAGCGCAGCGATCTGTTGGCTGACGGCCGAAGGAGTCAGATTCACCTTACGTGCGGCTGCCGCGAAGTTACCCTGTTCCGCGATGGCCAAGAGGGTTTGCAGTTGCCGTGTGTCCATGGACATAGATTAAGTTTTTCTAATTAAATAAACAAGAAGTTATCGCTTTGATAAGAAATAATGCACGTTAGAGTAGGGTTTATAACGAGAATCCAAAAATACTGAACAGGAGCCGAGGCTATGAAAATGCTACGCGCCGTGATTGCCGTAGCGGGGACGCTTGGCGCCGTGATGGCACCCGTCGCCGCGCAGGCGGACTATCCCGAAAAACCCGTTGAGTTCATCGTGCCCTGGGGACCGGGCGGCGGCAGCGACACGCTGATGCGGATCGTTGCGAACAACATCGAGCCCTACCTCGGGCAGGCCATGCCGGTCATCAACATGCCCGGCGTCAGCGGCACCGTCGGCCTGGCCGAGGCCTCGAGGCGCACGGCGGACGGTTACACGGTCAGTCAGGTGCATGAAGGGCTTCTCGTGGCCAATGAGACTGGCCTGACGGAGCTCAACTGGGACGATTTCGACCCGATCGGCCTCATGACCGTCTCGCCTCAGTTCTTGGTCGTCAATGCCGACCGCCCCTACGAGACGTTCGAGGAGTTCGTGGCTTACGCCCAAGCGAATCCCGGTGACGTTACGATGGGTGTCACGCTGGGCGGCGTGCCGCATCTCCATGCCGCAATGATCGAAGAGGCCTTCGGGATCGAGTTCTCCTACGTTGGCTACGAAGGCACGGGCGAACGCATCCGCGCCCTGGTTGGCGGCAATCTGGACGCCGCGATCGGCGATATCGCCTCCTCCAAGCAATTCGTCGACAACGGCGATCTGATCTTCCTGGCCACCGGTCACCCCGAGCGCATGGAGCAAACGCCGGACGTGCCGACCTTCAAGGAGTTGGGCGGCGATCTGGAGCTGATGATCACCCGCGGCATCGTGATGCCCAAGGGCAGTCCGGAGGAAGCCCGCGACGCCTTGGAGACGGCCCTCCGGCAACTGGCGTCGGATCAATCCTTCATCGAGCAGATGAACAACGTCGGCAGCGAGGTCGGTTTCCGCGGCCAGGCCGACTATGCCGACTATCTCACCGATCTGACCGAGACGGTGCAGCGCCTATCGACTCGGCTTGCCCCCTAGGCGCGCCGATGGCAGGGACGAAACCCGAAGGGAACGAGGCGGGCGGTGTCGCCCGCCTCATCTCCTACTGCGTCGTACTGGGGGTGTCCGCGTTTCTGTTCATCGACGCGCGCGGTCTGCCCACCAGCCGATGGGAAGTTCTGGGGGCCGGAGCCTTCCCGCAACTCGTCTTCGGACTGCTGTGTGTGCTGTCGGCTCTCGCGATCGTCGGAGCTTTGCGCAAGTTGAGCATGACCGGCGCCGCGGGTTTTGCAGCCGCGGCGGCACACTGGCTGCGCAGTCGCCACCTCGTCTTGGTCATGGCGATCTGTTTCAGTGCCTATCTTCTGGCGATCCCGCAGTTCGGGTTCTCCATCGCGACCTTCGCGTTCCTGATGGTCGCGCAGCTGGCTTTGGCTCCGCGCACCTGGAAATCGCTGCTGCTGGCGCTGGGCATCGCCACGGTCTTCTCGTTCGGGCTGAATGCGCTTTTCGCCGAGCTGTTCAACGTATTTCTGCCACGCGGAGCTTGACCGATGATGGATGCCTTTCTGTCCGGTGCCGGCCAAGTCTTCTCGCCCGACACGTTGATCTACATGCTGATCGGGTCCATTGCCGGAATCATCGCCGCCGCGATCCCCGGCTTTACCGTGACGATGGCCATCGTGCTGACCTTGCCGCTGACCTTCGCGATGGATCCCTTGCAGGGCATCGCGGTGATGCTGGCGGTCTATGTAGGGGGCTATACCGGCGGTCTGATCTCGGCGGCGCTCTTGGGCATCCCCGGCACGCCCTCGGCGGTCGCCACGACCTTCGACGCCTTTCCCATGGCGCGCGCGGGCGAGCCGGGCCGGGCGCTGTCTCTCGGGATCTGGGCGTCCTTCTTCGGGACGGTCCTGTCCACCGCCGTCCTGATCGTGGCCGCGCCGCCGCTCGCGGTCTTCGCGGTCCGGCTGGGACCTTGGGAATACTTCTCTCTCATCGTTTTCGCGCTGACCATCGTCGCCAGTCTGGTGGGTCGGTCGATCCTGCGCGGGCTGATCGCCGGAGCGATCGGCTTGGCCATCTCGACCGTTGGGCCGGATCCGATCATGGGGCGCCCGCGCTTCGATTTCGGGATCGAGATGCTGGCGCCGGGCCTGTCGTTTCTGATCGTGCTGATCGGAATCTTCGCGATCTCGCAACTCCTCTCAGAAGTCGAGGACGCACGCTCGGTCCGGTCAGGTACCGCGCTCTCGACCAAGGACATCGAGTTCCGCACCTGGGCGGTGATGCGCGAGGTGGTGATGCGGCCGGTGAATCTGATCCGTTCGTCCATCGTGGGGGTTCTGGTCGGCGCGTTGCCGGGGGCCGGCGGTTCGATCGCCAATCTGATTGCTTACGACCAAGCCAAACGCGGCTCGAAAACGCCCGAGAAATTCGGCACCGGCACGCCCGAGGGCGTGGTTGCGTCGGAGGCGGGGAATTCCGCCACCGCCGGCGGCGGTCTGATCCCAATGATCTCGCTGGGTATTCCAGGCTCGGCGGTCGACGCGATTCTGATGGCCTCGCTCATGGTGCACGGGATCTCGGTGGGGCCCCGGCTGATCCTCGACAACGCCGACCTGGTCTATGGAATGTTCGTGGCGATGGTGGTCTCCAGCTTCATGATGCTGTTGGTCTGCCTGCTGTCGATGCGCGCTTTCCTGCGGGTTACGGAAATCCCCAAATGGCTGATCGTGCCGGCGGTGATCGTCTGTTGTGTCGTGGGCTCCTTCGCGCTGAACAACCGAGTCAGCGACCTCTACCTGCTCGGCATCGTCGGGCTGTTCGGCTACGTCCTGCGCACGCTGGACTACCCGCTCGCTCCTCTTGTGCTGGGCGTGATCCTGGGGCCGATCGCCGAAACCAACATGCGCCGCGCGCTGATGACCGATGCGGATTGGACGTTGTTCCTGACCCGGCCCGTCAGCCTGATCTTTCTGAGCGCCGCGGCGCTCTCCGTCGCCTGGGTGATCTGGAAACACCGGAAATCAACAAGAAATCGGGAGACTGCGAAGCAATGAATCTGCGTCATGAACCACTCTATCCGTCACGCCGCTCGCCGGTTCTGGCCGATAATCTGGTGGCGACCTCGCAGCCTTTGGCGGCCCAAGCGGGTTTGTCGATGCTGGCTCGCGGCGGCAACGCAGTGGATGCCGCACTGGCGGCCGCCATCGCGCTGACAGTGGTGGAGCCAACGGGCAATGGCCTTGGTTCTGACGCCTTCTGCATTCTCTGGGACGGCACTCAACTGCATGGGCTGAACGCTTCGGGCCGATCGCCCGCGGGCTGGAGCCCCGAGCGTTTCGCGGGGGCCGAGAGCATGCCGTTTCACGGCTGGGAAAGCGTGACGGTGCCAGGGGCGGTTAGCGCCTGGGCGACGCTATCCAAGACCTTCGGCAGACTTGAGTTCACGAAGCTGTTTGGGCCGGCGGTCGGCTATGCGGAGAAGGGGTTCATCGTCTCGCCGATCATCGCCGAACGCTGGCGCCGGGACGCCGAAACCCTGAGGGATCAGCCGGGCTATGGCGAGACCTTTCTGCCCGGCGGCAAGCCGCCGCGCGCCGGCGAGCGCTTTCGCAATCCAGCGATGGCGAATACGCTGCGTCAGATCGCCGAAAGTCATGGCCGCGCCTTCTATGACGGCAGTCTGGCTGAAAGGATCGCCGCCTTCGCCGCCGAACACGGTGCCGCCTTGACCCTGGACGACATGGCGAACCACCAGTCGGATTGGTGCGGGACGATCCATCAGCGCTTCGACGGCATCGACCTCCACGAGATCCCGCCGAACGGACAGGGTATCGCCGCGTTGATGGCACTGGGCATCCTGGATCATACGCCGGTGCGCGATCATGGACCGGATAGCGCAATGGCCTTTCACTACCAGTGGGAGGCGATGAAGCTTGCCTTCCGCGACACCGATGCGTACGTCGCCGACCCCGCGTACATGTGCGATATCCCGACCGAGGCCTTGTTGAACCCAGATTATCTGGCCCGGCGGGCCGCCGAAATTTCATCGGTGAAGGCCACGGACTTCGGTGCCGGGGCGCCGAAGCAGGGCGGTACGGTCTATCTGACCGCCGCCGACGCGAGCGGCATGATGGTGTCCTTCATCCAGTCGAACTACGCGGGGTTCGGATCGGGCGTGGTGGTGCCGGGCACGGGCATCCACCTTCAGAATCGCGGTGCGGGCTTTACCTTGGAGGAAGGCCACCCCAACCAGGTCGGCCCGAAGAAGCGGCCTTTCCACAGCATCATTCCCGGTTTTTTGATGCGCGAGGGTGCGCCGCTGATGAGTTTTGGCGTGATGGGCGGTCCAATGCAGGCCCAGGGCCATCTGCAGATGACGTTACGGACACAGCTCTGGGAACAGGACGTGCAAAGCGCCGTCGACGCTCCGCGCTGGCGGGTCACTGCGGGCAATGGCGTCGCCTGCGAAACGACGATGGCGCCGGAGACCCTCTCGGTCCTGCGCGACATGGGGCACGATATCTCGCTGGAATCCCCCGACAACGCCTTCGGCTTCGGCGGCGCCCAGCTTATCCAACGGCTGCCAGGTGGCGGCTATGCTGCCGGATCGGATCCGCGAAAGGATGGGCTTGCGATCGGTTTTTAGAGGTCCGGCCCGGGTATTGGAGGCGCGGCTTTATCCGGGCCTGCGGCACCGCCGACGCGGCTTGCCCCGGGGAGGACCGTGAATCCGTGGAGATTTGAGGAGTTCAGCGAAACATTGGCTGGGGGACCTGGACTCGAACCAGGACCAACGGAGTCAGAGTCCGTCGTTCTACCATTAAACTATCCCCCAACCGGTCCGGACGGCGGCCTTGTCTTGCGCCGCTGAATGCGGCCCGGTTGCGTCGAGCGGCGTATCTAGACCATCCCGGCCCGGCATTTCAACCCCTGGACCGCCCTTCGCGGCGACCGCCGCCCGGGGCGCGGCTCGCTCTTGTCGTATCCATATGCCGACGGATATGGTTGTATTTCGACGAATATGTCGACATCGAGAGGCGCCAGCCGGTTGCGCCCTGTCGGCCATGCCGGAGTTGCGAGAAGGTCGATGGACAAGGTGAGCGGCGAAGCGCAGCAGGACGCGCGGCCCCGAAAGACGGCATCTCCACATCCCTCGACCAAGGCGGCACACCTGCACCCGCGGCCAGCCCGGGCGGCTTATGGCGCGCTCGACCTCGGAACCAACAACTGTCGTCTGTTGATCGCGCGCCCGGCGCCGGACGGCTTTCGTGTGATCGACGCCTTCTCGCGGATCGTGCGCCTCGGCGAAGGCTTGGCGACGACGGGGCGGATCTCGCCGGCAGCGATGCAGCGGACGCTCGCAGCCCTGGAAGTCTGTGTCGCCAAGCTTCGGCAACGCGGTGTGACTCGGCTGCGTGCCGTCGCCACGGAAGCCTGTCGCAGGGCGGAGAACGGGGACGAGTTCCTAGAGGCGGTCAGGAGCCGTTGCGGTCTGGAACTGGATGTGATCGATGCCGAGGAGGAGGCTAGCTTGGCGCGTTACGGCTGTGCGCCACTGCTCGATGGGCGCAGACGTCATGCGGCGATCATCGATATCGGTGGGGGCTCGACGGAGATCGTCTGGCTCTGCAACGACACGGCGGAGGGTGACGCCGCCGCGCCGCGGCTTCGGGCCTGGCACTCTCTGCCGCTCGGCGTGGTCGATCTGGCGGAGCGCTTCGGCGGGCACGAGGTCGGGCGGCCGGTCTATGAGGCCATGGTCGCGGAAGTTCGCTCCGGCTTGGCGCCCTTCGTGGCACGACACGGCTTGGCGGAGCGGGCCAGGTTCGGGGAACTGCAGATGATCGGCACCTCCGGTACGGTGACGACCTTGACCGGGATGCACTTGGACCTGCCGCGGTACGACCGGTCGCAGGTCGATGGTGCGTTTCTGCCCTTGGGCTTGGTCGAGAAGCTGAGCGAGCAGGTCCGCGCCATGAGCTACCGGGCACGGGTTGCGCACCCCTGCATCGGCAGGGATCGGGCCGACCTGGTGGTGGCCGGTTGCGCCATTCTCGAGGCTTTCTGGCGGCTTTGTCCGACCGATGGCTTGACGGTCGCCGATCGCGGTTTGCGCGAGGGACTGCTCTATCTGATGATGTGCGAAGATGGAGTCTGGACGGCGCCGGCCGGAGGTGGTGCGTAGCATGGCCGGAGGTCAGGGTAAGGGCGGCAAGGGTGGGCGCCGCGGCAGCGCATCGGGCGGCAGTCTGGGCGGCGCGCGCCAGCTCCGCGAGCGGGTTCGCACCGCGCGCGGCCGTCGGCCGTCGTCGACTCGCTGGCTGGAGCGGCAGTTGAACGATCCCTATGTGGCCGAGGCCAGGGCGCGGGGTTACCGCAGCCGGGCCGCCTTCAAACTGTTGCAGCTCGACGAAAAGGTCGGGCTGCTCAAGGGCGCGCGCCGCATCGTCGATCTGGGCGCTGCGCCGGGGGGCTGGACCCAGGTGGCGATTCAGCAGTTGGGGCCGCAGGTCCGGGTGGTCGCGGTGGACTACCTGGAGATGGCGCCGCTGGTGGGTGCAACGATCTTGCAGCTCGATTTCCTGGATGAGGACGCACCGGAGAAGATCAGGGCTGCGCTGGACGGCCCGGCCGATCTGGTGCTCTCCGACATGGCCGCGCCGAGTACCGGTCACGCCAAAACGGACCATATCCGCGTCGTCGGCCTGGCCGAGACGGCGCTGGCTTTCGCACTTGAGGTGCTGTCGCCCGGGGGAGCTTTCGTTGCGAAGGTCTTTCAGGGCGGGAGCGAACGGGACCTCCTGGACCTGCTGAAGCAGAACTTCAAGACCGTGCGCCATGTCAAACCGCCGGCCAGCCGCGCCGAGTCCTCCGAGCTCTACGTTGTCGCTCAAGGCTTTCGCGGCGCTTCGCAGGACGCGCCGGACTCGGATTGACGGAGTCCGACAGACGCAGTCTGACCGAGAGGGGCGTGCTAAAGCGCGACGATCTCAGTCAGGTGATCGACGATTTCCCGTTCCACCAATTGCGTCAGATCCTTGTTGAGCTCCGCATAGATCCGATCCTGTGCTGCCTTGCCAAGCGCTTCGCGGAGTTGGCCGAGTGTTTTCGGATCGGCGACCAGCACCAGTCTGTCATAGGCACCGCGCCCGGCCTGGTCGGTCAGAAGTTTGCCGAGTTGCGCCACGAACTTCAGCTTTTCCTGGCCCTTCGGGTCGATCTTCGGGGCGTAGGCGTGCAAGGCTTCGCCCGTTCTGTCGCGGGTCGCGCCCGGCCGGTCGCTGGCGATTTCATGGCTTGGCGGGTGGGGCGTCGAAAGCTCGGCTGGATCGCTTGGCCGGATACCCTGACCAATGCCGTGATTTTCGAAGAAGCGTGCGCGGAAGCCGTCCGCGACGACAATTCGGGTGACTGGCGCCTTCATATCTTTCGAGTCCTTTGCCCGATCGAATCTGCCATGCCGTTTTCCGTACCCCCATTTGACCTCACTTGATCGCACGAACGGACGGGCCAGTTCCTTGAGCAGTGTCAGTCTTGCGCCGGATCGGCTTGAGCCGAAGTGCTTTGTCAGGCCGTTCCGGGGCTTGAATTCCTCTCGAATGGCGGGATTGGAGCGGATCGCGATCTGCTTCGGGCTCTTCGTCGCTGCGACGCAGAGGGGCTATGCGTTCGGGCCGCCGGCCGGCGGCTTGGCAGGGCCTGTGCGATGTGTATAGTGCGCCGCCAATCTCTTTTTATCAGCGGGGTTGGTTATGGAAATCCGCGAGGGCCTGACCTTCGACGACATTTTGCTTCAGCCTGCGGAATCCGCCGTTCTTCCTGCCCAAACCAATACGTCGACCCGACTGACTCGCTCGATCGAGTTGAACATCCCGCTGATCTCCGCGGCCATGGACACGGTCACCGAGGGGCGCTTGGCCATCGCCATGGCGCAGGCCGGCGGGATGGGCGTGATCCACAAGAACATGCTGGCGCCGGCCCAGGCCGACGAAGTGCGTCGCGTCAAGAAGTTCGAGAGCGGCATGGTGGTCAATCCCGTGACCATCTTCCCCGACGAACCCCTGCGCAACGCGCTCGCCCTGATGGAAACCCACGGTATCTCGGGCATTCCGGTCGTCGAGCGCGGCACCAAGAAGCTGGCCGGCATCCTGACCAACCGCGATGTGCGCTTTGCCGACAACCCGGCCGAGCCTGTGTCGGAGCTCATGACCAAGGAGAACCTGGTCACGGTGCAAGAAGGCGTCAGCCGGGAGGAGGCCAAGCGCCTGCTCCACAAATGGCGCATCGAGAAGCTGCTGGTGGTCGATCGGGACTATCGCTGCGTCGGGCTGATTACGGTCAAGGACATCGAGAAGGCGCAGATGCATCCGCAGGCCTGCAAGGACGACCAGGGCCGTCTGCGCTGTGCTGCGGCGACAGGTGTCGGCAAGGACGGGATTGCACGGGCCGAGGCTCTGCTGGCAGCCGGCGTCGACGTTGTCGTGGTCGATACGGCGCACGGCCATTCTCGCGGCGTGCTCGACACCGTTGGCCAAATCAAGCGGCTCTCCAACACGGCTCAAGTGGTGGCGGGCAACATTGCCACGGCGGATGCCGCGCAGGCCTTGATCGATGCCGGCGCCGACGCGATCAAGGTCGGGATCGGGCCGGGCTCGATCTGCACGACCCGCGTGGTGGCCGGCGTCGGCGTTCCGCAGCTCACCGCGCTGTTCGATACGGTGGAGGTTGCGCGCAAGGCTGGCACGCCGGTGATTTCCGATGGCGGCATCAAATATTCCGGCGATCTGGCGAAGGCGATCGCCGCGGGCGCCGACTGCGTGATGATCGGCTCGCTGTTCGCCGGTACGGACGAGAGTCCCGGCGAGGTCTTCCTCTACCAAGGCCGCACCTATAAGGCCTATCGCGGCATGGGCTCGCTCGGCGCCATGGCGCGCGGCTCGGCCGACCGCTACTTCCAGGAAGAGGTGGCCGATACGCTTAAGATGGTGCCGGAGGGCGTTGAGGGGCAGGTGCCCTATAAGGGGCCGATCAGCGCCGTGATCCATCAGCTCGTCGGCGGTTTACGTGCCGCCATGGGCTATACTGGTAGTCCCGGTATGGAGGAAATGCAGCGCAACTGTCGCATGCTGCGGATCACCAACGCGGGTCTGCGTGAAAGTCACGTGCACGACGTGACCGTGACCCGCGAAGCGCCGAACTACCGCAACAACCTCTGACCCGCTGGCCGTAGCGCCTGCGCGGGGAGCCTCCGCATGGCCACGTCCGCTGCCAAGATCAAGACGGTGAACCTCGCGCTGCAGGGCGGGGGCGCCCATGGTGCCTTTGCCTGGGGGGTGCTCGACCGTCTGCTCGACGAAGAGCGCCTCGCCTTCGAGGGGCTGACCGCGACCTCCGCCGGTGCGATGAATGCCGTCGTCCTCGCGCATGGTCTGCGCGTCGGAGGCCGGGACGGCGCCAAGCAAGCCTTATCGGACTTGTGGCGCCGGGTCAGCGACGGCGCTCGTTTTGCGCCGACCCAGCCGAGCCCGATGCAATTGCTCTTCGGCGACTGGGGTGCGCCTTCGTTCGGTCACTTCGCCTTCGAGGTGATGACGCGGGTCGTCTCGCCCTATCAGTTCAATCCCTTCAATCTCAATCCGCTGCTCGACATGCTGCGTGAGAGCGTGGACTTCGAAGGGTTGCAGAAGAGCTGCCCTTTAAAGCTTTTCATCAGCGCGACCAACGTACGCAGCGGCAAGATTCGCGTCTTCGAATCCCACGAACTGACAGCCGAGGCAGTGATGGCTTCGGCCTGTCTGCCCTTCCTGTTCCAAGCCGTCGAGATCGATGGGGAAGCCTACTGGGACGGTGGCTACATGGGCAATCCGGCGATCTATCCCCTGATCTACAATTGCGAGAGCCGGGATGTGGTGATCCTCCATATCAACCCGCTCTACCGCCCGGACTTGCCGACCGACGCCTTCGACATCATGAATCGGGTCAACGAGATTTCCTTCAACTCCTCGCTGATGCGCGAGATGCGGGCGATCGCTTTCGTCACCGACATGATCGACAAGGGCCAGATCACCCATCGTTCCATGAAGCGTATGCTGATCCACGCCATCGAGGCGGAGGAGGAGATGCGCGACCTCAGCGTTCACTCCAAGCTGACGCCGTCTCTTCCCTTTTTGCTGGAACTCCGCGACATCGGGCGCCAGACGGCCGAGACCTGGCTGGACGCTACCTTCGACAAGCTCGGCACTGAAACCAGCATCGATCTCGGCGAGATCTATCTTTAGTCGAGGACCGCCAGCCCGTACTCGGCTGCCGCGTCGGCAAGCCAGCGCCAAGCATAATCGGCGAAGCTGCGGCGGACGGTGATCTCAAAGACGAGTTCGGCTTCGCTTTGTTCATCGGAGACCAGCCGATAGACGGCGTCCGCCTTGGACAGCAGCGACTGGCGGACCTCTCCAGCACGGAAGGCGCGGGGGTGGAAGTCCAGGGGGCAGCCCTTGGCGAGCAGGGCGCGCGCCTGCGGACCGGAGGCCTCGATCTGCGTCCAGCCTTCCCCGATCTCGATCACGGCCGTGTGGCCGCCGCCAAACGCGGCCCGCAGCTTCTCTTCCAACGCCATGGCCGGGCCGTTCGTCTTGATCCACCACTCGTCGGGACCGAGGCGGTAGAGCGCGACGCTTCCGTTCAGACTGACTCCGCCCATCTCCGGCAGTTTCAGATTTAGCGTGTTGCTGGCCGCCTGGGCGACGGCTTTATCCGTTGGGCTGAAACGCAAGCTCAAGAGTCCCGGTAGCGGCAGCTCGCGCAGCGCGATACCTTGCTCGGGTGCGCGGTCCGCGACCGACCGGGCGGCGAGACCGAGGGAGGCGAGAGCGCTCAGGCGCAGATAGTCTTCAGGCACGCATCCTCTCCCCTTCGGGATCGTAGAACACCGGCGATACCACCTTGCAGACAATCGTTCTGCCGTCGGCCAAGGGTGCGTAGAGCCTCTGACCGAGTCGGTCCCGGCCTCCCTTGATTAAGGCCAGAGCGAGAGAGCGGCCGAGATTGGGGCTCATGTAGCTGGAGGTCACGTGCCCGGCCATCGCCACCGGGGACACGGGTCTCGGCGTGCCCGGAATGGTTTCGGTCAGCTGGGCCCCTTCGGGCAGAACCTCGGCCGGGTCGTCTGTTTCCAGGCCGACCAGTTGTTTGCGATCGGAGCGCTCCATGTCGGGCCGGGCCAGAGACCGCTTGCCAACGAAGTCCTTGGTTTTGGAACAGAGACCTTCCAGCCCGAGGTCGAGCGGCGTCACCGAGCCGTCGGTTTCCTGGCCGACGATGATGAAGCCCTTCTCGGCTCGCAGCACGTGCATCGTTTCCGTGCCGAAGGGCGTGATGCCATAGGTCTCGCCGTCGCGCATGAAGGCCTCCCAGACCGCGTGGCCGTAAGAGGCCGGCACGTTGATTTCGTAGGAGAGCTCGCCGGTAAAGGAGATCCGAAAGATGCGTGCGGGGATCCCCATCACCTCGGCGTTCTTGACCTCCATGAAACCGAAGGCCTCCGGCGAGAGGTCCAGGTCGGTGAAGCGTCCCAGCAGCTTGCGTGCGTTGGGCCCGGCAAGTTGCAGGGTTGCCCACTGTTCGGTGACGCTGGTGAGGTAGACCTTCAACGTCGGCCACTCGGTCTGCAGCCACTCCTCGAGATGTGCCAGAACGGCGGCGGCGTTGCCGGTGGTGGTGGACATCAGGTAGTGCCGCTCGCCCAATCGGGCGGTGACGCCGTCGTCCATCACCATGCCGTCTTCCTTGAGCATCAGGCCGTAGCGGCACCTGCCAACGGCCAGCTTGCTCCAGGCGTTGCTGTAGATGCGGTTGAGGAAGACGGCGGCGTCCGGGCCCTGAATGTCGATCTTGCCCAGCGTCGAGGCGTCCAGCAGCCCAAGCGAGGCGCGCACGGCCTTGCATTCGCGCTGCACGGCGGCCTGCATGTCCTCGCCCGCTTTCGGGAAGTACCAGGGGCGCTTCCATTGGCCCACATCCTCGAAGACGGCTCCATTGCCCTTGTGCCAGGCCTGCATCGGGGTGGTGCGGACCGGGTCCAGCAGTTCATCGACGTCTCGGCCCGCGAAGATACCGAAGGTGACTGGTGTGTAGGGCAGGCGGAAGGTGGTGACGCCGACGTCAGGCAGCGGTCTGCCGAGCCGTTCGGCGACGACGCCGATGGCGTTGACGTTGCCGGTTTTGCCCTGGTCGGTGCCCATGCCCGTCGTGGTATAGCGCTTGACGTGCTCGATCGAGCCGTAGCCTTCCCGCAAGGCGAGCTCCAGATCGCTGGCGGTGACATCGTTCTGCAGGTCGACGAAATGCTTGCCGCCTTGACCGAGCGGGCGGTCCGAGGGGACGAGGTAGAGGAAGCGGGCTGGCAGGAAGCCGGCCGCATCGCTGCCCGTGATCTTCGCCAGGGCGGCCTTCTTGCGTCCCTTTACCTTGAAGCCGGCGTCGGCCGCCGCCGCCTGGCCGGCCGCCTGGCCCTGCGCCAGACCGCTTGTCAGGTCGAAGGCGCCGTTCGCCGCCCCGACGACGCGCTGATCCGGACGCGCCGCCTCGCCCGGCACGAAGCAGGCTTGGGCCTCGTCCCAGATCAGCTTGCCCTTGGCTTGGGCGAAGAGATGGACGGTTGGAGACCAGCCGCCGGAGGAGATCAGCAGATCGCAGTCCAGCGGAGTTCCTCCGCCGAAGACACGCTTGCCGCTCTCGTCCAGCGGGGCGATGCGGCAGCCGGAGATCCGCTTGCCGCCTTCGGTGCCGATCACGGCGTGACCGGCGAAGATATCGAGGCCGGCGGCTTGTGCGCGGGCGGTCAGCGGACCTTCCGGCGTCTCGCGCAGGTCGACCACGGCGGCGACCTTCGTGCCGGCCTCCTGCAGGGCGAGGGCGGCGGCGTAGCCGCCATCGTTGTTGGTGAAGACGACCGCCCTCTCACCGGGCTTCACTGCGTAGCGTCGGACATAGGTCTGGGCCGCACCGGCCAGCATGATGCCGGGCCTGTCGTTGTCCCGGAACACGAGAGGCCGCTCGATCGCACCGGTCGCGAAGACGGCTTGCTTGGCGCGCAGTTTCCAGAGGCGCTGACGCGGTAGGCTCGGGTCGCGCCGGGCCAACGGAAGATGATCCGTCACCCGTTGGTTCAAGGTGAAGAAGTTATGGTCGTAGACGCCGAAGCACTGGGTCCGCTTGAGCAGCGTGACCCCCGGAAAGGTCTGCAGTTCCGCCTCGGCGGCAGCCACCCAGTCCAGCGCCGGCTGCCCCTCGATCTCGAGTCCCGCCGAGCTGAGCAGCCAGCCGCCGAGCAGCGGCTCCTGTTCGGCCAGCACCACACGGGCTCCGGTGCGCGCCGCCGTCAGCGCTGCCATCAGGCCGGCAGGGCCGCCGCCGACCACCAGGAGATCGGCATGGGCGAACGTCTTGTCGTAGCTGTCCGGATCCGGAGCGCTCGGTGCCGTCCCCAGCCCGGCCGCTTGGCGGATCACCGCCTCGTACTTCATCCACATCGACGCCGGCCACATAAAGGTTTTGTAGTAGAAGCCGGCGGGAAAGAAGCGGGCGAGCCGGTCGTTCACGCCGCCGATATCGAAATCGAGCGACGGCCAGCAGTGCTGGGAGTTCGCGGTCAGATCTCGATAGAGTTCGATCTGGGTCGCGCGCAGGTTCGGTTCGGTCCGCGCGTCCTCGCCGAGCTGGACCAGCGCATTTGGCTCTTCGGCACCGGCCGCGAAGATGCCGCGCGGGCGATGGTATTTGAAGGAGCGGGCGACGAAGTGCACGCCGTTGGCCAGCAGCGCGGAGGCAAGGCTGTCGCCGGGATGTCCTTCATAGCGCCGTCCCTCGAAGGTGAAGGGGAGCGTTTCGCTGCGGTCGATCAGACCGCTTTCGGACAGCCGGAACCTTTGCGCCATCGGCCGGGGCTTCTCCAAGAGCAAGGGTTACAGATAGCTGCGTTCGGGCAGCTTCGGCGGTTTGGCGCCCATCGGATAGACTGCCAGGATCTCGTAGGTCAGTGTATCGCGCGCCACGTTGAACCAGCGGCGGCAGCCGTGGCTGTGTACCCAGCGCTCCAGCATGACGCCCTTCCGGTTGGTCTTCATGAAGAGGTAGTCGGCCCAGTCCTCGTCGCCCAAAGCTTCGGGCTGCAGCGGACGGGCGATGTGCGCTTCGTTGCCGTAGGAGAATTCGATCTCGGCGCGTGGGCCGCAGTGGGGGCAGTCGATCAGCAGCATGGCTGGAGCCTTTGGCCACGGTGTCGGTAGGAAGAGGGCCGGGTCGCTATGGAGAGAGCCTGCAGGACCGATCCCGGCATCAGTGAGCGACCGCCGCTGCGCCGTGCTCGTCGATCAGATAGCCGCTGCGGAATCGCTCCAGGCTGAAGGGGGCGTTGATTGCGTGCGGGCGATCGGTGGCGATGGTGTGGGCGAAGACATTGCCGGAGCCGGGTGTCGCCTTGAAACCGCCGGTGCCCCAGCCGCAGTTGATGTAGAGACCCTCCACCGGCGTTTTCGAGATGATCGGGCTGGCGTCCGGGCAGGTATCGACGATGCCACCCCAGTTCCGCAGCATCCGCATGCGCCGGAAGATCGGGAAGAGTTCGCAGATTGCCCCTAACGTTTCCTCGGTCACCGGCAGGCTGCCGCGTTGGCCGTAGCCGACATATTTGTCGACGCCGGCGCCGATCACCAACTCGCCCTTGTCCGACTGGCTGACGTAGGCGTGCACCGCGCCGGACATGATAACGCAGCCGAGCACCGGTTTGACCGGTTCGCTCACCAGCGCCTGCAGCGGCAGGGAGGTCACCGGTAGCCGGAAACCGGCGCGCTCGGCCAGCACGCTGGCGTGACCCGACGGGACGAGACCGATCTTCCTGGCTTCGATATAGCCCTTGCCTGTTTGCAGGCCCTGGACCCGGCCGTTGGAGATGCGGAAGCCCTCCACAGGGCATTCCTGGATGATGTCGACGCCGAGCGCGTCGGCGGCGCGGGCGTAGCCCCACGCGACAGCATCGTGCCGCGCGGTGCCACCGCGGCGCTGGAGGCTTGCGCCCAGGACAGGGTAGCGTCCGCCGCCGCGTAGGTCGATTACCGGGCAGTAGTGCTTGACGCCCTCGGCATCCAGAACTTCGGAATCGATGCCGTTCAGCCGATTGGCGTTCACCCGGCGGGAGACCTCTCTCAGGTCGTGTTGGCTATGTGCCAGGTTCAGCACACCGCGCTGCGAGAACATGACATTGTAGTTGAGGTCCTGGCTCAGGCCCTCCCAGAGCTTCATCGCGTGTTCGTACAGCGCGGCGGATTCATCCCAAAGATAGTTCGAACGCACGATGGTTGTGTTGCGTCCGGTGTTGCCGCCGCCCAGCCAGCCGCGCTCCAGCACGGCCACCTTGGTCAGCTTGTGCTCCTTGGCCAGGTAATAGGCCGTGGCGAGGCCATGGCCGCCGCCACCGACGATCACGACGTCGTAGGACGTCTTGGGCTCCGGCGAACGCCAGGCCTTCGGCCAATCCCGGTGATGCCTGAAGGCATTGCGCGCGAGCGAGAAGACGCTGTAGCGGGTGCGCATGATCTGCCGGCCCTTCTTCTTCG
The DNA here is from genome assembly GCF_003572205.1 of Algihabitans albus. Classification (NCBI taxonomy): domain Bacteria; kingdom Pseudomonadati; phylum Pseudomonadota; class Alphaproteobacteria; order Rhodospirillales; family Rhodovibrionaceae; genus Algihabitans; species Algihabitans albus. The sequence continues at coordinate 129,043 of NZ_QXNY01000005.1, forward strand.
ATCGTCGAGCGCAAGCCCAAGAGAACTGCGGAGTGTCGCTCCTTGATGTGATGCCCGGAGCTCAGTCTCTCGCGCAGCGCCGTCCGCATCTTTTCTCTTCGCGACATCGACTGCTTTGTGTCACATTGACGCGCTATCGGGGAGGCAGCGGGACACGCTTTTCGAGTGTGCGTCCGTCTGGGTAAAAGTCAACAGAGGCGCAGTTACGGCGGTCGAATATGCTGGGTGGCACGCCGCGAGAGCTCCCGCAGAGCATTGGCTTCATTCTTTTGCCGCGCTTTTCCATGATTGCGTTGGCTTCGGCGATTGAGCCTTTGCGCCTTGCCAATAGAGTTGCTGGTAAGCCGCTCTACCGCTGGCCTTGCTTTTCGATCGATGGACAGCCGGTACAGGCCTCGAACGGCATGGAATTTCAGGTCACTGGCGATCTGGAGGCCGCATCCGTGCTGCATGTGGTGGCGCTGGTCGCAGGCCTCGACCCGGGCCGTATCGAAGACAAGCGTCTTTTCGCCTGGCTGCGGCGGATGGACCGGCAGGGTTCGGATCTTGGTGCGATTTGCACAGCAACCGTGGTGATGGCCAAGGCAGGATTGCTCGACGGCTATCAGTGCACGATCCACTGGGAGAATCTTGCCGGTTTCGTCGAGGCCTTTCCGGAGTTGGAGGTCACCGACGAACTCTTCGAGATCGACCGCAACCGCTTCACCTGCGCCGGCGGCACCGCTGCTGCCGACATGATGTTGAACACCATCGCGCTGCAGCACGGGCAGGAACTGGCGACCCAGGCGGCCGATCAGTTCATGCACGAACGTATCCGCGATCAGCGCGACCATCAGCGCATGAGCTTGCGGGCCCGATTGGGAGTGCGGCACCCGAAGTTGCTCTCGATCATCGCGACGATGGAGGAAAACCTCGAAGAGCCGCTGTCCAGGAACGACCTAGCGCGTGCGGCCGGTCTCTCGACCCGGCAGCTCGAACGGCTCTTCCGCAAGTACCTCGGCCGCTCGCCGGCGCGCTACTATCTTGAACTCCGGCTCAACCGCGCGCGCCTGCTACTGCTGCAGACCGAGATGAGCGTGATCGACGTGGCCCTGGCCTGCGGCTTCGTCTCAGCCTCTCACTTTTCCAAGTGTTATCGCGACTTCTTCGGGCGCACGCCGCGTAAGGAACGCGGCCTCCCTGCGGCACCCGAACACATGGAAGGCCGTGTCGCCTAGCGGCTATCCGGATGAAGAACTTCGCTGCCGTCCCTTACGCCGCTGCCGTGTCCTTCCAGAGCTTCCAGGGCTCGCGATCGAGTAGGCGTCGAACCATCGGCTCGAAATGGTGCAGTGCGGCGGTGTCGTAGTCGGGGTCGAAGGCTGTCTGGTCCCACTTGGCGCAAAAGTCGGCGCAGGCCTCGAAGTGAGGATGGCCGCGGTGCTGCTCGCGGGCATCGCGGTCGCCGCCGAGATGATGCCAGAAATAGTAACCCTGGAAGATCCCGTGATACTGCACGATCCACCAGGTGCGCTGCGTTACGTAGGGCTTGAGCAGAGTGGCGGCGAACTCGGCATGATTGTCGGGCGCCAGGGTGTCGCCGATGTCGTGCAGAAGGGCGGCAACGACCACTTCCTCCTCCGCACCGTCGCGCTCCGCCCGAGTCGCCGTTTGCAACGAGTGCTGATAGCGGTCGATCTTGTACCCGAGCTTGGGGCCTTCGAGGGTCTTCAGCAGATTCAGAACGTTGTCGGCGAAGGTCGCCGTCTTGAGTCGCTCCTCCTCCCGAGCGAGCAATGCGTAGTCTTCGACCGTCCCGTCTTCCATCCGGGTGAAGCTGACGCTCTGCATGACTTCGCCTCCTTGCCAAGTGTCGAGGCGAAGTTAGTCGATTGGGCGGTCGATCACAAAGCCACTGTCGTCCGGACTTAGGCTGAAGGCACCGTCGGCGACCGCATAACTCCAGGCAGCGGAGCGTCGCAAACCGCCAAGCGGATAGAGGTGGACACCCTGAATGCAGCTCTCCGGTTCGCTCATGCGATAGCGGGCGAGGTCGGTCACAAGCCGATCCGGCGCGCTGACCGTCATCAACTTCCTGATGTTGCGCGCTTGCTTGAGCAGGTACTGCATCGAGGGGCCGATGCCACAGGCCCGCGCGTGCCCGATCAGCGTCTTCAAGGTCGCCAAGCCTGGCAGGCCGACACGCACCGGCAGAGCGTTTCCGGCGGCGCGGATTGCTCTGTCCCAGGCGATGATCGCTGCCGCTTCGAAGACGAACTGCGTGACGATCTCGAAGTCGGCATCGCTGCGCTGGGCGAAGTCGTTCTTCCAGGTCAGGGCTTCGGCAATGGCTTCATCCGCGATATCCGGATTGCCCTCGGGATGACCGGCCACGGCGATCCTGGTGAAGCCGTGGCGGTCGAGCAAGCCGCTTTCCAGAACATCCATGGAGGAGGCGAAAGGTCCAAGCGGCTGCGCGACGGCGCCGGCCAGGACGACGGCGCGCGTGGCCCCGGCTTCGCCTGTCAAGCGCGCCAACCAGTCTTCGAGATGCGATCTGCTCGGAATCGATCGGCCGGCGAGGTGCGGAACCGGTTCGAAGCCTTCACGGCGGAGCCGGGCGGCGGTGGCGATCGTGTTCGCGAAGTCGCTGCCGGGCAAGAAGGTCACGGCAACCGTTGCGCCGGATCGCAGATAGGCGCGGTAGTCGTCGATCTTGGCCGCGGAACCCGGTGTTGTTTCGATAGTGAAACCTGCGGCCAAATCCGTGACGGCATTTTTCACCGAACGCGCGGGCGCGATTTCGATATCCGGTCGGACGTCAGTTTCAACATAATGAACCACGCAGGACCTCCACGTCCGATTCGGATCTGATTGATCCGATGCGGATGTCTAGCCTGCGGTCGAGACCGACGTCAGCTCTGTACCCGGCACGACGAACAGTCGCTTCTTCGCGACCTCGCCGTCTTTATCGATTGGCCCGAAGCGTCAGGTCAGGCGCTTTAGCAGGTCGACGAACAGGTCCCGTTCGCTGGTCTCGAGTGGCTCCAGGATCGCTTCGCTGACACCGTCGGCGTGATCGAGAAGCTGGTCGACCAGTGAAATGCCCGAAGATGTGAGCCTCAGCACCATACGCCGTCGATCGTTGGCGTCCGGCGTGCGTTGGATGTAGTCGCGCTCCTCCAGACGTCTGATGACGCCCTGGATCGTGGCTGGATCCATCGCAGCAAGCCGTCCCAAGCGGTTCTGCGACAGCTGACCGCGTTCATGCAGACGTGCCATCGCAAAAAACTGAGTCGGCGTGAGCTGATGCTCTCCCAAAACACTCAGAAAGAGAGAGGAGGCGCGTTGGTGCGCTCGGCGCAACAAATGTGCCACCTGCTCGTCGAGGTTGAGGGCTTGGGTTGTAACCTGATCCATTTCGTTTTCAGCGAGTTTTGCAGTCACGGCGTTCGGTCCTCTCTAAGGTAACGCCAAAGTGAAGAGGCTTGAGAGACTTGCCCCGCGCCGTTCGTCCGCGTCGATGGAGGGGGCTGTAAAGGTCCTAGAGTGGCGATTTATCAAGCTACCTGCGCTGGAACGTAGTGTGCTCTCTTCGTCCGTCCAGTCGAGAGGCTTTCACATCGCCTTTCGATTTCTTCCATAAGCCTACCTAATAGCTTGGTCGGCGCCTACGAGTAAAAGTTGAAAATAAATCAACTTAAAAGTTTGCACATACAGTTGTAATTCCAATCCAGGCGGAATTTTATGCAATTGCTGCAGGTGTCGCTCTCATAGGTGTTGCGGCCCGATCGTCGCGTGGACTGCGATTATAGAATTCGCGATAGCACTTGGAGAAGTGGGACGCGGAAACGAAGCCGCAGGCCGTTGCGACTTCCAGGACCGACATGGATGTCTGGGCGAGTAGCAGCCGGGCCCGGTCAAGCCGCAACTCCAGGTAGTGTCGCGTTGGCGTCTTCCCGAGATAGCGACGAAATAATCGTTCGAGTTGTCTGGTGGAGAGGCCGGCCATCCGCGCCAAGTCGGTGCGGGGAAGGGGATCTTCGATATGCTCCTCCATGATCGCGATGACCGCCAGGAGCTTTGGGTGGCTGACAGCCAAGCGGGCCCGCAGGGCCATGCGCTGCTTATCTTCGCGGCTGCGAATGCGCTCGTGGATAAACTGCTCGGCCGCCTTGGTTGCCAGCTCGCGGCCCAGGTCCAGCCCGATCACCGAAAGCATCATGTCGAGCGACGCCGTCCCGCCCGAGCAAGTCATGCGAAGGCCGTCGATCTCGAAAAGCTCCGCCGTCGCCTCGAGATCCGGAAAGGCCTCTTCGAATGCCGGTAGGCTCTCCCAATGGATCGTGCAGCGGACGTCCTGCAGCAGCCCGGCGCGGGCCAGAATATAGGTTCCGGTAGAGACGGATCCGATGCGGCAGCCTTGTCTCGCCAGGCGCCGCAACCAGCCCTCAAGCCGGAGGTCTCTGGCAGTTTCGGCGCCGAGACCGGCGCAAACGATCACCGTATCGAAACGCTGGTCGTCCGCGAGAGCGGCGTCGACCATGATGCCGACCTGGCTGGAGGAATGCACCGGCGCGCCGTCGCCGCTAAGCAGCGCCCAGGTATAGAAGGTCTGCCCGGTCAAGCGGTTGGCAGCCCTCAGGGGTTCGAGCGCCGATGTGAAGGCCAGGATCGAGAAATCCGGAACGAGAACGAAGGCGAAGCGTTGCGGGGGCCGCTGATCGCTGGCTTCCCTCGACGGTGCCGACAGCGCGGCCTTCTGAGACGGAGGCGTGGCACGTGACATACCAAGACCGGGAGTCTGTTGAGAATAAGGAAGCCTGAGACGGATTCGTCAGAAAGGCAATCTCGCGCAGCCCGCCGGCGAAATTTTTCGACTGAGCTCGCGGCACCTCGTTTTCCGGACGAATCAGGCTCTTTTGTCCTGCAACCGCGTCGCCTATGTTGTCGGCTATGACGCCTTCTGCCTTGCTTGTCCGACATGGTCAGCATGAACGAGACGACCGTGTCGCCCAGGCACTGAGCCGGCGCGGGTATCGGTTGGACCAGCGGTTCGTAGCCAAGGGCGACCTTCTGCCCAGCTTGCGGGAGGGACATGATCTCTGCGTCGTCTACGGCGGCCCGCAGATGGCGAGCGAAGCCGAGCAGGTCGATTATCTCGCTGCGGAACTGCGCTGGATCGATGACTGGGTAGGGGCCGGGCGCCCCTATCTCGGGATCTGCCTGGGGGCGCAGATGCTGGCGCGCAGTCAGGGCGCGAAGGTAGAAGCGCATCGTGATGGGCTGCACGAGATCGGCTACGTCGAGATCCTGCCGACGCCGCGCGGCCGCGAAGTGCTCCCCGAGCCGATCCATGCCTACCACTGGCACTCGGAGGGCTTCGATTTGCCTCGTGGAGCGGAGCTCTTGGCGATGGGCCGGGTCTTCGAGAACCAGGCCTTCAGGCTGAACGCCCACACCTATGGTCTGCAGTTTCATCCGGAAGTGACCCGCGAGATGATGCAGAGCTGGATGGAGGAGGCGGCGCACTGCCTGGTCCGCCCCGGCGCCCAGACGCGCGAGCGGCAGATCGCCGACGCCGGGCGCTACCACGAGCCTTTGGGTCTCTGGCTCGAGGGGTTTCTCGATCGCTGGATCGAGGGGCGTTAGAGCAGCGAAACTGCGATAGACCGACTAGGCGTCGACCTGGTCTTGCGGTGACGAACCGAAACGTCTCTAGGTCAGGATGCTGGGACCAGGACGCCCGGAGGCAACCGCGTCGAGATTGTCCAGGCAGATGAAACCCATCGCATTCCGGGTTTCGACCGTCGCGCTGCCGATGTGCGGTAACAGAAACGTGTTGGGCAGGGGGGCGTAGCGCGGATCGATCTGCGGCTCGCCTTCGAAGACGTCGAGACCCGCCGCCGCTATCTTGCCGGAGGTCAGGGCGGCGATCAGCGCGTTGTCCTCAACCAACGTGCCGCGCGCCGTATTGACGACGATGGCACCGTCCGGCAGCAAGGCGATCCGTTCGCCGTTCAGAAAATGATGGGTGTCGGGAGTCGAGGGCGCGTTGAGCGAGAGGAAGTCGCAGTGCGGCAGCATGTCTTCCGGTCGATCGTGATAGGTCGCACCCTGTTCCTGCTCCGCAGCCAGGCGCCTGCGGTTGGCGTAGTGGATCGTCATCCCGAAACCGCGGGCGCGCGCCGCGACGGCCCGGCCGATCCGACCCATCCCGAGGATGCCCAGGCGCTTACCGCTGACCTGCGTGCCGCAGAGTTGCGTTGTCGTCCAGCCGACCCATCGGCCTTCACGCAGAAGCGTCTCCGCTTCCCAGGCCCGGCGGGCAGCGCCTAGCAGGCAGAGCAGCGTGATGTCCGCCGTCGCATCGGTCAGCACGTCGGGAGTATTGCTCACCTGGAGACCGCGCGCCTTGGCGGCCGCGAGATCGATGTGTTCGTGCCCGACCGAAAAGGTGGCAAGCAGCTTGACGCTGGCCGGCAGACGGTCGATCAGCGCGCGGTCGAAACGGTCTGCCGTCGTACAGATGATGGCGAAACAGCCTTCGGCCGCGGTGGCGATCTCATCGGGGCTTAGAAGCCTGTCCTCCGGACTAAGGTGGGCCTCGTAGTCACGCGCAAGACGCTCACCGACCGCGGCGGGGAGTGCCCGCGTTGCGAGTGCCCGAAGCTTTTTGGCCATATCTGGAGCCCCCCAAAGGCAAATAGGCGAAAGAAACTCGCAAGCGCTGCTATTGCAGCGCGCGGTCGGCAGCTTATTCTGTCGCACATGATGCGCAATTGGACCACCTTCCTGGCAGTTCTGTTGACGACTGGCCTGGCGCCTCCGGCGGCTATTGGCGGATCACCGGCGGTCGAGGGATTTCAACCGCACCGGGCGAGCTACGAGCTGCTTCTGATTCCCGGCAAGGGCGATGGCAGCGTGGCTTCGGCCGGCGGCCGGCTCGACTTTGAATGGGCCGACGTTTGCGACGGTTGGGCGGTGAAGCAGCGCACCCGCGTCATCCTCGGCCAGTCCCAAGGCGGCGAGCTCGACTTCGGTTGGGCTCTCACGACCTGGGAGGCCAAGGACGGCCTCGCCTTTCGCTTCGTGATTCAGCGCTTTCAGGGGGGTGAAGTCTACGAGACGGTGCGCGGCGACGCTGAGCTTGAAAGCCAGGGTGGCCCCGGCATCGCGCGTTTTGAAGAACCGGTTGCCAGGGAGGTCGCCTTGCCGCCGGGAACGCTCTTTCCCACCGATCACACCTTTCGAATGATCGATTCGGCCCTGACCGGAAACCCTTCGCTCTATCGTTTGGTTTTCGATGCCTCTTCGGAGACTGACGGACTCGCCGCCGTTTCGGCGATCGTCGGCGGTCGGATTCCCAGCGATCATCCAGCCACACTGGACTCCGACTTGATCGCGAACCTGCCGTCTTGGCGTTTGATGCTCGCCTATTTTCCGCCTTTCGGCGAAGCCGAACTGCCTGAGACGGAGGTCGATCTGCGTGTCTTCTCGAACGGTCTGGCCGACGATTTCCGCTTCAACTACGGCGACTTTGCCCTGCGCGCCCGGCTTATGGAGCTGGAGCCCCTGGCGATGCCGGAGTGTTGAGGGGGCTCGACGAGCGCCGCTAGGGCGCGCGGGGCTGGGCCTTAGCTGCGTTTCGGAAGGCTGCGGCCTTTGACGATCGCCTGGTTGCCCAGCTTCGATCGGACCGAGTCGATCGCTTGCTCGACCTTGGCTCGTCGCTGACTGTCCGGTTCCAATAGGCTTGGCGGATCGGCTCGTTCTCCGTCGACCAGGCTGTCGGCACCAACGCCGATCAAGCGGAAGCGCCGTCCATCGGCTTCCTGCTCAAGCAGCGCGTAGGCCTCGCTGTAAAGTCGTTCCGCCAACTGGGTCGGTTCCGAAAGCCTTCGGCTTCTGGTCAAGGTCCGGAAGTCCCGAGTCTTCAGCTTGAGAGTCACGCCCTGACCGGCAATCTCGCTTCGCTTGAGACGGGCGGCCACCTTCTCGCAAAGCGGCCAGAGACTGGCGGCGAGATGGTCGAGCCTGTCCATATCGCTGTCGAAAGTGGTTTCGGCCGAGACCGACTTGGTCGGTGCGTTGGGCTCGACCGTCCGGTCGTCCTGCGCGCGCGAGAAGCGATAGAGCCGCCGGCCCATCGAGCCGAACAGGCCAACCAACTCCGCTTCCTCGTAGATCAGGAGATGCTTGATCCTGGTGATGCCGTGGCGCTCCAGAGCGCGCTTCAGGCTCGGACCGACTCCCCAAAGGAGTCCGACGGGCTTTTCGGCAAGAAAATCCTGAGCGTCGCTTACGCCCAACACCGCGAAGCCGCGTGGCTTGTCAAGATCGCTGGCGATCTTGGCGAGCAGTTTGTTGGGGGCGAGGCCGATGGAGACAGTCAGGTGTAAACTCTGCTCGATTCGGCGCGCCAAGCGCGCCAGGGTCTCGGCCGGGGCAGCGTGATGAAGGGCCTGCGTGCCCGTGAGATCGAGGAAGGCTTCGTCGATCGAGAGGGGTTCCACAAGAGGCGTCAACTCCAGCATCATCTCTCGGATCTTGCGGCCTTCCTCTCGGTATTTCGCCATGTTCGGGCGGATCACGACCGCATCGGGACAGGCGCTGAGTGCTTTGAACATCGGCATCGCCGAACGGACGCCGTAGAGCCGGGCGACGTAGCAGGCCGCGGCCACGACGCCGCGCCGACCGCCGCCGATCAGGACCGGCTTGTCGCGTAACTCCGGCGCATCCCGTTTTTCGATTGAGGCGTAGAAGGCGTCGCAGTCGATGTGAGCCAGGCCAAGGTCGCGCAGCTCTTGGTGGGCCACGAGCCTATGGGAGCCGCAGGCGGCGCAGCGCGGACTCGGCCCTTTCGACGCGGCTTCTGACCAGGCGAAGCAATCGCGGCAAAGCAGCTGCCAGGGTCTGTCGTTTGCCTGATCGCTCATGGTGACGATTCTAGCGGCCAAAGCCACGCCGCTCCGCGCACGCCGCTATCGTCACCGTGCAGGGCAGGGCGTATGGGGGTATCGAAGATATCGGAAAACACATAGGCGCCGACGGCTGCATCCAAGCCGTCGTAAAGCGCCGGCACCCGCGATAGACCGCCGCCGAGCACGATGGCGTCCGGATCCAACAGGTTGACGACGGTGGCCAGTGCCCGCGCCAGGCGGTCGCGATAGCGTGCCAGCGCCGCCGCCGCCGCCGGCTCCCCGGCCGCGGCACGCGCGACCACCATCTCGCTCGTCGTCGCTTCATCGTAGTCGGCCCCCAGGGCGGGTCCGGACAGCCAGGTCTCGATGCATCCCCTGCGGCCGCAGTAGCAGAGCCGGCCTGGCAACTCGGCCGCCTGCGGCCAGGACAGGGGATTGTGGCCCCACTCGCCGGCAATCGCGTCGCGCCCTCGCCAAACCTGGCCGCCCAAAACGATCCCGCCGCCAACTCCGGTTCCCAGTACTGCTCCAAAAACGGTCTGCGCACCCGCCGCGGCACCATCCACGGCTTCGGACAGAGCGAGGCAGTTGGCATCGTTCTCGATACGAATCGGCCGGCTCAGCGCCTCGGCCAGGTCCTTGTCGAATGGCTTGTCGATCAGATAGGTCGAATTGGCGTTCTTGATCAGACCGCTGTTCGGCGAAATCGCTCCCGGACACCCGACCCCGACGCTGCAGGCTGTTCCCGCTGCCGACTCCAGTTCGCCGACAAGGTCCCGCAGGGCGACGAGCGTGGCGTCGTAGTCTCCCTGCGGAGTGGCGCGGCGGCGCCGCAAGACCTCTGCGCCCGACGCTTGCAGAACGACGCCGGAGATCTTCGTTCCCCCGAGATCCAAACCGATCCGCATTTCTGTCCCATTCTTGTGCCTAGCCCAGGTCGACTTAGGGGATCTTACTTCTTGTTAACGACTTTCATGCGAAATGTTGCATGCGAAACCCTGGTGGACGCTGGTATGAGGTGACCGCCCGGCGTACACTCGTCCACTGATTGAGGCAGAGAGCATGGCAGCGATTACGGCGGCAAAAACCGGGGTAGTAATGCATAGCGAAGTTGAAACGACAGGAAACCCTGATGCCAAGACTGTTCTGGTTGTTGAAGACAATGATCTGAACATGAAGCTCTTTCACGATCTGCTAGAAGCGCATGGCTATAATATCCTGCAGACGAAAGACGGCATGGAAGCCCTGCGTTTGGCGCGCAAACATCAGCCCGACCTGATCCTGATGGATATTCAGCTACCGGAAGTGTCCGGGCTGGAAGTGACCAAGTGGATCAAAGAAGACGACACACTCAAGTCGATTCCGGTTGTGGCCGTGACCGCTTTCGCCATGAAGGGCGACGAGGAAAAGATCCGGGAGGGGGGCTGCGAGGCCTACATCGCCAAGCCAATCTCCGTGACGAGTTTCCTGCAGACAGTCGAGCGTTTCCTCAACTAGCAAGCAGCTGGCGTCAAAGGCGCCTTCTGCCGGACGGCACTATCCCATGAGTGCGCGGATTCTGGTCGTCGACGACATACCCACGAACGTCAAGCTGCTCGAGGCACGTTTGACGGCGGAGTACTTCGACGTCCTGACGGCGAACGACGGACCAAGCGCTCTAGCACTTGCGGCGAGCGAAGCTCCGGATTTGATTCTGCTCGACGTCATGATGCCCGGCATGGACGGTCTGGAAGTTTGCCGCTGCCTGAAGGCGGACAGCGCGACCCGCCACATCCCCGTCGTCATGGTGACCGCCTTGACCGATGTCGGCGATCGCGTGCGCGGCCTGGAGGCCGGTGCAGACGATTTCCTCTCCAAACCGGTAAACGAAGTCGCTCTCTTCGCCCGCGTGCGCTCCCTGGTTCGCCTGAAGATGCTGACGGACGAGTTGCGCACCCGTCAGGCCACATCCGGCGAAGCCGAACTGCTGGAGCAAGCGGAGGAACCGGAGGGCGCCGGGGGATCGATCCTGGTGATCGATGCCAATGTCCGCAGCGGCAGCCGCATGAAGGAGTATCTGGAGAACGCCGGTTACGACGCCCTGCTCTGCACCTCCAAGGATTCGGCCCTGCAGATCTGCCAGACCGACCGTTTCGACCTCATCATCACCGCGATCGAGATCGCCGGCGAAGACGGTCTCAGACTCTGCAGCCAGTTCCGCAGCCGCGAGGCGACGCGCTACGTGCCGATCCTGATGGTCCTGGAGGACATGGATTTGCAGCGTCTGGCCAAGGGTTTGGATCTCGGTGTGACGGACTATGTCGTGAAGCCGGTCGACCGGAATGAACTGGAAGCGCGGGTCCGCACGCAGATTCGGCGCCGGCGCTATCACGACCGTTTGCGCTCGGTGCTCGACCGTAGCGTCAGCATGGCCTTCACCGACGGGCTTACGGGGATCTACAATCGCCGCTACATGAGCGCCCATCTTGATCGTAAGCTGATGGAGATCGCCGAAACCGGGAAACCGGTTTCAATCATGTTGTTCGATATCGATCACTTCAAGCGCGTGAACGACACCCATGGCCATGCCATCGGCGATGAAGTCTTGAAGGCCGTGACCGACCATGTGTCCGAAAGCGTGCGCGAGACCGATCTGCTGGCCCGCTATGGCGGCGAGGAATTCGTGCTCGTGATGCCTGCCACCGACGTGGAGATCGCGCTAAAGGTGGCGGATCGCATTCGTGAACGCCTGAGCCACCAGAAAATCCCCGCCGGTCCCGATGGTTCGGACGTGATCGTGACGATCTCTGCCGGAGTCGCCTCCACTTTCGACCCTCTGGAGACGCCGGATGCTTTGTTGAAACGGGCTGACGAGGCGCTTTACGCGGCCAAGCAGAATGGCCGCAATCTGGTTTTCGGCGTCAACGGACCGGCGACACCCGATGCCAAGCGCGCGGCCCGCGCGGCGGTCGGGGACTAAACACCTAGACAAGGTAGTGATCAGTCGGACCCACCTATTGGGTCCGGCGATTACGTTAAATCCAACGTAGATTCAAAGTGTTAGAGTCTGTTTCTTGTGATCGGCGGAACCGCGAAGCGAGTCCCTACGATCACAACAGGCTCTAGAAGGGCTCAAACGCCCCCTAAACGCCAATGGCCGCCTTACCCGGCGGCCATTCTCGCTTTCTTATAGGCGCCGGAAGCGCCCTTACTTCATCTTGGACTCCCTGAATTCCACATGTTTGCGCGCCTTCGGGTCGTATTTGCGCATGGTCATTTTCTCGGTGATGTTCCGCGGGTTCTTCTTCTTGACGTAGAAGTAGCCCGTATCGGCGGTACTCACCATCTTGATCCACTGGGTGATCGGTTTGGCCATCGTGACCTCCTTAAGCGCGGCGCGGCTCACCGCGCTTGGCGAAATCTGCTGACATCCGGGCTGGCCCGGTACGAATTGGAGGTCGCGAAGATAGCCACGCGCGCTCGCCTGTCAAGGCGGCTCGATGGCTCAGAGCGGCAAAGCTGCCGAAGACTCCTGCGGGCGCCCCAGGGTTCCGTCGGCAAGCTGCTCGAGGATCTCGGTCGCAGCCTCTTCCGGCTTGGCGACGCTTTCCGGGTCTTCGCCGGGAAAGGCCTGAACCCGCAGACGAGTGCGCAGAGGGCCGGGTGCGATACAGCCGACGGTCACCTCGAACTTCTCCACTTCCTTGGCGTAGACCGCGGCCATTCGCTCCAAGGCCGCCTTGCTGGCCGCATAGGCGGACCAATAGGCCGGCGCCTCGGCTGCCACCCGACAAGAGATGAAAAGCGCCGTTCCCTTCGACTGCCGGAGGAGCGGGTCGAGTCGGGCGAGCAGGCGTTGATTGGCATCGAGATTGACCGCAAAGGTGTCCCGCCAGGCCCGTGAGTCGACGTGACCGAGCGGCGAGAGGCCGCCGAGCACGGCGGCGTTGCCGATCAGAAGGTCGAGCCGGCCATGGCGCTGAGCCAATGCCGAGGGCAAGGCGTCGATCCGCTCTCCGTCCTTGAGATCGAAGGGCACCAGGGTCGGGCGCGGTCCGCCGGCCTTCTGAATCGCATCGTCGAGGTCTTCCAAGGCGCCGACGCTCCGGTCCGTCGCGCAGGCCAGAACCTGGGCGCCTTCACGGCCGAGGCCAAGCGCCAAGGCGCGGCCGAGGCCACGCGAGGCACCCGTTACGACGGCAACCTGGCCGGCGAAGCGCCGGGCGGAACCTTCAGTCATCGCTTTCAATTCACTCTTCGGTCTGTCTTCGGCCCGCCGAGCAGCGCCCGGCCCGTTGCTTCCATCCCCGCCAACACCGCGAGGCCAACCAACAAGCCAATCGCCGCATAGACCAAACCCTCCGGTGAGACGGGCAAGGCCGGCACGAAATCGCTCAACGTCGCTTCGGCAAGGCCGCTGTCGAAGTGTTCGGCGAAGACCTGCGGTCGCTCGAAGGGACGCGCCATGGTCAAGGCTGTGTAGGCCTCGCGCAAGGCGTCGCGGGTCTGTACCGCCTCCAGAGCGCGCTGGCCAGCCTCCTGCGCGCGGGTGGAGGTGTCGGCGAGAGATAGGGCGATGTAGTCGCTGAGATTTTCGCCGCGGGCTGCGGCGTCGGCGCGGATGCGCTCGACGGTCGCGACGGCCTGATCCAGGCGACCCCCGAGACGCTGCAGATATTGGGTGTAGAAAGCGGGCGCCTGTCCCGCGGCCAGTGCGCCTGCACCACCGAAGATCGCATTGGCCAAACGGCCGATCACGCGCGGCTCAGCTCCTTGAAAAGCAGCGGTTGCGGACTCACCCGGTCTTCTCGGTCGGTCAGGCGGGTCGGGTAGTCGCCGGTGAAGCAGGCGTCGCAGTACTGGGGCTGCATGGCGTCGCGCCCGGTCTCGCCCATCGCCCGGTAGAGACCGTCGATCGATATGAACGCGAGGCTATCGACGCCGATGTGCTCGCCCATCTGGGCGACGGTCATGTTGGAGGCGAGCAATTCGTCCTTATCCGGCGTATCGACGCCATAGAAGCAGGGGTCCGTCGTCGGCGGTGCGGCGATGCGGAAGTGGATTTCCGTTGCGCCGGCGGCCCGGACCATCTGAACGATCTTGCGGCTGGTGGTTCCACGCACGATGGAGTCGTCGACCAGAACCACGCGCTTTCCTTCGATCTTGGCGCGATTGGCGTTGTGCTTCAGCTTGACGCCGAGATCTCGGATCTTCTGACCCGGCTCGATGAAGGTCCGACCGACGTAGTGGTTGCGGATAATTCCCAACTCGAAGGGGATGCCGGCCTTTTGAGCGTAGCCAAGGGCGGCTGGGACACCGGAATCCGGCACCGGAATGATGACATCCGCGTCGACCGGGCTTTCCGTCGCCAACTCGGCACCGATGCGCTGGCGTGAGTCGTAGATCGACCGCCCTTCGATGATCGAATCGGGACGAGCGAAATAGATGTGCTCGAAGATGCAGAAGCGCCGTGGGCGTTTGGGGAAGACCTGATGGGCCGTCAGGCCGTTTTTGTCGAGAATGATCAGCTCGCCAGGCTCAACGTCGCGTATGAACTCAGCCCCGATGATATCGAGCGCGCAGGTCTCGGAGGTGATCACATAGGCCTGCTCCGTCGGCAGGCGGCCGATCACGAGCGGGCGAACCCCCAGCGGATCGCGAAGTCCGATCACCATGTCTTCGCAGAGAGCGACCAGGGAGTAGGCGCCCTCCACACGCGAAAGCGCGTGAACCAGCCGCTCGATCACCGTCGAATCGGTCTGCAGGGCCATCAGGTGAATGATCACCTCGGTGTCCATGGTCGACTGGAAGAGCGCGCCGCGTTGGACCAGTTCCCGGCGCAGGGTCGCTGCATTGGTCAGATTGCCGTTGTGGGCCAGCGCGAAACCGCCGAAAGCGAGTTCGGCGAACAACGGTTGTACATTGCGCAGTACAGTATCGCCGGTGGTGGCGTAGCGGTTGTGCCCGATGGCCGCCCGGCCCTTGAGGCTGTTCATCACGTTTTCGCTGCCGAAGATGTCTCCGACATGGCCGAGGCCCCGGTGTGCGTGAAACTGCTGACGGTCGAAGGAGACGATCCCGGCGGCCTCCTGCCCGCGGTGCTGCAGCGCATGCAGGCCGAGGGCGGAGAAGTTCGCCGCTTCCACATGCCCCCAGATGCCGAAGACACCGCATTCTTCGCGTAGCTTGTCGCCGTCGGGACTATCGGGGTCGAAGGGGTGCGTTGTGATCATGCCGTCGGGCCTGTCGGCCTCCGCGTCTCGCCCCGCTTGCCGGGGCCGCTTCGATTACTGCCGCTGCTCGATGAGCTGCTCCAGCTGCTGCCTGTCCTGCTCGTTATACTCCGTCGCGCCGCCGTTGGCACTGCCGCTGCCCTCGCCTGTGCCAGGTTGAATCGGTGGAACGAAGGGTTGGTCGGACCCGGTGGCTCCCTCGTCTTCCAGCCGTCGCTGATAGTCTTCCGGTAGCAGGCTGGCGAGCGTTTCCGCCCCGGCTTTCACCAGAGATAAGGACCTGGCTTCGATGATCCAGGCCGGACGGTCCTGTGGAGGTATGAGCCAAGCGTATCCCAGCCATAACGCGCTGATCGCCAAGAACCCGCAGCCCAAACCGAAGATCAGACCGAGCGTGCGATCCAGCGCCCCCAGGGCCGAGGCCCGAACGGCCTTGGAGACCAGATAGGCGCCGATGATGAAAACCACCAGAGAGACCAGGAACAGCGCCAAGCCGGCACCGACGGAAGCGAACAGACCGGCACCGATGAGCTCGGCTGCGAACGGTTCCGCAACCGGATAGAAGAGAATCGCGACCGCGATTGCACCGGCCCAGGCAGCGATCCAGAGGATGGCATAGACGAAGCCCGCAAGCAGCCCGATAATCGCTGCCAGGCCGATCGTCACGAAAACGATCAAATCCCCGAGGTTGATGGGCAGCCCGTCCATTCCGGTTCAGGCCTCCAGCATCCGATCGCGTGATGCGGACTCGAGGAAGAGTTGGACCAGATCTCCCAGAGCGGCAATCTCTTCCATCGCGATTCCTTCGGGCGGTCGGGTTTTCCGTCCGCGTGTTGCGGGGCAGATCGCGCGGGTGAAGCCGAGCTTGGCGGCCTCCTTCAGACGCAGATCGGTCTGACCGACGGCGCGTACTTCGCCGGAGAGACCGACTTCACCGAAGACCACCGTTTCCGACGGTGCCGGCCGATCGCTGATGGCGGATAAAAGAGCCGTCGCCACGGCCAGATCGGCGGCGGGTTCCGCCACCCGCAGCCCGCCGGCGACGTTGAGATAGATATCCTGGCCTGCGGTCGAGACTCCGCAACGGGCTTCAAGGACCGCCAGCACCATGGCCAAGCGGTTGCCGTCCCAGCCCACCACGGCGCGCCGGGGAGTGCCGAGCGGCGAGGGGGCGACCAGAGCCTGAATCTCGACCAGAACGGGACGGGTGCCCTCCAGTCCCGCGAAGACGCAAGCCCCCGATATCTCGCCATGGCGCTCGGCCAGAAAGAGCTCGGATGGATTGGCGACTTCGATCAGTCCGCCGTCCGTCATCTCGAACACGCCGATCTCATCCGTCGGTCCGAAGCGGTTTTTCGCTGCGCGCAGGATACGGAACTGGTGCCCGCGCTCGCCCTCGAAGGTCAAGACCGTGTCGACCATGTGTTCCAACACCTTGGGACCGGCAATCGCTCCCTCCTTGGTGACGTGTCCGACCAGCAACAGCGCGAAGCCACGGCGCTTGGCGACGCGAATAAGCTCCTGGGCGCTCGCCCGGACCTGGCCGACCGTGCCGGGCGCGCTGTCGAGATTGTCCACGTACATGGTTTGGATCGAGTCGACCACGACAACGTCGGGTGTTTCCGGTCGGTCCAGCGCCGCCTTGAGTTCGCGGACGTTGGTGGCCGCCGCCAGTTCGACCGGGGCATCGGACAGGCCGAGCCGCTCCGCGCGCAGGCGGACCTGCTCGATCGCCTCTTCGCCTGAGATGTAGGCGCAGCCGGCCGCGCCCTCTTTGGACAGGGCTGCGGCAGCCTGCAACAGAAGGGTGGATTTACCGATTCCCGGATCGCCGCCGATCAGGACGGCCGAGCCCCGGACCAACCCGCCCCCCAGGACGCGGTCGAATTCGGCGATTCCGCTGGCGCGGCGCGGCGCTTGCCGTTCTTGTCCTTTGAGCGGAACGAAGTCGATACCGCGGCTCGAGCGCTTGCCCTTGCCGCCGAGGCCCCCCGGGGCCGCGTCCGGCAAGGCTTCTTCGACGATCGTGCTCCACTCGCCGCAGGCCTCGCAGCGCCCAGCCCACTTGGGGTAGCTGGTGCCGCAGGATTGGCAGACGTAGTGACTGGTACGTTTGGACAAGGACAGGGCGGCTCTCGCAGGGGCGCGGGACGGGGCGCTGCGAAAAGGGATCCCCGGGATCCCTTTTCACCTAGGCAGTTAGCGGAAGTGATCCTGGATCTGCATTTCGATCGGACCTTCGGGGCGGCCATTGATGAATTGCTCGACATAAGGATTGCCGCAGGCTTCGACTTGATCGGTCGCACCGTCCCAAATGATTCGTCCTTCGAACAGCATGGCCATGCGATTCGAAATGCGCCGGGCACTGGCCATGTCGTGCGTGATGGTCAAGCCTGTAGCCCCGCTGGCACGGGTCACCTCCACGATCAACTTGTCGATCATTGCCCCCATGATCGGGTCGAGCCCCGTGGTCGGCTCGTCGAAGAAGATGACTTCCGGCTTGGTTGCGATGGCGCGGGCCAGCCCGACGCGCTTCTTCATACCGCCCGACAGCTCGGCCGGCATCAGTTCACCGACATTCGGTTGGAGGCCCACGTCCACAAGACGTTTGATCGCCACCTCTTTTGCCTCGCCGCGCGGCATGTGCTCGCCCTGCATCAACCCGAAGGCGATATTTTCCCAAACGGTGAGGGAGTCGAACAAGGCTGCCGACTGGAACAGCATGCCGATCTTGTGGCGCACGGCCTCCAGTTCCTCGCCGGACAGGCCGATCACTTCTTCGCCGTCGACCTTGATCGAGCCCGATTGCGGCGTCAGCAGGCCCAGGATGCACTTCAGCAGAACCGACTTTCCGCTGCCCGATCCGCCGATCACCACCAGGGAATCGCCGCTGGCGACATCGAGATTGACGCCTTGCAGAACCTTGTTCCTGCCGAAGGCAAGCCGCAGGTCGCGGATCTGGATCTTGGGGGGCGTGTTCGCAGCCGTCATCGCGCGAAGAACAGTTCGGTGATCAGGTAGTTGAAGCTGAGGATCAGGATCGACGCGGAAACCACGGCATTGGTGGTTGCGGCGCCGACGCCCTGGGCACCGCCGCGGGAGTGGTACCCGTTGTAGCAGCCCATCAGCGCGATCAGGAAGCCGAAGACCGCCGCCTTGACCAGACCAGAGACCACGTCCTGAACCTCCAGGAACTCCAACGTATTCGTGATGTAGGTGGAGCCGTTGAACCCGAGCTTGTAGACGGCGACCAAGTAGCCGCCGAACACGCCGATGATATCCGCGATCAGAACCAGCACCGGCAGCACGGCGGTTCCGGCCAGCAGGCGCGGTGCGATCAGATACTTGAAGGGGTTGGTCGCCAGCGTCGTCAGCGCGTCGATCTGCTCCGTGACCCGCATGGTGCCGATCTCGGCCGCCATCGCCGCGCCGACGCGGCCGGCGACCATCAGGCCGGCAAGAACCGGCCCGAGTTCGCGGGTGATCGAAACCACCACCACGTTCGGGATCGCCGATTCGGCGGAGAAACGCGCGAAACCGGTGTAGCTCTGCAGCGCCAGTACCATGCCTGTGAAGATCGCCGTCAGGCCGACCACTGGAAGCGAATAGTACCCGATGTCGATCATCTGGCGCAGGATCATGCGCGGGTAGAAAGGCGGTCTCAGACAGTGTGAGACGGCATGGGCCGTGAAGATCGAGAGCCGGCCGGTTGCGTTTAGAAACGCCAGGAACGTCCGGCCAAGAGGCTGCAGAACGGGAATCACGCAGCAGCCTCCAGATAGACACGATGATAGCGATGGCCGAGGGAGGTCAGGATCTCGTATCCAATCGTTCCGGCCGCCTGTCCGACCGCATCGGCGGTCAAATCCGGACCCAGGAGTTCGGCATAAGCGCCGGATCTAACCGCGGCCTCGGGAACCGCCGTTACGTCGAGCGTGATCAAGTCCATGGAAACACGCCCCACCACCGGTACGTTATGCCCCCCGACGAGGGCCTGGCCGCTGTTCGAGAGAGATCGCAAGTAGCCATCGGCGTAACCCAACGCCACGGTGGCGATGCGAGTCGGGCCCTGCGCCCGCCAAGTGGCACCATATCCGACACCCCGAGGGGCGTCAATTTCACGGATCTGCAGAATTTTTCCTTTTAACCGAACGACTTGGCGCATGGGATTAGGCTGTCCAGGCTTCGGATTGATGCCGTAGAGAGCGCTGCCCGGGCGGACGAGGTCGAAGTGGTAGTCGCGCCCCAGGAAGATACCCGCGGAGTTGGCGAGACTTGCTCTCGCAGCCCCCAGTCTTGGCGATAGTCGCTGTCGCGCCGCCAGAAACTCGGCAAGCTGGTCGGCGCTTTGCTGCGAGGTCGGATCGTCGGCGGATGCCAAGTGGCTCATGAGGTAGGAGATGGGGACTCTCTCGGCTCGAGAGCCTTCCGTCGCCAAAGTCTCCAGGTCGCGCGCATCGAGGCCCAGGCGGCTCATGCCGGTGTCGATCTGCAGGGCCGCGGCTCGCTTCCGCTCGCGCGAAATCTGCTTCCAGCGAGTCAGATCTTCCAGGCTGTTCAGCACGGGGCACAAGTCGCGCGCCAGATAGTCCGCTTCCGCACCGGCCATCAGGCCGTTGAGCACGTAGACTGTCGCCTGCGGCAGGATCGAGCGCAGCGCCAGGGCTTCATCGAGCTGTGCCACAAAGAAAGCTCGGGCGCCGGCTGCCCAAAGCGCGGGGGCCGCCTGTGCGATCCCCAGGCCGTAGGCATCGGCCTTGACCACCGCCGCGGCCTCCGCCGGCGCCGTCTCGGCGGCAAGGCGCTGCCAGTTGGCGGCCAGGGCCGGCAGGTCGATCTCCAGGATCGCGCCAGCCCGGGCGGCCGGATCGGAGACGGTATAGCTCGGCATGAAAAGTCAGTAGTGCTCCGGCAGGCGGTCGTCATCGGCCAGGTTCGAGAAGCGAACACGGTCCGGATTGAAGTGCAGAGTCACCGTGCCGATCGGACCGTGACGCTGTTTGGCCACGATGACGTCGGCCTTGTTACGGGCCCGCTCGACCCGCTCGTTGTAACGGTCGAGGCGTTCTTGATACTTGTCCGTCGTCTCGTTCAGGCGCTGGGTCGGCTCTTCGCGCTCCAGGTAATAGTCCTCGCGATAGATGAAGGTCACCACATCCGCATCCTGCTCGATCGAGCCGGATTCACGCAGATCGGAGAGTTGTGGGCGCTTGTCGTCCCGGTTCTCCACTTGGCGCGAGAGCTGGGACAGGGCCAGCACCGGGACGTTCAACTCCTTGGCGACGATCTTCAGAGCGCGGGTGATTTCGCTGACCTCCTGCACGCGATTGTCCAGCCGCATGCCAGCCGGCGGCTGCAGGAGCTGGAGGTAGTCGAGCACGATCATGCTGAGACCGACCTGGCGCTTGAGGCGCCGTGCCCGGCTGCGCAGAGCGCCGACGGTAATGCCCGGCGTATCGTCGATATAGAGTGGCAAGCGCTCGAGTTCGCGGTGCACGTCGAGCACCCGGCGCATCTCTTCCTCGTTGAGCTGTCCCTTGCGCATCAGATCGCTGCGCACGTCCGCCGCCTCGGCGATGATGCGCGAGGCGAGCTGTTCGGCCGACATCTCGAGAGAAAAGAAGGCGACGACCTCTGGTCGCTCGATCTCGTTACCCTCCGCATCGGTTTCCACCCGGCTGCTGCGCGCCGCATTCACCGCCATGTTGGTGGCCAGTGCCGTCTTGCCCATGGAGGGGCGCCCGGCCAGGATCAGCAGGTCGGAGCGATGCAGGCCGCCCAGCATTTCGTCCATGTCGTCGAAGCCGCTGGTCACGCCGACCAGCTTGCTGTCGCGTTTGTAGGCCGCCTCGGCGGCTTCGATCGCGTCGGCCAAGCCGCTTCGGAAGGGCTGCAGCCCACCCTCGACCTGACCTTGCTCGC
This sequence comes from Algihabitans albus, assembly GCF_003572205.1. Classification (NCBI taxonomy): domain Bacteria; kingdom Pseudomonadati; phylum Pseudomonadota; class Alphaproteobacteria; order Rhodospirillales; family Rhodovibrionaceae; genus Algihabitans; species Algihabitans albus. The sequence goes on from NZ_QXNY01000005.1 coordinate 150,080, forward strand.
TCAGCTTGTAAAGCCGCTGCTCGGCCGTCTCGATCTGATCGAGAGCGCCGATCTCCAAGTCGTGACGGAAGGCCTCGTTGACGATCTCCTCGCCGAGATCGATGAGCTGTCGACGCAAAAAGAGGTCGTAGATCAGTTCGCCATAGTGGCGGGCATCGATCGTGACGTAGGAGGCCTGGAGCTGGGCCAGATATTCGGCCCCTCCCACGTCCGCCAGATCGCCGTCCTGATCGAAGACGTTGCGCAGCGTGATGGCGTTGGCCTGCTGGCCGCGCTCGATCAGCTTGCGGCAGGCTTCGTAGATGCGGGCGTGGGCGGCATCGGCGAAGTGGTCCGCGAGCAGATAGTCGGACACGCGCTCGAAAGCGTGGTTGTTCGCCAAGACCGCGGCCAGCAGCGCTTGTTCCGCCTCGATATTGACGGGCGGCAGACGGCTGGCGCTATCGGCCAGCCCGGGCAGTTGGGCGAGGGTTGCGCCTGGTGCGTTCGCGTTCATGGGGCGTGACAGTAGCGGCCCGACAGTCGGAAAGCAGCCCCGTCTCGGACAGCAACCCTTGTGGATAGGGTGGACAGCGGGTGCAAGCTCGGGACCCGAGAGCGTCGACCCGCACTTTCGCGGAAGCGAGGATGTGGCGTTAGGTTAGGCAGAGCGCGAGGCTGTCTACTCCGCCGCATCGGCTTGCCTGGCCGTGCTCCCCTGGCGCCCCTGTCCGGACGGCTGCCTGCGTTTCCAGTCGACCATATAGTCTCGGGTGATGGGCAGTGCCGCGACGTCGCGGGCCATCTGAAGCTGGAACACCATCTGGCCCATTTGGCGGAACGAGAGCTCGCAGCCGACCAGATAGAACTCCCACATGCGGCAGAAGCGCTCGTCGTAGAGCACGGCGGCTCTCTCCCAGTTGGCCATGAAGCGCTTGTGCCAGTCGCGCAGTGTTTCGGCGTAGTGCAGCCGCAGGATCTCGATGTCGGCGGTCCAGAGTCCGGATCGTTCGACAGCCGGCAACACTTCGCTGAGGGAGGGTGTATAGCCGCCGGGAAAGATGTACTTGCGCAGCCAGGGGTTCGTGGCGGTCGGCGCGTGGGTTGAGCCGATGGAATGCAACAAAGCGACGCCGTCGGGTTTCAGCAACTTGGCGATCCGGTCGAAGAACGCGCGGTAGTGGGCTGGGCCGACATGTTCGAACATGCCGACCGAGACGATCCGATCGAAGGTTCCCTCCAGGTGACGGTAGTCGATCAGCTCGAATCGGACTCTCTTGTCCAGTCCGCGTGCTTTGGCGCGCTCGCGGGCAAGCGTAAGCTGCTCGGTCGACAGCGTAATTCCAAGCACCTCTGCCTCGGCCGTCTCGGCCAGATAGAGGGCCAAGCCGCCCCACCCGCAGCCGATATCCAGGACCTTCAGGGCCGGCCTGTCGAGCTTCAGTTTGGCCGCGATATGGATTTTCTTGTCGAGCTGCGCCTGATCGAGATCTCTGTCCGGCGTGGCGTAGTAGCCGCAGGAGTATTGCCGGTCGGCATCGAGGAAAAGGTCGTAGAACGCGCGCGAGAGATCGTAGTGGTGGTGAACGTTCCTGCGCGACCGCGCGACCGGGTTGAAGGATAGCAGTCTGCGCAGGGCCTGCTCGGAGGAATGCAGCCACCTGAAGACAGTGTGCGTTTCCAGGTGGACCATGTTGTCGATGGCGACGGTGAGCAGGGCTTCCAGGCTGCCCTCCTCGATGACCATGCGGCCGTCCATGTAGGCCTCGCCGAAGGCCAGTTTCGGGTTGAGTAGCAGTTTTCGCTCGGTGGCCCGGTCGGTCAGCCGTATCCTGACCCTGTCGCCGCTGCCGTCGCCATAGCGCTCTCGGCGACCGTCTGCGTAGGCGATCTCGAGGTCGCCGCTGCGCATGACCCTGTCGAAGAAGCGGTGCGTCAGCATCGCCGAACCCTCCGACCTCAAGGGGTTGGCCTGCCCGCAGGTACTGCCCCGTACTTGAACCTCCCCAAACGAGCCGCCGCCGGTTCCGCGGGCATCCGGCACTCGACCCGTCAAGCCACCGAAAATGTTAGCGATCCGTCAATCGGTCTGTCTAGGGCACCTCCAAAATTTGTTCCAGGGCAAACGAAAAGCGCCGCCACGTCTCCGTGGCGGCGCTTCATCGCCGTATCGCTAAAGCGGTCGGATCAGGCGTTGACGCGCCCCTCCGCCTCTTCGTCGTGCTCGACGTCTTCATCGGCGGCTTCGATCTGCTCCTCGAGAGCGGCTTCGGCAGCTGCCAGAGCCTCTTCCTGCTCTTCCGCGCTGAACGCTTCGCCAGTGGCCGCCTGAGTTTCCGCTTCCTCGTTGGAGCGGGCGATATTGGCCGTGATGGTGACGCTGACCTCCGGATGCAGGCGCACCCGAATATCATGCAGGCCAAGCGTCTTGATCGGCCTGTCGAGAACGATCTGGCCGCGCGCCACGGTGATGCCGTTTTCCCGGATCGCGTCGGCCAGGTCGCGCGACGACACCGAACCGTAAAGCTGTCCGGTTTCGCCGGCCTGACGGATCAGGATCACCTGGGCATGGTCGATCTTCTTGGCCACCGCCGCAGCTTCGTCCCGCCGCTTGAGGTTTTCAGCCTCAAGGTGGGTGCGCTGGCTTTCGAAGTAACTGAGGTTTTCCTTCGTTGCCCGAAGCGCTTTGCGCTGGGGCAGCAGGAAATTACGCGCGAAGCCGGGCTTGACGCGCACGACGTCGCCCATCTGGCCCAGCTTCTCGATGCGCTCGAGGAGGATGACTTCCATATCTTTCGCCTTCTTAAGTCCGCAGCCTTCCGAATGCCGCCTACTGAATGACGTAGGGCAGCAGGGCGAGGAAGCGGGCACGCTTGACGGCACGAGCCAGCTCACGCTGCTTTTTGGCGGAGACCGCGGTGATGCGGCTGGGCACGATCTTGCCACGCTCCGATACGAAGCGCTGCAGGAGGCGCATGTCCTTATAGTCGATCTTCGGCGCATTGGGGCCGGAGAAGGGGCAGGACTTGCGGCGGCGGAAGAAGGGCCGGCGTGGGCCGGCGCTCTTGCTGACGATTTCGACAGCCATGTCGCTTACTCCCCAGCTCTGTTTTCAGGGCGCTCGTCACGGTCGCGACGTGGGCCACGGTCGTCGCGGTCGCGACGCGGGCCGCGATCGCCGCGATCCCCACGGTCGCCGCGCGGACCGCGACGGTCGTCACGGGCACCGCGATTCTGCAGGACGGCAGAGGGCTCGGGGTCGAGTTCCGGAACCCGCACCGTGAGATAGCGCAGGATATCCTCGTTGAAGCGCATGATGCGCTCGTACTCGGTCACCGCCTCGGCCGGGGCGTCCAGGTTCATCAGGACGTAATGGCCCTTGCGATTCTTCTTGATCTTGTAGGCGAGGTTGCGCAGGCCCCAGCTTTCGCGTTTGGCGACGTCGCCGCCACCCGTCTTGATCACTTCAACCAGCTCGTCCGTGAGCTGTTCGACCTGCTGCGCGGACAGGTCCTGACGCGCGATGACCACGCTCTCGTAATACGGCACCGATAGACTCCTTTCGGCTGTTTCATGGACCGGCGCCCCCCGAAAACGGGCGGCCAACCCGGCCCTAGCCGACTGCGTGCATCCCAAGCGTTTGGGCGAGCGGCAGACGGCAAGGAGTTTTCCCGCATGGTCTCCTTGGCAAGGTCCACTGGAATAAAGTCCACTGGGCAAGATCCCGACCGGCGAGAAGCGCGGAATATAGCGATTGGCGGACGCGGCGCAAGCCCGACGCCTCGACCAGCGGACGTCTTCATACTTTCCCGAGCTTGACAGGGTAACGGCGCACGTTAGACATACGCGCCCTCACGAACGCCAAGATGTCCTCGTGAATCCCAGGATCTCGGCCTTTTCGCCAGCTTTCCGAGCCCTTCTCAAGAATTGCCATAAGAACTGCAATGCCGAAGCGCGCCTTCATCTTCCCCGGACAAGGGAGCCAGCAGGTCGGTATGGGCCGTGAGCTGGCCGAGGCCTTTCAGACCGCTCGTTTGGTTTTCGAAGAGGTGGATGATGCGCTGGATCAGCGTCTCTCGCGCCTGATGTTCGAGGGGCCTGAGAGCGACCTGACCCTGACCGAAAACGCGCAACCCGCCCTCATGGCCGTTTCGCTGGCGACCACGCGCGTCATCGAACGGGACGGGGGCAAAGCGCTGGCTGAGGTGGCGGCCTTCGTCGCCGGTCATTCTCTCGGCGAGTACTCGGCGCTGGCGGCCGCCGGCAGTCTGGAACTGGTCGATGCCGCACGCCTGCTGCGGCAGCGCGGCCAGGCGATGCAGAAGGCGGTTCCAGTCGGTGCGGGCGCCATGGCCGCCATTCTCGGCCTCGATCTGGAAACCGTGCGTCAGCTCGCCCAGGACGCCTCGAACGCGACGGAAGTCTGCGTGACGGCCAATGACAACGCGCCCGGGCAAGTGGTGATTTCGGGCGATAAGCTGGCGGTCGAGCGAGCGGTGGCCCTGGCGGCGGAACGCGGCGGCAAGCGCAGCGTGATCTTGCCGGTCTCCGCACCCTTCCATTGCCCCCTGATGGCGCCTGCGGCGGATGTCATGGCCGAAGCTCTGGCCGCGGTGACACTTGCGCCCCCGCAGGTTCCAGTGGTCGCCAATGTCACGGCCCGGCCGCTGCACGATCCGGAGACTCTTCGCCGCCTCCTGGTCGAGCAGGTCACCGGCATGGTGCGTTGGCGCGAATCCGTCGAAACGATGCGAGATGAAGGCGTCGAGGTTTTCGTCGAATGCGGCGCGGGCAAGGTCCTGACCGGCCTGACTCGTCGCATCGATCGGGCCTTGACGGGCACGGCGATAAATAGCCCGGCCGATATCGAGACCTTTCTCGGCAGTCTGTAGGAGCGGAGCGGATGTTCGATCTGAGTGGCAAGACCGCGCTGGTCACGGGCGCGACGGGCGGCATCGGCGCCGCCATTGCCCGGGCGCTGCACGCCCAGGGCGCCGCCGTGGCCTTGTCCGGTACCCGGACCGATGTGTTGGAGGCGCTCGCCGGCGACTTGGGCGAGCGGGTTGCCGTCACGCCCTGCAATCTGTCGGATGCCGAGGCGACGGCCGCCCTGCCGGGTCAAGCGGAAGCCGCGCTGGGCGGCCTCGACATCCTGGTCAACAATGCCGGACTGACACGCGACAACCTTGCCCTGCGCATGAAGGACGAGGACTGGCAAACGGTCCTGGACGTCAATCTGACGGCCGCTTTCCGCCTGTCGCGCGCGGCCTTGCGGGGCATGATGAAGCGACGCTGGGGGCGAATCGTCAGCATCACCTCGGTGGTCGGCGTCACCGGCAATCCCGGCCAGACCAACTACGCAGCCTCGAAGGCTGGACTGATCGGGCTGTCGAAGTCCCTCGCGGCGGAGGTCGCGAGCCGCGGCATCACCGTCAACTGCGTCGCTCCGGGCTTCATCGAGACAGCCATGACCGACGCGCTGAGCGAAGATCAGAAGCAACGCATCCTGACGGCCGTGCCCGCCGGGGTGTTGGGGCGCCCCGAGGACGTCGCTGCTGCGGTGGCCTATCTCGCGTCCGGCGAGGGCGGCTACGTCACCGGGCAGACCTTGCATGTGAATGGCGGAATGGCGATGTTATGACCGCATCTGCGGGGCAATCGCGACATTTGACAGGGGTCTGCACGCCGATTGGCAAAGCAGGGAGCCTGTGCTAAGAGGCGGCGCCTTTAAGCCGGCGAGGATCGAAGTGAGGTCGGCGGAGTCGGGCCGCTGGAGCGGCGCCTGAGGCGCCATATCGAGCAGCAACTTCCGGAACAGAAACGATTGGGGGCACGAGGGTTTCGGCCTCCCGGGGAATCGAGAAGGTGAGAGGGTTATGAGCGACATCGCGAACCGCGTGAAGAAGATCGTTGTTGAGCACCTCGGCGTCGAGGAGGAGAAGGTCACGGAAAGCGCCAGCTTCATCGACGACCTGGGCGCCGACAGCCTCGATACGGTCGAGCTGGTCATGGCCTTCGAAGAAGAGTTCGGCTGCGAGATTCCTGATGACGCCGCCGAGAAGATCGTGACCGTCAAGGACGCGATCGACTTCATCCAGGAGAACGCGGAGTCCTAAGCCCCGGACTCGGTGTCTTCGCAGGTCGTGAAGACGCCGCCCCGCGGGCCGGCTTTGCGTTCCGGTACAGAGTGATATGAGACGCGTCGTCGTAACCGGTTTAGGACTCGTAACGCCTCTGGGCACAGGTGTTGACCACGTTTGGCAGCGCCTGCTTGCGAGCGAATCCGGGATCAACGCCATACAGAACTTCGACGTTTCCGACCTGACCAGCAAAATCGGCGGGCAGCCACCGCTTGGGGAAAAGACCAGCGGCGGCTTCAACGCCGACGAATACATGCCGCAGAAAGAGCAGCGCAAGGTCGACCGCTTCATCGTGTACGGCACCGCGGCGGCTCAAGAAGCGATCGAGGATGCCGGCTGGACGCCGAGCGACGAGGAGTCGCTCGAACGGACCGGTGTCATGATCGGCTCGGGGATCGGCGGGCTGGAGACGATCTGCGAGGGGGCGGTGACCGTGCATGAGCGCGGGCCACGGCGCCTTTCGCCCTTCTTCATCCCGGCGGCCTTGATCAACCTCGTGTCCGGGCACGTGTCCATCCGCTACGGCTTCAAGGGGCCGAACCATGCCGTGGTGACGGCCTGTTCGACCGGCGCGCATGCGATCGGCGACGCGGCCCGCCTGATCGCGCTGGATGACGCCGACGTCATGGTTGCCGGCGGTGCGGAGGCTGCCGTGAACCGGATCGGGATCGCGGGTTTCTGTGCCTCGCGCGCGCTTTCGACCAACTACAACGACACGCCCAGCCAGGCATCGCGTCCCTGGGACAAGGGCCGCGACGGCTTCGTCATGGGCGAGGGCGCCGGTGCTCTGGTGTTGGAAGAGTTGGAGCACGCCAAGAAGCGCGGCGCGCGCATCTATGCCGAGGTGACGGGCTACGGCCTCTCCGGCGACGCCTACCATATCACGGCGCCGCCGAACGACGGCAACGGCGGTTTCCGCTCCATGCGGGCGGCCCTGAAGCGTGCGCAGCTCGACCCCTCGGAGGTCGAATACGTGAATGCCCATGGCACCTCGACGCCCCTGGGCGACGTGATCGAGTTGGGCGCGGTCAAGAAGCTGTTCGGCCCGGCGGTCGAGACTATGTCGATGTCCTCGACCAAGTCGGCGATTGGGCATCTGCTCGGCGCTGCCGGTGCGGTGGAGGCGATCTTCTGCACCCTGTCGATCCGCGACGGCGTGGTGCCGCCGACCTTGAATCTCGACGATCCGGCCGACGAAACCGATGCTGTCGATCTCGTCCCGCATCAGCCCAAGGAGCGCGCGGTGCGCAACGCGCTCAGCAACTCCTTCGGCTTCGGCGGGACCAACGCCAGCTTGGTCTTGAGCCGTTTCGACAGCTAACCGCCGGAGGTGCCCTTGAGGTTCCTGCGCCTCACCTTGGGTTTGGTTCTGGTGGCCGGTCTGACCGCGGCCGGACTCGTTGCCTACAACGGCTATGCTAGCTTCACGCAGCCCGGCCCGCTGGACGCCACCCGCCGCGTGGTGGTCGAGCCGGGCATGGGACTGGAGCAGATCGCGGAGCGGCTGGCGGAGGCCAACGTGATCTCCGCGCCGCTGGTCTTTCGTCTCGGCGCCAAGCTGACCGACCAGGCGACCCGGCTGAAAGCCGGCGAGTACGAGTTCGCGCCCGGCGCGACCATGCAGGATGTTCTGGACCAGTTGAACACCGGCGAGACCGTCGTGCGCCGCCTGACGATCCCCGAAGGTCTGACGTCCGACGAGGTGGTCGCCCTGATCGAGGCGGCGGAAGGTCTGGTCGGGGAGGTCCCGGAGGTGCCGGCCGAGGGCGCTCTGCTGCCGGAAACCTATCACTACGCCTGGGGCGACAGCCGGGCCGACCTGGTGGCCCGCATGCGGGCCTCCCTGCAGGCGGCGCTCGAGGAGCTCTGGATCGGCCGTGCCGAGGGCCTTCCTTTGGAGACGCCGGAGCAGGCCGTCGTGCTGGCCTCCATCATCGAGAAGGAAACCGGTGTGGCCGGCGAGCGGGCGCTGGTGGCCAGCGTCTTCATCAACCGTCTCAACCGCGGCATGCGGCTGCAGTCCGACCCGACGGTGGTCTATGCCCTGACCGAGGGCACGGGGCCCTTGGGCCGCGCCCTGACCCGGGCCGACTGGCAGATCGAGCATCCTTACAACACCTATCGAATCGATGGTCTGCCGCCCGGCCCGATCGCCAACCCGGGCCGCACGGCTATTGCCGCCGCCTTGAACCCTGAGGAGAGCGAGTACCTCTACTTCGTCGCCGACGGGACCGGCGGTCACGCCTTCGCCACCTCCCTGGCCGAGCACAACCGCAACGTCGTCAACTGGCGCCGCGTCCGCGACGGCGGTCAAACTCAGTAGGCCGAGACGGCCGGTCTCCGCATCTGCGTTTCGAAGGACGGCGATAGAGGCCGCAAGGACGGAGGCGTCCCCGCTCACGCTTCCCTCCGGCGGAACAGCCCGCGAAACCTCTGGCGACTGACTGACGGAACAGTAAACAGCGTTTTGTTATGATTGAGAAAGTCGTCGGCAGTTAATCCATTGGGTGATCGGCGCCGTCGACCCTCGAGCGGGGTCGCGCAAAACACACTGCCGCCCCTCTTGATCCGCGCGGCTCAGCCGCCACACTCTCGGGATGTCCGACTTGCTACCGCACGAGAAGCGCTTCCTGAAGTTCCTTGGCGGTCACTTGGCGATGGGGGTGGCCGCGGCGGCCGCGCTGACCGGCATGCTGCTCTATTTCGATTTCTTCAGCCTCTGGACGCTGGCCTCGACCCAGCGCGAGGGCTGGCTGGGGATCGTCATGATCTTCGCAGGTCTCGCGATCACCTTCGGCTCCGCCGCCATGGGCATCGGCATCATGAGCCGCGCCCGCTACGACGGGGAGGACTAGAGGCGTAGATTCATTCAGACGCCTCGACCCGAATGGCCAGCCTTCACGGCAGCGAGACCGTGCGGTTGCTCGCGCGTTCGGCGGCTGTCTAACAAACCACCGACGTTTGGACCTTCTATTTGATCCCAGGCTTTGGTGGCCCCTGCGGGACTCGAACCCGCACGTCCGAAGACCCGGGATTTTAAGTCCCGTGCGTCTACCAGTTCCGCCAAGGGGCCGGCGCCTCTGTCTCGGCGCGTCGTGACGGCGCCGAGGGGCCAAGATGGCAAGCCGTCATGGGGTCGGGCAAGCCCTGCGCGTAGCGCGCTTTGCCTTCGGCGGCGCTTGCGGCATAGCTTCTTCCTGCAACGCAGACAAACAAACGCTTACAGGGGAGGCACGGTGATGGCCGGGCGGCTGCAGGACAAGGTGGCGATCGTGGTGGGGGCGGGCTCCAGCGGGCCGGGCTGGGGCAACGGCAAGGCAACGGCGGCGCTCTTCGCGCGCGAGGGGGCCAAGGTGCTCTGCGTCGACCGCAACGGTGCGGCGGCGGAGGAGACGGCCGGGATTATCGCCGGGGAAGGCGGGAAGGCGACGGCCTTCGCCGCCGACGCGACCGACGGGGCGCAGGTGCGGGCGATGGTGGAGGCGGCGCGGACGGCCGCCTGGAACGCCGAGGGCCGGATCGACGTGCTGCACAACAACGTCGGGATCGTCGAGGTCGGCGGGCCGGTCGAGGCCTCGGAGGAGTCATGGCATCGGGTGATGGACGTCAACCTCACCTCCATGTTTCTGACCTGCAAGCACGTGCTGCCGATCATGGAGGCGCAGTTCGACGAGAGCGGGAGGGGCGGCGCGCTGGTCAACATCGCCTCCATCGCCGGCACCCGCTGGACCGGCGTGCCCTACATCTCCTACGCCGCCAGCAAGGCGGGCGTCATCCAGTTCACCCGCGCGGTGGCGCTGCAGTACGCGGCCAAGGGCATCCGCGCCAACTCCATCCTGCCGGGCCTGATGAATACCCCGATGATCCGCGAGCCCCTGAAGGAGGTCTACGCGGAGGGTAACGTCGACAAGATGGTGGAGCTCCGGGACGCCCAGTGCCCGACCGGCAAGATGGGCGATGCCTGGGACGTGGCCTATGCCAGCCTCTTCCTCGCTTCCGACGAGGCCAAGTACGTGACGGCCACCGAACTGGTGGTCGATGGTGGGATCACCGCGAAGTTTACCTGAGCGGGTGTTCGTTTCGAGCGCTCTTCCACTGGAGAGGGCTTCGACGTCGAGGGGCGATAGATCATTCGCGGGGCAGGACTTGAGGCCAGCGCGGGAATTCGCCGGCTTCATGCAAAAAAGTGGTCCCTGCTAACGGCTTACGACATCTTGTTTCCCTTCGCTCGAACGCGGGATGCGCTAGTTTGGCTGCTTAGCTGAAAGCCCGGGCGGCGAAGACTGCCGCGGATGCCAAGTTGCCGTGAGGACCACAAGATGCTGATCGATGCCGCTCTCACCGAGACCGGACCGCTGCGCCGGCGCCTACGCGAGGACACCCTGGCTGACGAGGCGACGGTGGTACGCCGCCTGATCGAGGAGGCCAGGCTCGACGCTGCCGCCGGCGACCGGGTAGGTCAGCGGGCGCGCCAGCTGGTGGAGGCCGTGCGGGCCTCGCGCCTGCGCCAGGGCGGCATCGATGCCTTCCTGCAGGAGTACGAGCTTTCCAGCAAGGAGGGCGTGGTGCTGATGTGCCTCGCCGAAGCCATGCTGCGGGTGCCTGACGCTTTCACGGTCGACAAGCTGATCGCCGACAAGCTGGGTACGGCGGAGTGGCAGAGCCACCTGGGCAAGAGCGAGTCGCTCTTCGTCAACGCCTCCACCTGGGCCCTGATGCTGACCGGCCGGGTGGTCCGGCTGGAGGAGCGGGAGCGCGCCGATCTGGGCGGCTTCCTGCGCCGTCTGGTGCATCGCTCCGGCGAACCGGTGATCCGCACGGCGGTACGCGAGGCCATGCGCATTCTCGGGCGCCAGTTCGTGATGGGCCGCAGCGTCGAGGAGGCCTTGAGCCGGGCCCGCGAGCTGGAGGGCCAGGGCTACCGCTATTCCTACGACATGCTGGGCGAGGCGGCGCGGACGGCGGCGGACGCGGAGCGCTACTACGAAAGCTACGCGTCGGCGATCCGCGCGATCGGCAAGGCCGGCAGCGGCAAGGCGGTCAACGAGGGGCCGGGCATTTCGGTCAAGCTCTCGGCCCTGCATCCCCGCTACGAGTTCGGACAGCGCGAGCGGGTGCTGGACGAGCTGGCGCCCCGGCTGAAGGCCCTGGCGGTCATGGCGGCGGAGCAGAACATGGGCTTCTGCGTCGACGCGGAGGAGGCCGACCGGCTGGACCTGTCGCTGGAGGTGCTCGAGGCGGTCGCCTGCGACCCGGCGCTCAAGGACTGGCAGGGCTTCGGGCTGGCGATCCAGGCTTATCAGAAGCGCTGCTCGCGCCTGGTGGACTGGCTCGGCGAGCTGTCCGGGAAAGCCGGGCGACGTCTCAACGTGCGGCTGGTGAAGGGCGCCTACTGGGACACCGAGATCAAGCTGGCCCAGGAACGCGGGCTCGAGGGCTATCCGGTCTTCACCCGCAAGGTCTCGACCGACGTCTCCTACCTCGCCTGCGCCAAGAAGCTGCTGGCGAACCCGCGGGCCTTCTACCCGCAGTTCGCGACCCATAATGCCCATACCCTGGCGGCGGTGCTGGAAATGGCCGGCAACCGACCCGCCAGTTCTCCCTCGACCGGGGACAACTTCGAGTTCCAGCGCCTGCATGGCATGGGCGAAGCGCTCTACGCGCAGATCGTCGGTCCCGACAAGCTGGACGTGCCCTGCCGCATCTACGCACCGGTCGGCAGTCACGAGGACCTTCTGGCCTACCTGGTGCGCCGGCTGCTGGAGAACGGGGCCAACACCTCCTTCGTCAACCGCATCCAGGACGAAGCCCTCCCGCTGGAGGAGATCGTCGCCGATCCGGTGGCCAAGGCCGAGCGGTTGGAGACGATCCCGCATCCGCGCATTCCGCTGCCGCGTGATCTCTTCGGCGGCGCGGAGCTTGGCGAGCGCGCGAACTCCGCCGGGTTGGATCTGGCCGACCCTCTGGTGGTGGCGGAGTTGGGGCAGGCGATGGAGCGTCGGGCGGCGACGTCCTGGAGCGCGGCGCCGCTGCTGGGCGGAGTCGCGCAGACAGGCGCCGCGCGGCCCGTGTTCGACCCGGCGGATCGTCGCCGACAGGTCGGCGAAGCCGTCTGGGCGACGCCCGAGATGGCCGACAAGGCCCTGGTTCGCGCCGAGGCTGCCGCTGTCGACTGGGGGGACGTCGCGGCGGAAGAGCGGGCGGCGATCCTGGGGCGGATCGCAGATCTCTACGAGCAAAACCGGGCCGATCTGATGGCCCTGGCGATCCGCGAGGCCGGCAAGACCGTCGGCGACGCTCTGGCCGAGGTGCGTGAGGCGGTGGACTTCTGCCGCTACTACGCGGCGCGCGGGCTGGAGGCCTTTTCCGGCGACCGCCGCATGCCGGGGCCGACCGGCGAGCGCAACGAACTGCGCCATGTCGGGCGCGGTGTCTTTCTGTGCGTCAGTCCCTGGAACTTTCCATTGGCGATCTTCACGGGGCAAATCGTCGCCGCGTTGATGGCGGGCAACGCCGTCCTGGCGAAACCCGCGGAACAGACGAGCCTGACGGCGGCGGCCGCCGTGCGCTTGATGCATCGCGCCGGTGTGCCGGGTGAGGTGCTGCACCTGCTGCCGGGCGACGGCGCGGCTCTGGGCGGGCGGCTGGTCCGGGATGCGCGGATCGGCGGCGTCGCCTTCACCGGGTCGGTCGAGACCGGACAGACCATCAATCGGGCGCTCGCCGCGCGCGATGGCGCCGTCGTTCCCCTGATCGCGGAGACCGGCGGTCAGAATGCCATGATCGTGGATTCCACCGCCCTGCCGGAGCAGGTCGTGCAGGACGTGGTAATCTCCGGCTTCCAGTCGGCGGGGCAGCGCTGTTCGGCCCTGCGCGTGCTGTTTCTGCAGGAGGACGTGGCCAAACGCACCCTCGACATGTTGAGCGGCGCCATGGCGGAATTGCGCGTCGGAGATCCGGGCGAGCTGGCTACCGATGTCGGCCCCGTGATCGACGAGGAGGCACGCGACCTGCTGTGCGGCCACGACAAAGCCATGACCAACGACGGCCGCTTGATCGCCCGTGCGCCGCTGGGTCCGGACACGGAACTCGGGACCTTCGTCGCACCGGCCGCCTTCGAGATCGACTCGCTGAACCGGCTTCAGCGCGAAGTTTTCGGCCCCTTCGTTCACGTGGTGCGTTATCAGGCCAATCGCCTGGACAAGGTCGTGGAGGCGATCAACGCCAGCGGCTATGGGCTGACCTTGGGGATCCACAGCCGGATCGACTCCACGGTCGACTACATCGTGCGCCGCGCCAAGGTCGGGAACGCCTACGTCAATCGCAATATGATCGGCGCCGTCGTCGGGGTGCAGCCCTTCGGCGGTGAGGGCCTCTCCGGAACCGGCCCCAAGGCGGGTGGTCCGAACTACCTCAAGCGCTTCGCGGTCGAGCGTGTGGTTTCGATCGACACCACCGCGGCCGGCGGCAACGCCTCGCTGATGAGCCTCGACGACGAGACCCTGCCGGTCTGATCTGGATCATGGTGCGACTTGTCGTCGCCGCTCAGGCTCGAACGGCGTCCAAATACGAGATTGACAATCGTTCTCAGAACGCACATCTTTGCAACTGCAAATCGCTCGCAATTAAAGTGAGAGTCGCGCGAGGGCCAGAGCTGCTGTGATTGTCTGTGTTTGCAACAACCTGAACTGCCGCAAGGTGCGCGAGGCCGTGGATGCCGGCGCTCTCAGCTGCGCGAAAGTTTATCTGCATCACGGTGTGAGGCCGCAGTGCGGACGCTGTATCGACACCGTCCGGGAAATGCTGCAGACGGGTTCCGGTGAAGGCGCGCGGACAGGTCTGAGCGAGCTGTCGGCCTAATCCGCAAAGAATTTGCGGTTTGTGCGCCCCGCGGCCTGGGCTATATCCCACGAAGACAATAGAAATCGGCCACCGGCCAAAAGTCTGAGCGCTGCCTTAAAGGGCCGCGCCTTTAGGCTTTGGACCTTGCACGTGTGGGCATAGCAGGAGAGTAGAGACTGTGAAGGGCGACCCGAAGGTTATCCAGTTCCTCAACAAGATCCTGGTCAACGAACTGACGGCGATCAATCAGTATTTCCTGCATTCGCGCATGCTCAGGGACTGGGGCGTCTCGGTACTGGCCGAGAAGGAATACAAGGAATCCATCGAGGAAATGCAGCACGCCGACGAGCTGATCGAGCGCATCCTCTTCCTCGAAGGCCTGCCCAACCTGCAGGATCTGCACAAGCTGCGCATCGGCGAAGACGTCAAGGAGGTGCTGGAGTGCGACTTGAAGCTCGAGCACCAGGCCATTCCCGATCTGCGGGATGCGATCAAACAGAGCGAGGAGGTGCGGGACTATGTCAGCCGCGATCTCTTCGAGCGCATCCTGGTCAACGAGGAAGAGCACGTCGACTGGCTGGAGACCCAGCTCGGTCTGATCGAGAAGATGGGCCTGGAGCGGTTCGTGCTCTTGCAGTCGCAGCCGAACGCCGACCCGGCCTAGAGTGCGGTCGTCATAGGCGGAAGTGGGTTCGCTTCCGCCTAAGGCGCAAGTCCCGTTCTAAGCAGCCCGTCCGATTAAACGTCGGGCCGGACCTGCGTTGCAGGCTGGTCCGGTCTCGCTCACTTCAGGCTGTCCGCTTGGCCGGAAGCTGTGCATTGGCATGCGACCGGGCGCGGAACCACGCCTGGGCGTCGCCGGCGGCTTCCTCCAGCAGCGAAAGATAGGTCGGCCAACTGGTCCGCAGCCGGCCCTCGATTTCACCGTCTTCAAGCGCGAGAACGCTGTCGAACTTTTTGGCGATGCGCTGCATGCGGGCGTTCTCGATCATGCAGATCATCGTGACTGTCGTGACGCACCGGTTCCGCGCGGCAATCAGACTGCGGCGCAACAGCTCCGTACCCAGGCCACGGTCCTGAAAGCCGTCCTCGATCGTCAAGGCGAATTCGGCCTGGAGCGGTGAGCTGTCGAGCAGCCGAAGTTCGGCGGCGCCGCGCAGATCCCGATCGACGAAACAGGCCAGGATCACGGTCCTGGCCCAGTCGATCGCAGCGCAGTAGTCGCTGACGGCTGTGTCGCTGACGCTGCCGCAGAAGCGCATCCGCCGATCGGCCGGTCCGAGACGCAGCAGGTGCGCTTCGTAGTCCGCCGCGTCGGTGGAGGTGAGTTTGCGGAACAGCGGTGTGGGCTGCTCCGCGGAGCGCCGAGCGGGCTTGGACGCCGCCGTTTCGGCGCCACGGCGGTGCCCGGTGCCAATATCGCTGGAAAGTGTCCACATGGAAGACCTCCGTCGCTGGTTACGCAACGGGCATCTTCCTCCCTGGCTCAAAGGTAAGCCCCTTGCAGCCCTACTTCATTAGATGTGCTTCCTGCACCGTGGTCGCATCAAGGGGTATTAGCCTTAAGATTCGCTAAAGAAGGTGGCGAAACTTGGCTGGGATTGGGGCGTCTGGGCGGCCTCTATAGCCTCAATCGCTTGCGTGGCCTGGTCTCTGGCGGTTCGCCCACCTGGCTGTCGGGCAGTCTTACGCGGCGGTCATGAACGGCAGGTCGGTGGCGCCGGGCTTTGCCCCGGCGGCGGTCAGTAGCGCGTGAATCTGGCCGCGATGATGCGTTTGATGGTTGAAGACGTGGGTTGCGAGCAGCCACAGCGGTTGGCTGAACTCGCGGTCGGCCGACCGCGAGTGCCAGGTCAGTTGGCCGGTCAGGTCGCCGTCGCCCTGCCGATCCGCCCAGGTGGAGATCACGTCGTCGGTTTCCTTGCGGGCTGTCTTGAAGCTCGGCCAGTCCTCGGCTTCCGAAACCGACTCGGTCAGAGGTTTGACCGGTTTCGGAAGACCGGCGAGGCGGCTCATCCACATCCGGTCTGCCCAGAGAAGATGGTTGAAGGTCCCGAAGATGGATCCGAAGAAGGCCCCGCGATCGGCGCGCCGCTCTGCTTCGTCGAGGCCGTCCGCGGCCGTCACCAGATTGTCGTTCTGCCATCTGTTGTAGCGCGCCAGTGTGCGCAGATACTCGGCGGAGATCATTCAGGCCTCCTTGGTCTTGGCGTTCCGCCGGCGGCGGAGCTTTTCCAAGGTTAGCCAAAGCGAGAACGCTCAGCCAGCCCGGCTGGCGCAGTGCTCGGCCGTGGCAGTCAAGAACAACAGGCGTCGGCCTCGCCAGGACGGCTAGCCGGGCTGGGCGTCAAGCTGTCCTCACCGTAGATCGGCTCTTCGCCGTGGGTCAGAAAGGTCTCCCAGCGGATGTCCTGCGGGTCGAACACCCAAGCCTTGTCGGAGCGGTGATAGCAGCAGCTGGCTGGTCCCTCGGCGATCAGCTTTTCGCCGGCCTTGCGCAGCCGGTCGGAGATATCCGCTAATTCGGCAGGGGTCTCGACCTGAATCCCGAGGTGAAAGTCACCGGGGGTCTCGCAGCGCTTGGAGACCGAGAAGTTCACCTTGGGGTCTTCCAACTGCCACTTCGCGTAGTCGTCCTTCAGCAGCGTCGGCTCTGCTCCGAACAGCCGGCTGTAGAAAGCCACGGAGGCGGAAATGTCGGCGACCGACAGGCCGATATGAATGCGCTTCATGGGACTCTTGCTCCTCGAACGTCAAGCGGCGCAGCAGGTTGCATCGCAGGCTGATAGGGCTGGAACCGGTCGTCGCGGCGGCAGCAGGACGACGACGTCGGCCCTGCGGCTGGAGGGCTGGGCCGCCGCAGTGTGCTGATCTTCACCGCGCTGCACCAGACCGGCGGCAACGGCGTCAATCTGTTCCGGCCCAATCCCGATGTCCTTCAGAAGGCTAGGGTCCAACGCGCGGAGTTCTTGCGCGGTTGCCGAGGTGAGGGCTGTGCGCCTGAGAAATCGTAGGCTGTCGAGGAGCCAAGCTGGCCAGCGGATCATGTCTCACTCCTTTATTTTGATAAATATCAAAACATCAAAATAAGAGCGGGTCAATCCGACTTTCGATAGACCTTGACGTGAGCTTCGAGCTGGGTGCGGCGAACTGCTTCGAGATGATGCCGCGCGTCGAGGCTGTTGCTTGCCATAGCCGGTCGGCTCGGGGCATGGTGCGCGCCGTTCCCCCCTTCGAGATGACTTTCTTTACCGATGCAAAGCGCACAGCCCGAGCCGGCCATCGCCGAAATCCTCGGATATCTCAGTCGTGGTTATCCGCGAACCGCGGCGGACCGCGCCACGGCTCTTTTGGCCGATCAGCCGGACCATGCGGAGGCGCAGCGACTCTACGGTGTGGCACTCTATCGTCTCGAGGAATCGGACGAGGCCATTTCCGCCCTCAGGCGTGCGGTGGAACTGGCGCCGAATTCACCTCCCGCGTCCTGGGGGCTGGCGGAGGCGCTGCAGACGGCTGGCCAGGCGGAAGAGGCCGGCAGGATTCTGCTACGGCTGGTAGAGGTCGGGGGCGAGGAGCCGGTCGCCTTGCTGTTACTGGCGCGCTTGAGCATGGCGGCCAAGCGGACCGACGAAGCTTACGACTATGCGCGCCGGGCGCTGGCGGTTGACCCTGAGGTGGAGGGCGGCCGCCGGATTCTCGCGGCCCTGGCCTACCGGCACGGCGCCCTGTCGGAAACCGCCGAGTTGATGCTGCCCGGCCGCAGACGGGGCGGAGAAGCCGATCCGGCCTGCTTTCTGGCGCGCAGCCTCTACGGGCTGGGCCGCAGCCGCCTGCTCGCCGAACTGCCGGCCGCCGAGACGCCCGCACAGCGCCATAACGAGGCCGTGCTGCGCGCTCTGGCCGCTTGGCGGGAGAACCGGGTCGACGCGGTTCTCCGCGACCTGGATCTGGCAGAGGCCGAAAAAGGCAGCTTGGAGGGCGAGTCCCTTGTCGCGGTTTTTGCGACCGTCGCCGATCTTCTGCGCCGTCTTCTCACCTATCGGGCGGATCGGCCCGATCTCTATGAAGGAGAGGTGGCGGCGCTGATCGTGGCGATCGGCGATACCCACTGCATCTCTGCCGGTCATCTCGTGGTGCCTTGGCAGGGCGGACAGGCCTTGCTTCTGCCCGAACCGCTGCTGGAAGCGACACCTTCGGCGCTCGTCGCGGACAGTCCTGAGCCGCTGCAAACGGCTTTCCGCCTCGCACTCGACCGGATGCCGAAGGGGGCGATCCCGGCGATCTGCATCGGCGAACTGGATTTGCGGCTGACCCAGGGGCTCTTCTCCCAGTGTCTCAAGATGAGCGACAGCGCGTTGATGGCCCGTATTCGGGAGGTGGCCAGCGATCTCGCCGCCTTCGTCGCGGCTGAAGGCCAGGCACGCGGCCTGACCCCGATCCTGATGACGCCGCCCGCCAGCAATGCGCCCCTGACCCTGGTTCCGGCGGCGCAGCGCAGCCGCTTTTTGATCGCGCACAAGTGCTTCGTTGCGAGCTTGACGGACGCCGCCGAGCGTCTGGGCCTGCCGCTGCTCGACCTGCGAGCCGTGACCCTGTCCGGGGAGCAGGTTCGGCAACGCCGCTACATCGACACCAATCATCTCTGGCCCGAGACTTTCGTCGAGGCCTTCGCGCGTCACCCCGTTTTACCGGAGCAAAGCCCGTCATGATTCCCCGTTACAGCCGGCCGGAGATGGCCGAGATCTGGTCGGCCGCCAACCGCTATCGCATCTGGTTCGAGATCGAAGCCCATGCCTGCGATGCGCTGGCGGACCTGGGCACGATTCCGAAAGAGGCGGCGGCAACGGTCTGGGACAAGGGCCGTCCGCTGATCGAGGGCTGGAGCGACAGCGACACGGCCAAGGTCGAAGCCATCGAGGCGGAAACCCGCCACGACGTCATCGCCTTCCTGACCTATCTGGCCGAGGCGGTGGGGGAGCCGGCGCGCTTCGTACACCAGGGCATGACCTCTTCCGATCTGCTGGACACGACGCTGGCGGTGCAGCTCGACCGAGCCGCCGGACTTCTGTTGACCGGCCTCGACCGTGTCCTTGCGGCCTTGCAGGCGCGCGCCGAGGAGCATAAGCACACGCTCTGCATCGGCCGCAGTCACGGCATCCATGCCGAGCCGACCACCTTCGGGTTGAAGCTTGCCGGCCACTACGCGGCCTTCTCCCGCTGCCGGACACGGCTCGAGGCGGCGCGTGGCGAGATCGCCACCTGCGCCATTTCCGGCGCCGTCGGAACCTTCGCCAATATCGATCCGGCGGTCGAGGCCCATGTTGCCGCAAAGCTGGGTCTCGCGCCGGAGCCGGTCTCCACCCAGGTGATCCCGCGCGACCGCCATGCGGCCTTCTTCGCGACGCTGGGCGTGATCGCCGCCTGTGTCGAGAACCTGGCGACCGAGGTGCGCCATCTGCAGCGCACCGAGGTGCGCGAAGCCGAGGAATACTTCGCGCCGGGGCAGAAGGGCTCCTCGGCCATGCCGCACAAGCGCAACCCGGTGCTGACCGAGAACCTGACCGGGCTCGCCCGCATGGTCCGCGCCTACGTCACGCCGGCGCTGGAGAACGTGGCGCTCTGGCACGAGCGCGACATCTCCCACTCCTCGGTCGAGCGGATGATCGGTCCCGATGCCACGGTGACACTGGACTTTGCGCTGAGCCGCCTGGCCGGCGTGATCGAGAAGCTGCTGGTCTATCCCGAGACCATGCAGGCCAACCTCGACAGTTTGGGCGGCCTGGTCCATTCCCAGCGTGTTCTCCTGGCCCTGACGCAGGCCGGCATCAGCCGCGAAGACGCCTATCGTCTGGTTCAGCGCAACGCCATGAAGGTCTGGGAGCAGGGCGCCGACTTCCTGGCGGAACTCAAGGCCGATCCCGAGGTGCCGCTGGATGATCAGGCTCTCGAGGTCTGTTTCGACCTCGGCTACCACAGCAAGCGTGTCGAGGAGATCTTCCGGCGGGTCTTCGCCTGAGCCGATCGCGACCGGGCTCGCTCCTCAGTCGGTCTTCCGCGCCCAAACGGCGGTGTCGTGAAACACGGCGCCGCCCCGCGGCGCACCCATGTCGGCGCTGACCAGCAGGTTGACGCCGATCCCTTCTTCGAAGGCTTCGTTCGGCCAGATCGACTCGATCACCAGGACATCGGGCTGTAGCCCGTCGAAAGGACGGACCGGCACGACCAGCGAGCCCAAGTCGTTACCGATCCGCACCCGTTCGCCTTCGCCTAGGCCTAGGCGGGTGCAGGTCTCGGGGTGCATCAGCACGTTCGGGCGGGCTTCGCGCACTTGCGAGCCCGGCGTCTCCGTAAAGGTCGTGTTGAGGTAGCTTCGCGCCGGCGCGGCAACCAGACGGAAGGGTTTGTCCGGTTTGGCCTCGTCGATGGCGGTCCAGTGATCGGGCAGGGCGGGCATGCCGGCCGTGTCCGGGCCGATACCCGGCTCGACCGGCGCGGTCAGCGCGGTCCAATCGGGCGCGAAACGGAATCGGCCGCCCGGCTGCGGAAAGCCCTCGATGAAGTGGGCCGTGGCGAAATCCTCGCCGCAGTCCAGCCCGCCCATGGCGTGAACCTGGTCGGCGCCCGGATGGCCGGAGGCGCGGAAGGTTGCGTCGATCAGCTCCCAGGCCGTCATCTCGAAGCCCGGATGTTCGGCCCCGAGCCGGTCCGCCAGTGCACAGATCACCTCGTGGTTGGAGCGGCAGCCCTCGGGCGGTGCGACAGCGGCCTTAGCGACCTGCAGGAAGGTGTGGCCGCTGGCGGTGTAGTAGTCGTCATGCTCCAGGAACATGGTGGCCGGCAGCACGACGTCGGCCATGGCGGCCGTTTCGGTCATGAATTGCTCGTGGACGGCGACGAAGAGGTCATCGCGTGCCAGGCCGTCGCGACACTTGCCGGACTCCGGGCAGACCACGATGGGGTTGGTGTTCTGGATAAAGAGCGCCTCAACCGGCGGACCCTCGCCCAGGTCGCGCGGATCGCCCGTCAGCACCGGTCCGAAGCGGGACTGGTCCAGGCTGCGTGCCGGCCGCGCCTGTGCCGCGTCCAGTCCCTCGATCAGCGTCTTGTCGAGATTGTAGATGGCGCCGTTGCCCCAGAGCGCACCGCCGCCCTCGACAGCCCAGGCGCCGGTTACGGCAGGCAGGCAGGAGGCGGCATGCAGGTTGGCGGCGCCGTTGCGCGAGCGCGAGAAGCCGTAGCCGACGCGCAGATAGCTCTTCTTGGTGGAGCCGTAGAGCCGGGCGAAGTCTTCGATCTCCGTAATGCTGAGCCCGGTGATCGCTGCCGCCCAGGCAGGATCGCGGGCGCCGAAGTGAGCCTCGACTTCGGCATTCCAGTCGCTGTATCGGGCCAGGTAGGCGCGGTCGGCCAGTCCGTCGCGCAGCAGGACGTGAATTACGGCGCAGGCGAGAGCTGAGTCCGTACCGGGCTTGAGCGCCAGATGCAGGTCGGCCTGTTCCGCGGTGCCGGTGCGGTAGGGATCGATCACCACCAGCTTGGCGCCGTTGGCTTTTTTGGCGCGGGCGATATGGGTCATGACGTTGACCTGGGTGCTGACCGGGTTGCCGCCCCAGACCACGACCAGCTCGGACTTGGCGATCTCGCGGGCATCCACGCCCTTCTTGGCGCCGACCCCCGCCAGCCAGCCGGACTCGGCCAAGGTGACGCAGATGGTCGACCATTGGCGCGAGTAGCCCTTGGTGTGGCGCAGTCGCTCGATGCCGTCGCGCTGCACGTGCCCCATGGTCCCGGCGTAGAAGTAGGGCCAGACCGCTTCGGGTCCCTGCCGCTGCTCGGCAGCGGTCAGGCCCTCGGCCACCAGGTCCAGGGCGGCGTCCCAGGAAATCGCCTCGAAGGCGGCGCGGCCCACGCCCTTCTCGCCGATCCGGCGCAAGGGCTGGGTCAGGCGCTCGGGATGATGGATCCGCTCGGCATAGCGCGCGACCTTGGCGCAGATCACGCCCGCCGTGTAGGGGTTGTGCCGGCCGCCGCGCACCTTGCCGATGCGGCGTTCGTCCAGGACCTCGACCTCCAAGGCGCAGGTCGAGGGACAATCGTGCGGGCAGACGCTGGTGATCCAGCCGTCCGGGAGTTTGGCATCCAGAGGCATGGGCGAAGGATAGGGTGGGTCGCGGCCTCTCCGCAATCCGCGAAGCTGCGAATCAGCCCTTCGCCGTGTCCCGCCACCTGGCCCATTCCGCGTCCGTCAGCTCGGACAGCAGGTTGAACTGGCCGGCTCCGGACAGCCACTCGCCACCGTCGATGGTGACGACGTCCCCGTTGATATAGCCGGAGCCCTCGGCAATCAGGTAGCTGGCGAGGTCGGTCAGCTCGCGGTGTTCTCCGAACCGCTTGAGCGGGATCTTCTCGTGCCAGAGCTTGTCGATCCGCTCATTGGGGATCAGCCGCGACCAGGCGCCCTCGGTCGGAAAGGGGCCCGGCGCGATGGCGTTGAGGCGAATCCTCTTCGGTCCCCATTCGACCGCCAAGCTGCGGGTCATGGCGAGAATGCCGGCCTTGGCCGTGGCCGAGGGCAGGACGTAGGCCGAACCGGTCCAGGCATAGGAGGTCACGATGGAGAGGACCGTGCCGGGTTGCTGCTCCGCGATCCAACGCTTGCCGACCTCCAGAGTGACGTAGGCGGTGCCATGCAGCACGATATTGACCACGGCGTCGAAGGCGCGGTGGCTCAAGGTCTCGCTTTTGGCCGCAAAGTTGCCGGCGGCGTTGTTGACCAGCACATCGAGTCCGCCGAGGCGATCCCAACAGGCGACGACAAGCTGCGTAACCTGAGCCGGGTCGCGCAGGTCGCAGGTTTGCCAGGCCGTCTGGCCGGGGAAGTCGGACTCGAAGCCGGCGGCGGTTTCTTCAAGAACCTCCTGGCGTCGGCCGCAGATCATCAGACGCCCGCCGAGCTCCAGGAAGCGCCGGCCCATCGCCTTGCCCAGGCCGGTGCCGCCGCCGGTGATCAGGATGCGTTTGCCAGCCAGCAGGTCATCCCGAAACATCCTTACCTCCCTCAGGCTGCCGAACGTGCCGCCAAGCGCTGCGCGGCGATCACCGAGACCGCGATGGCGATGCCGATCAGATCGGTGATCCAACCGCCCTCGATCATCAAAAGCGCGGCCAGAATCAGCCCGACGCGCAATACCGGATTGACCGACCTTGTGAAGAAGTAGCCCTGCACGCCACCGGAGAGAAGCACCACTCCGGCGGTAGCGGTCACCAGCGCACGCAACACCTCCAGACTGCTGCCGTCGAACAGCAGGGCCGGATTGTAGAAGAACATGAAGGGGACGATGAAGGCCGCCAAACCGATCTTGAAGGAGGTGACGGAGGTCTCCATCGGGTTACCGCCTGAGATGCCGGCCGCGGCATAGGAGGCAAGGGCGACCGGCGGCGTGATCGCCGAGATCACGGCAAAGTAAAAAACGAAGAAGTGCGCCGTCAGCGGTTGGATGCCGAGCTGGATCAGGCCTGGCGCCACGACCGAAGCGGCAACGGCGTAGGCGGCTGTCGTCGGCATGCCCATGCCCAGCAAAATCGAAATGAACATGGCGAAGGCCAGCGCCAGAAGCTGGCTGTCTTCGGCCAGTGTCAGCAGGAGGGAGGAGAAGCGGGCGCCCACGCCGGTCAGGGAGATGACGCCGACGATCACGCCGGCGCAGGCGCAGACGGCGATGATCTGTACCGACATGGAGCCGCCCATCTCGAAGGCCCGATAGAGTGCCTTGGGCCCCATGCGATGCGGAGTCAGCCAGCTCACCACGGCCGCCGCCGCCATCGCCAGGGTACCAGCCCGGATCACCGAGTAGCCCATGAAGAGAGCGGCGATCAGAATAACGATGGGGAGAAACAGGAAGACCTGTTTGACCATCTCTCTGACACGCGGCAACTCGTCGTCGCGCATACCGCGCATGCCGAGCTTTCCGGCCTCGAAGTCCACCATGAAGTAGACCGAGGCGAAGTACAGAACCGCCGGGATGATCGCGGCCACGGCGATATCCGTGTAGGGAATGCCAGTGATTTCCGCCATGATGAAGGCGCCGGCGCCCATGATCGGCGGCATGATCTGGCCGCCGGTCGAGGCCGCCGCTTCCACCGCACCGGCAGACTTAGGCGGGTAGCCGATGCGCTTCATCAGCGGAATGGTGAGCGAGCCGGTGGCCACAACGTTACCCGCACTGGTGCCGTTGATCATGCCCATCAGGCCCGAGGCGAAGATCGCGACCTTGGCCGGACCGCCGCGAGCGCGTCCGGCGACGGCGAAGGCGAAGTTCACGAAGTAGTCGCCGACCTTCGATGCCTGTAGGAAAGCCGCGAAGATAATGAAAAGGATGATGTAGGTGGAGGAGACCGCCGTCGTCGGACCCAGGATGCCGGCGTCGGTGTAGATATAGCTGAAGAAACGCCGCAGATCGAACCCCTGATGCGCCAGGAAGCCGGGTAGCCAGGGTCCGGCGAAGGCGTAGCCGACGAAGATCACGGCGATGACCACCAGCGCAAGGCCGGCCACGCGCCGCGTCAGCTCCAGGATCAGCAGAACCCCGACGAGCGAGGCATAGAGGTTGCCCGGCGTTGCGAAGGGGGTGCCGGCGCGCATGCGCAGGGAGGTACCGTCCAGGTGAACCAGCAAGTAGCTCGAACTCGCAAGCGCTGCCAGAATCAGCACCAGATCGAAGGGTGAAAGGCGATCTTGAGAGGAGCGAAAGGTCCAGCTGCCGAGCAGCGCCAGCGCCGTTCCGGCCAGCAGGGGAATACCGAAATGCCAAATCTCGATTTCGGCTGCGATGCCTTGGGCTCCGCCCTGCAGTTCCAGGTGCATCAGGCCGACCCGAACGATCGCATAGACAATCGGAAGCACGCAAAGACCGGCCAGTCCCCATTGCAGACGTAAGCCAGCCGTGCGTTCGCGTGGGAACCGGGCGGCGGCGAACAGCAAGAAGCCCAGAATCAAGGCGCCCAGAACATGGGTGATGCGAAAGGCCCAGGTTTCCATGGGCGCAACGTTCAGCGTGTAGACGTGCCAGGCAGCGTAGAGCGCCGCGAAGCCGCCGGTGAGATAAAGCCTCCAGCCCTGGAACAGACGAAGGTTTCCAGCGGTCGGCTCTTCGTCCACGCCCTCTGCGACGACGCGGCCGTCGGTGCCGGCCGGCGCGCTGTTTGTTTCGCTGCTCATCTCGAAAGGTGCCTCCCAGGCGCTCGGACGACGCTGGCGGGTAGATTCTCTTTAGGATACCTCTGCCCAGCGGTTACGGCGAGAAAGTTGCCGGGCCGCGTTGGAACACACGGCCCGGCGGTCTTCTAAAGGCGATCAGCCTTCCAACTCGTCAGGGATGTCGAAGCCGTTCTCCTCGAACCAGCGCACGGCGCCCGGGTGCCATTTCAGAACCTGGTTGTAGATGTAGTTTTCCGGAACGGTCGACCGCGACGCCTTGTGGATTTCCATCATCCGGTCGTGGTTCTCCATCACCGTCTTGACCACCTCGTAGACGAAGTCGTCGGACAGGTCGGCGCTGGCGACGGCGAAGTTCCACATCGCCACGGCTTGAGCCTCCCGGTCCAGCGACTGATAGGTGCCGGGCTGAATAACGAACTCGGAAACCGGGAAAGTTTCCAGAATGGTCGCCAGCTCCTCCGAATTGAAGTCCACGATGTTGACGTCAGTCTGGACTTCAAGCTGACTGACGGCCGGAATGGGAATGCCGGCGGCGAAGGCGATCACGTCCAGCAGGCCGTCCTGCAACTGGCCGCCCAGGTCGCTCCAGCCACCGTTGCGGCGTTCGAAATCGACACCGAGAGTCTCCAGCATGCGTGGGAAGTAAGTGTCGGACGTCGAGCCGGACGGCCCGAAGCCGATCCTGGAGCCTGCCGGGATCTCGGAAATCGAGGTGATGCCCGAAGACGAGAGAGTCGTGATCGAGAAAGGCGTCTGGTACATCGGGAAGATCGCCCGAACGTTGTCCAGAGGCACGCCCGGCGCAAGGGGCGAATTTCCTGCAAGCGCCTCGGCCGCCGGGCCCATGGTGGTCATACCGAAGGCGACATCGCCGGTATGGACCAGCGCCATGTTCTGGGTCGGCCCGCCGGTTACCTCGGCGCCGCCGGAGAGGCCCAAAGATTCAGCCACCAAGTTGGCCCAACCCGACCCATAGGCGAAGTAGGTTCCGCCTTGGCTTGCCGTACCGACGGTGAAGTTGTCGGGCCAACCGTCACGGTCCTGCGCCAGTGCCCCAGTTCCGGTTGCGACAGCAAGGGTTGCAGCCAAGCCAACCGCCTTGGTAGTTTGGATAAAGTCCACGTCTATTCTCCCAGTTTCAGCGCTTGCAGCGCCGGTATTATGATCCCTGTTGTACTGCCACCGTTTTTCTACAGATAATTTTTATTGGTGGTGATTTTTTTGAGATAGCCTCGCGCGTTCCCCCTGTCGAGGAAATAGGGTGATCGTTTGTCTGCATGGCGCTTGCTGACCTGTCGAAAGGCTGCGAGCATCTTCTTTCACGACTCGGCTGGAGCGAGGACAGCGTTTGACCTATTGCCTGGGGATTAAGGTTGAGCAGGGGCTCGTGCTGCTCGCCGATGGGCGGATTACCGCCGGGCATCAGGTCAGCAACGCCCGCAAGGCCACTCTGCATGGCCCCCCGGACGCGCAGGTGGCGATCATGACCTCCGGACTCCGGTCGTTGCGCGACAAGACCTTGGCCTATTTCGATCGCGACCAACGCAGGGATCGTAAAACCGGCTTCGGGTCTATGCTTGAGGCGGTCAGTGCCTACAGCGGAGCCCTGCGCGAGGTTGCCGAAGAAGACCGCGAAGCTCTGGAGCGCTCGGAACTTACTTTCAACCTCAATGCTATCCTGGGCGGTTGCCTGGCAGACGATCCGGAACCGACAATCTTTCTGGTTTATCCGGAAGGCAATTGGATCGAGATCGACGCCCGAACGCCTTATCTCTCAGTTGGCGCGACCGCCTACGGAAAACCGATCTTGGACCGCGCGCTGAGCTATGCAACCCCGATGCGGACGGCGCTCAAGCTGGCTTATCTCTCGTTCGATTCGACCCGTTTTTCTTCGGCTGACGTCGGCTATCCGATTGACATGCTCACCTATAGGCAGTCGGACCGGATCTGGTCGGAGGCGCAGTACGACTACGACGACTTGAGCCGTCAGCGGCAATGGTGGAACGAGCACATCACCCAGCTTGCCGCCGACATGCCGGACGGACCCTGGACCCAAGCGCTGCTGGACGACGCAGGAGAGCCGAGCGATGACGAGGGCAAGCGGCTCAGTCTGGTGCGGCAGGACTAACGACCGGCTTCGGCTGCCCGCCGTCTTGCTTCAAGCCACGACGGTATCGCCGAGATCCCGGTATCACTAATCCGGTGTCTAGCTGAGCCCTGAAGTCTCCGGCGCGTGTCGACGTCACCTGCCGGATACGGTTGTGCGCGACGATCCAAGACCGATGGATGCGTAGGAAGCCGAAGGGACGCGTCGCAACCTCGACCTCGGCCAGAGTCGCACGCACCAGAAGCGGAGTGGCGCTCTCTCGCAGAAGTTCGACATAGTTGCCTGCTGCCTTCACCGCCAGCAGGCTCGCTGGATCGATCGCCAAACTCTGTCCGCCGTCGTGCAAAATCAGAACTTTCGGCGTAGAGCGATCCTCGCTCTCTCCAGCTTTTAGAGACAGACCGCTGGAGTCCCGAAGGCCCCTGGCAGGTCGGCGCGCGATTCTGCCGCCTGTCTGCATCAGATTGAGAATCGTGACGATCAGCAGGTAGGCGACCAGATCCTTGCGCAGTTCGTAGATCAGTCCCGGCAGCCACGGACCGAAGCTGTAGCTGTTGCCGGTCATGGCATAGATGCCCTCGCGCAGGCTTAGCATCGTCGTGATGTGAAGAGCGCTGAAGGCGAGAGCGGCCGCGGTGTGCAAGAAGACCTGTCGGGCGATTTTGTGGCGGCTCACGGGGTAACGCCGGACAAACCAGACCAGGCCGGGCAGCGCGAGCAGAATGCCTGCCGCACTGGTGGCTTCCCAGAGGTAGGGTTTCCAAGGTTCCACGGCTTCGCCGAAACGGGCGGCCTCGGTCAGGCTGGATGCCGCGTTGGTCACTCCGACCGCCGTCAGCAGTCCGAACCACAGACCCCAAAATCCGAGAGACTGTCCGGACGAGACCGACCGCGTCACATCTTGGAACGACACCTGCTCTCTGCCGCCACCGCTCGTCCCGGATTTGCCGCCGTTGGTGTCATCGCTCATACACCGGCCGTTTCGGCCGGTTAGTTTGAGCCACGATCGAACAACGGCGGGGCGAAGCGACATCATGCCTGCGGATCAGCGCAAGTACTTCCTGGATTGGCTGCGCGTTGCAGCCTTCGCACTTCTGATTGTGTACCACATCGGCATGCTCTATGTGCCGTGGGATTTTCATGTGAAGAGCGCCTGCATCCTGGAGTGGCTGGCTTGGCCGATGGTCGCGCTCAATCCCTGGCGTCTCGCTCTCCTGTTTTTCATATCTGGCGTCGCCTGCAGACATCTTCTCGACCGTGAAGGGCCGGGCGCTTTCTTACGAGGCCGCATCACGCGCCTCTTGCCGATTCTGCTCTTGGGGGTGCTGGTGCTCGTCCCGCCACAGAGCTACCTGGAACTGCGTCAGGATAACGCCATTCCTCCTGGTTTCCTGAGTTTCTGGTTAGGGCACTATCTGGTTGCGGATCAGTCTTTCGGTATCATTCTGCCAACCTGGAATCATCTTTGGTTCGTCGCCTATCTCCTGGTCTATGCAGCGTTACTCGCCGGCCTGGCAGCGGCGCTGCCGCGCGGGATCGAACGCCTCGCCGGGTGGGTCGAGCGGCAGGACCCTTTGGTTCCGCTCCTGGCGGTCGGGCTTTGGTTCGCGGCCGCCAATGTGCTGGCACTCCTGTTCAGACCCGATACCCATGCTCTGGTGGACGATTGGGCAGCCCATCTGCGTTGGCTCGGCTTGTTCCTGGCCGGCATTCTGCTGGCTAAATCGGGCGTCTGGAACTACCTGGAGGCGCGACGTCGGCCTCTGGCGCGAGCCGCAGTCCTCTGCATGGCTGGATTTCTAGCGCTCCGCTATGGCTTGCGTGCGGGACTGGTGCCTGACGTCTGGAGGCTGCCCCTCTACGGCACTGCGGCGGCGATCTTCGGTTGGACGATGATTCTCGCCCTCTGCGGTCTGACAAAAGCTTGGTTCGATCGACCTTCGCCACTGTTGCGTTATCTGACTCGGGCGATCCTGCCGTTCTATGCCTTGCACCAGACTGTCTTGATTCTGCTCGCCGTCGCTCTCTTCGCTTGCCAACTTCCGGTGCTGGCCGAGATGCCGCTTCTTTTCATCCTGACGCTTGCGGCAAGCTGGGTGCTTTACGAACTCGCAATCCGGAAGAACCGGCTGTTCGGACCTCTGTTCGGCCTCGGACAGCGGGCGCAGGCCCAACGCTAGCGACGGCGAAGGAAAAAGTGGCAGCGACGGCGGTTCCGAAGACCTCGCCGGTCGCCGGCAAGTCATCCCTTTTTTCGTTAGGCGAATTCGATCTCGAAACTTTGCCAAAATAATGTTGTAAATGATAGGAAAATGCTACCTATGCGCTATGGCTTTACAAGCTGGCGGGCGATTGCCTCGATGTCCTGAGCGGCGGGCGTATTGGGGTGGCGCACCAGAAGTGCAGCCTGGTGTCTAATCGCTTCGCGTACGTAGGGATCGCGCCGTACAATGCCGGCCAGGGGCGGAGAGATCTTGAGGAAGTTTTCACAAGCCTTGCGCAATGTGGCGTAGGTTCTTTCGCCTTCCGCCCTGTCGCCGGCCATATTGACGACTACGCGCAAGTCGGCACCCGTATTGCTCATCGTCAGTAGCTTGATGAAGGCATAGGCATCCGTCATAGCCGTGGGCTCGTCGCTCGTAATCACGAGACAGGTCTTGGCGCGCGACGCCAGGAAGCGGACGGTCCGGTCCACTCCGGCGCCGAGATCCAGCAAGACGCGATCGTAGCGCTCGGAGAGCTGGCTGAGGTCGGCCGTCAGTCGGCCAAGCCGCGGCGGCTCCAGTGCGGCGAGATTGCCGGACCCCGAGCGCCCGGCAATCACCGAGAATCCGCAGCTCTCCACAGTCTGTGCGGCCGTCTCCAGGGCGTAGCGCCCTTGCAGGACACCGCCGAGGTCGTATTCCGGGACCAGTCCGAGCTGGACATCCACGTTGGCCAGGCCGAGATCGCCGTCGAACAGCAGTGCGCGCTGCCCGAGCTGGGCGAAGGCGGTCGCGAGACCGATCGAAAGCCAGGTCTTGCCGACGCCGCCTTTACCGGAGGCGACAGCGATCATGTTCGCCACCGGTCCCGTCTGGACGACCGTCGACGCGCTGGGGGTGACTCGGGAAGTGGCGGAGGTCATTGGAAGGTTCCAGTCGCGGGCAGAAAGTCGTCGTCGGTCGCCGCCTGACGGCTCCAATGCGGAGCCAGCAGCTTGGCGAGACCGCGCGGCGACAAGGGGCTGAGGCCGGAGCCGAGGCTGGGCGATACGCCGCCGGCCATGATCGAGAGTTGCGCGGCTTGAGCCGCCGCCAGAATGCCGCCAAAGCGCCGGGCGGCATCGAGACGCGTGGGCACGAAGAGGCGCGCCCCGACCTCGGCGAAGGCCAGAGCGCTCTCCGCGGCCTCCAGCGCGTCGCCGCCGGCTGGCTGGACCAAGAGGCCCAGGGCATCGGCCGCCTGCACGACGCCGGCCAGCGCGCTGAGCTCATCGGCGACGAAGGGATTCGCCCCCATGGTATCGATCACGATCAGCCGGTCGCTCGGGATCTTCGCGACGACCCCGGACAGATGCGACGCGGTCTCGGCGAAGGAGAGGGGGACACCCAAGGCCCCCGCGAAGGCGGTCACCTGCTCGCGGGCTCCGGCGCTCACCGTGTCCATCGAAATCAGGTGCGCTGCCTGCCCGGCCAGCCGGGCTTGGGCGCAGAGCTTTGCGGCGGTCGCCGTCTTGCCGGCGCCCGGCGGTCCCATCATCAACAGCGGAGCGGGCTTCGCCTGGCCAGCCTTGCGAAAGCGCAGGGGAGCGAAGTCGAACACGCTGACCAGGGCGGTGACCAGCATCTCTTCCTGGTCGCTTGCTCCGGCGTGAACCGCGGCGTTCAGAAGGCGGTCGGCGAGGCCGTTGGGAACGCGATGCGCCTCCAGCAGCTCGGCCAGTTCGGTCACCCATTCGGCCGCCGTCCGGCGGGCCTGCTGCTCGAGCTCCGGCGAGAACTCGTCGTCGAGCGCCGCCGTCACTTTAACGGCTCCGTCGATCTCCTGAGTTGAGAGAATGACGGCGTCGTCGCCCAGGCGTTCGCGTACGAGAGCCATGGTCTCGGGCAGCGTCTTGGAAGTGAAGGTTTTCAGTCGCATCAGGCGGCTGGGTCCTTTGCGGGCCGATTGGGAGCGTTAGACTTGGCCAACGGTCTTCAACTTGGCCTTGGGATGGATCTCGTTCTGACTCAAAACCATGGTCTGCGGTCGGAAGCGTTCGACGATCGAGCGGACGTAGGGGCGTACGCTCGGGCTCGTCAGCAAGGCCGGACTCTCACCCAGCATCGATTGCCGCTCGAAGGTCTGGCGCACGTTGGAGATGAACTCCTGCAACTTGGAAGGTGGCATCGCCAGGTGCTTCTCCTCACCGTCGCCCACCAGGGCTTCCGCGAAGGCTTGCTCCCAGTTCGGCGAAAGCGTCACCAACGGGAGCAACCCGTCCTGCGTGGCTGCGGCATTGGAGATCTGACGTGCCAGGCGGGCGCGAACATGCTCGGTGATGTTCAGCACGTTACGCGTATAGCCGCAGGCCTCCTGAATGCCTTCCAGGATGGTCGGCAGATCACGGATCGAGATACGCTCGCCGAGCAGGTTCTGCAGGACACGCTGCACGCCGCCGACGGAGATGGTATTCGGAATCAGGTCTTCGACCAGCTTCTTCTGATCGCCTTCCAGCTCGTCCAGCAGCTTCTGTGTCTCTGCATAGGACAGCAGTTCGGCCATGTTGTCCTTCACCACCTCGGTCAGGTGGGTCGTGATCACTGTGTTGGGGTCGACCACTGTGTAGCCGCGGAACAGCGCTTCCTCGCGGGCCGACTCTTCGACCCACATGGCCGGCAGTCCAAAGGTCGGCTCGACGGTTTCCTCGCCGGGCAGGGAGATCTGGTCGCCGCGCGGATCCATGATCATCAGATGTCCGGGCCGCAGCTCGCCGTCGCCGGCCTCGATCTCCTTGATGCGGATCACGTAACTGTTCGGGGTCAGTTGCAGATTGTCCTGAATGCGCACCGACGGCAGGACGAAGCCCGCCTCCTGTGCAAGCTGCCGGCGCAGCGCCTTGATCTGATCCGTCAGCCGACGGCCGCCCTCGGCGCTCAGCAGGCTCAGCAGGCCATAGCCCAGCTCCAGTCGGACCTGATCGATCTGCAGTGCCTGGGCGATCGGCTCCTCCGCCGAGGGTTCCGGAGGCGCGGCCGCCGCTTCGGCGTCGACCCTTTGCTGTTCCTCGCTCGAGTTGCGCTTGTAAAGCATCCAAGCAGCGCCGCCGCCGAGCGCGGCGAGCGATGCGAAGGGAAAGAAGGGAACACCCGGCAGCAAGGCCAAGGCCAGCATCAGGACGGCCGCGAGGCCGAGGGCCTTGGGGTAGCCACCGAGTTGACCGAACAGCGCTTCATCCGCCGAACCGATCGCCGAGGCCTTTGATACCAGCAGACCGGCGCCCGTGGAGACGATGAGAGCCGGGATCTGCGAAACCAGACCATCGCCGACCGTCAAGACGGTGTAGTTCTCGGCGGCCTCGCCGAAGGAAAGATCCATCTGGGCGACGCCGATGACGATGCCGCCGATGACGTTGATGAAGGTGATGAGCAAGCCGGCGATGGCGTCGCCGCGCACGAACTTCGAGGCGCCGTCCATGGCGCCGTAGAAGTTGCTTTCGTCCTCCAGCTCCTTGCGCCGACGTCGGGCTTCGCCCTCGTCGATCAGGCCGGCGGACAGATCGGCGTCGATCGCCATCTGCTTACCAGGCATGGCGTCCAGGCTGAAGCGGGCGGAGACCTCGGCGATACGTCCCGAACCCTTCGTGATCACCATGAAGTTCACGATGATCAGGATCGCAAAAACGATGATGCCGATAACGAAGTTGCCGCCCATCACGAAGTTGCCGAAGGCTTCGATCACCTCACCGGCGGCGTCGGTGCCCTCGTGGCCGTCACTCAGGATGAGGCGCGTCGAGGCGAGGTTCAGCGCCAGCCGCAGCATCGTGGCGATCAGCAGAACCGTGGGGAAGGAACTGAAGTCGAGCGCGCGGTTGATGAAGAGCACGACCATCAGCACCAGCACCGAGAAGGTCATGGAGATCGCAAGCGAGATGTCGAGCAGCCAGGACGGCATGGGCAGGATGAGCACCACGAGGATGCACACCACGCCCAACGCCAGGGCGACGTCGCCATGTTTGAGAGCTTCCGTAAAGCCGCCCGCAATGCGGCCGCCCGCCTTGCTGTTCAGCAGGCCGCGGCCGCCCGACTCGCTCGTATCCGCCATTGTCGCCTTTCCGCGCTATCGGGACCGGGTTAGCTGGCCGTACGAGCTTCGCTCTCGCCCGGCATCGGCACGGTGATGCCGTCCTGGGTATAGAGCTTCAGCTTGTTACGCAGGGTGCGGATCGAGATGCCGAGGATGTTGGCCGCATGGGTGCGGTTGCCCAGGCAGTGTTCCAAGGTATCGATGATCAGATCACGCTCGACCTCGGCGACGGTCTTGCCGACCAGACGACCCAGTTGAAGGCCGGTGGCGTCGTCCAGTTCCGAGTCGTTCGCAACGGGCAAGGGAGTGGGAGAGCCGGTCACGATCGAGGCGGTGGAAGCGGCCTTCACCGCGGGACTCTCCGGTGCCAGCTTGCCTCCGGTCAGAACGATCGATGCGGGTGTGATCCGGCCGTCGCGCGCCAGCAGGACGGCGCGATGCATGGTGTTCTCCAGCTCGCGGACGTTGCCGCGCCAGTAGTGGCTGGCCAGGACGTCGCGGGCCTCGGGCGTGAACAGCGGCTTCGGTACGTCGTTCGCTTTGCTGTACTTGCGTACGAAATGGTCGGCCAAAACCTGGATGTCCTGGGGCCGTGTGCGAAGGGCCGGCATCTCGATCGCGACGACGTTGAGGCGGAAGTAGAGGTCCTCGCGGAAGGCGCCGCTCCGGACCTCGTCCTCCAGATCGCGGTTGGAGGTGGCGAGCAGGCGAATGTCGACCTTGATCGGATGCGTACCGCCGACGCGATCGATCTCCCGTTCCTGAACCGCGCGGAGCAGCTTGGCCTGAAGCCGCGGATGCATCTCGCTGATTTCATCCAGCAGGAGCGTACCGCCGTCGGCCTCTTCGAACTTGCCGATGCGCCGGGCGAGGGCGCCTGTAAAGGCGCCCTTCTCATGCCCGAACAATTCGGACTCCAACAGATTTTCGGGAATGGCTGCGCAGTTGACCGACACGAAGGTCTTGGCGGCGCGCTTCGACTTGGTGTGGATGTAGCGCGCCATCACCTCCTTGCCGGTTCCCGACTCTCCGGTGATCAGCACGCTGGCCTGGCTACCGGCGACCTGTTCCGCGAGACTCAGGACTTCAGCCATCTTCGGATCGGCGTAGATGAAGGCCGTGGTCTCTTCGGCGACCGCCGCCAGAACAGCGGCGATCAGCTCCGCGTCCGGGGGAAGGGGAACATACTCTTTCGCTCCCGCGCGAATGGCGGCGGCGGCTTTTTCCGGATCGGCGCGGACACCGCACGCGATCACGGGAATTGCGATCCGCTCCTGCGCCAAGGCCTTGACCATATCGCCGACGTCCAAGCTGACGTCGATCATCAAAAGATCGGCGCCACGACCCGCACGCAGCGAGTCCATAGCCTGATCGATGTCGTCCACATGCGCGACTTTTGCGCCGCGTTCGAGCGCGATCTTGCCGGCGCTGGCAATGTGGCCGTCCAGGCTGCCCACGATCAAAAGACGCATTGTCCCAATACTCCTCTAAGAACCGGCGCTCAGTGTCGGGCCGGTCTCCGTCTCGCTTATGGTTTAGTCGAAATGCTTCACTTGCTCGCCTGGCGGCAGGATGGTGTTGAACGTGAGTTCCAGCCTGCGCGGGTTCTCTTGCCGGCCGATCGAGGCCGCGCCGATGGCATAGATCTGCTTGACCATGGCCTCGGCGCCGGAGTTGCGGTCCAGCTTGTTGGCCAGCGGCAGAAACACCATGTTAGCCAGGATCGCGCCGTAGAAGGTGGTCAGAAGTGCGACCGCCATGGCAGGACCGATGGCACTCGGATCGTCCAGGTTGCCCAGCATCTGCACCAGGCCGACCAGTGTGCCGATCAAGCCCATGGCCGGCGCGACCTCGCCCGCGCGGCGCAGTACGCCCGCCGAGCGCAGATGGCGCTGGCTGGTGGCGTCCACCTCCCGGGACAGAATGCGCTCGACTTCGTCGCCCGGCGTACCGTCGACCACAAGAGAGACGGCTTTGTGCAGAAAGCGGTCGTAGTGCAGGACGTCGAGTTGGTCCTGGAGACCCAGGGGACCCTTCGCCCTTGCCTGTTCGGCCAGGGACAGCATCCGCAGAGCCGCGTCGCGCGGATGCTGAACGTGATAGAGTATCGCTCGCAGCATGACCGATTGAGCGCGGATCACATCGCCGAAGGTGTAGCTGATCGTGGTCACCAGGAAGGTTCCGCCGAAGACGATCAACATGGCCGGCAAGTCAATGAAGGCGCCCGGGGAGCCGCCCAGGATCATGGCCGTCGCGATCAGGGCGAAAGCGCCGATCGCGCCGAGAATCGTCGCGAAATCCAAGCGTGCCTTCGTCGTGCCCCGCACGACGACCCGCGATCGGGCCGGGCGCGTGCCGCCGACCGCCACTTTGGGCGCAGGGCTCTGGGTCGCTTCTAGGTTTGCCATGGGCTCCGACGTCCTTCGCTGAGACTTGTCGGTCCGCAGCCGATCAGCTGCGATCCATCTTGATGATCTCGGTCATGGTGACCCCCAACCGGTCTTCGACCACCACGACTTCGCCGCGTGCGACCAAGCGGTTGTTGACGTAGATGTCGATCGCTTCGCCGACCTTGCGGTCGAGCTCCACGACGGCACCGCGGCCAAGCTTCAGGAGCTGGCTGACCTGCATGGTCGACTTGCCCAGCACGGCCGAGACCTGAACCGGAATGTCGTAAACCGCTTCAAGCTCGCGGGCATTCGTCGGTGGTTTCTCCGCCGGGGCCGGCAAATCGCCGTCTTCCTGCTCCGCGGGGACGGGCTGGTCATCCAAATCGGACAGTTCGAGAGACTCATCGTCGGCCATGTCTTAGCCCTCCAGGTTTTCGTCCGGCGACACAGCGGTATCGTCGGATGCGTGAGATGATGCCGGGTCATTGCCCAGCGCACGGTCGAGGATCTCGGTAATTGCGGTGGCCGTTCCGGTTGCGTCGCGTTCCGCACCGCCATCGGCCCATTCGACCCGCAGGTCGCCGTGCGGCAACTCCGGTTCGCTCAGCAAGACGAACTTGCCTTCGAACCCACTTTTTCGCGCCAAGTCGCTGAGCCGTTCGTCCAACGCGTCGTAGAGACTATCGGCGACACGAACGACGACACGCGGTTCGTCGCTCAGTCGTGCCAGGCAGTTGCCCAGCAGGGCTTCGATCTCGGTCAGTCCGTGTCGCTGAGCCCAGACAGGGTAGAGCTTGGCGAGGGCGGAGCGAAGGACTGTCAGAGCGAGCGATTCGGCCTCGACGGTCGCCTCGGCCTTTTGATCGATCAGCGTCTGTAGGCGGTGTTCGATCAGTGTTAGTGCGCTCGCGACCTCTTGAGCGCCGGCATCCCGCGCCTCCTCCTGTCCTTTCGCGCGACCCTCCTCGAAGCCGCTCTTTCGGCCGGCGGCCTCTCCCTCAGCCAGACCGGCCTGATAGCCCTCGGCACGGGCCTCCTCGACGGCAGCTTCCTTGAGTGCGGCGGCAGCGGCGGTATCGATCGACGGTCCCGACGTCGACTCGGGCGCGGCTCGTCGCGCCGAGGCAGAAGCACTGCCGGCGTCGAAGCTCGTGTCGAAGAGAAACCGCTCGACCACTGCCATGGCTTTCGTTCCCGGCGCGCTCGTCTAGTAGACGAGTTCGTCGTCGCCTTTGCTGTCTGCGATCACGATGTCGCCGCGTGCGGCCATGTCCTTGGCAAGCTGCACCATGTAGATCTGCGCTTCGTCGACATCGCGCAAACGCACCGGGCCCATGGCCTGCATGTCTTCCTTCATGATCTTCGCCGCGCGCTCGGACATGTTGGAAAAGAAGAGATCGCGCAAGCTCTCCGAGGATCCCTTGAGCGCACGAGTCAGCTTGTCCTTGTCGGCCTCGCGCAGCAGTGTCTGGATACCGCCTCCGTCCAGCTTTCCCAGATCCTCGAAGGTGAACATCAGGGCGCGGATGCGTTCGGCCGCATCGCGGTTGCGTTCTTCCAAAGAGGTCAGGAAGCGGGACTCGGTGTTGCGGTCGAGACAGTTGAAGATTTCGGCCATCAGCTCATGACTGTCGCGCCGATTGGTGCGCGCCAGGTTGCTCATGAACTCGTTACGCAAGGTGCGTTCGACATCTTCGAGAACCTCGCGCTGTACGGCCTCCATGCGCAGCATGCGCATGACGACCTCGAGAGCGAAGGGTTCGGGAAGCAACGCCAGTACGCGTGCCGCGTGCTCGGCCTTGATCTTCGACAGAACCACGGCGACGGTTTGCGGGTACTCGTTCTTCAGGTAGTTGGCGAGCACGTTCTCATGAACGTTGCCCAGCTTGTCCCACATGGTCCGGCCTGCCGGACCACGGATCTCCTCCATGATGTTGTCGACGCGATCCTTGTCGAGCACCTTTAGGAGAAGACGCTCGGTCGAATCGAAGTTGCCGACGAGCGAACCGGTCGAGGAGATTTGATCGGCGAACTCGACGAAGAGACGTTCAACCACCGGTGCCGAAACGGTCCCCAGGCTGGCCATGATGCCCGAGAGCTCTTTGATCTCTTCGTCGTCGAGCATCGAAAAGATTCGGGCGGCGTTCTCCTCGCCGATGGCCATCATCAGCAGAGCGGCCTTCTCCGGCCCCCCAAGAGTACGGTAGTCGTCGCGTGCGCGTAGCGAAGTGCCGGGAGCTGCCATGTTCTATCAGGCCTCCTGATAGAGCCAGGTGCGAATGATCGCGACGGCTTCCTCGGGGTGTTTCTCGACGATTTCGCCGATCTTGCGAACCGACGAGGCGCGTACGCGGCCGTCGACACGGTTTATGTCGATCAGCTGCTCGAGTTCGGCGCCGTTCTCGTCTGCATCGGGCATCGACAGCCCGGTCTCGCGAGCGACCGCAACGTTACCGCCGGCCCCGCTGCCACCCGCGCCGCTGAGCATGGAGCGGGCCTGGCCGTCGCCGGCCAGCATCATGCCGCCGCCCGAACCGGCGCCCGCGAGCGCGGGCAAGTTGCCACCTTGTCCCGCCAGCTCTCCGGCGAGGATACCGCCGGCGTCGCCGGCCATTGCCGGACCGCGCTCGAGCAGGCGGCCGACCATCGGCTTGACTACAAGCAGAAGAACCAGGACGGCAACGACCCCCAGCACGATCAGCTCCGCCACGCGCAGCAAGTCCTGCTGGTCGATGCCGAGGAAGCTGTCGGCCATCGTCCCGCCGAGTTCGTTGGGAACCATATCCGCGAAGGGCAGGTTCGCGATCTCGACCGTATCGCCGCGATTGGCGTCGTAGCCGACGGCCGAGCGGGCGAGGGCGCTCAACTGCTCCAGTTTTTCGGGACTGTAAGGCTCGAAGGTGACTTCGCCTTCGGGGCCGACCACA
Organism: Algihabitans albus; assembly: GCF_003572205.1. Classification (NCBI taxonomy): domain Bacteria; kingdom Pseudomonadati; phylum Pseudomonadota; class Alphaproteobacteria; order Rhodospirillales; family Rhodovibrionaceae; genus Algihabitans; species Algihabitans albus. The sequence continues at coordinate 188,950 of NZ_QXNY01000005.1, forward strand.
GATTGACCATTGACCAGGACCGCGACCGAAAGGCGCCGGATCTGTCCGGTCTCCCGCACATGAGTCTTAACGACCCGGCTGATCTCGTAGTTGACCGTCTCTTCCGTTCGCTGGCTCTGGCTGTTCGCGGTGCCCAGCGCGCCCGGATTCTGCAGTCCGGCGTCGGGGAGATTGTTGCCGACGGTCACGGCTGCGTCGCCGGGCTCCGTATCCTGCGACGACTCCTCGATGGTCTGAGTCGAGCGGACGACCTGGCTATCGGGATCGTAGATCTCGCTGTTCTCGGTCACTCGGTCGAAATCGAGTTCGACCGAGACCTCGGCGCGAACGTTGCCGGGCCCGACTGAACGCTCAAGCAAGGACTCTACCGCGTTGGCGAGGCGGTTTTCGATGTTGATCCGCATCTCCTCGGCTGTCGTCGCCAGCTGATCGTCACCGTCTCCGTCGCTGCGTCGCGCCAGAAGGTTGCCTTCGTCATCGACGATCGAAACCGCGCCGGACGTCATCTGAGGAACGGCCGATGAAACGAGTTGCTGTATGGCGCGGATCTGCTGCGCCGAAAGACCGCGGTTTCCGGATAGACTGACGACGATGGAGGCCGACGGCTGGCGTCGCTCGCGGCTGAAGATCTCCCGCTCGGGCAGGACGAGGTGGACTCGCGCGCTATTGACGCTCGAGATCGACGAAATCGAGCGGGCCAGTTCGCCTTCCATCGCTCGCTTATGGCGAAGATTCTGTTCGAAGCTGGTGGTTCCGAAGCCCTCAGCGCCGTCAAACAGCTCGTAGCCGATCGATCCTCCGGTTCCCAAGCCCTGCTCGGCCATCGAGAGACGAAGCCGGGCGACCTGATCTTCCGGGACCAGCACGCGGCTGCCGTCCCGCGACAGTTGATAGTCCACCCCCATCGATTCCAGGGTGTTGACGATCTGGGCGCTATCGGCTTGTTCGAGTTCGCCATAGAGAAGCGCCATCTCCGACTGAGATAGACGGCCTGTGAAATACACAAAAAAGGCGAGAATCGCGGCTGCGACGCCAGCCATGATGGCAAGGCGGGCCGGACCCAGACTTCGCATGGTTTCTAAGAAGGCGTTCACGGGCGTCACCGTCCTGGTCGCTCTATGGTCGAGCCGGTCGGGTGCACCATCTTCCTGCTTAGCAGGCAGCCCGCGTCCCAGCCGATGACGCAACGCTAGAAGCTGGCAGGTTTATGCGTCGTTAATGCCGGGGGAAAAACTTGCCTATCCGAAGATCAAAGCGGGCAAATTTTACCGGAGCCGATCTTCGGCTCAATTCGGATTCGCCGAGCGGATGTGCCGTCTTCCGATCTTGCCGTCTCGCTGACCCTACTCCGCGGCCTGGAAACTGAAGTCGTCGGGGCCGCCGCCGTCATCGCCTTCTTCGGGCTGGCGGTAGTCTTGGAGACGCGTGGTCCGCAGACCACGAACGCCATGGCGCTCGATCAAACGCTGCCAGGATATGAATTCCTCAACCGAAAGTTTGTAGCGCTCGCAAGCTTCCTCCAGACTCAGAAGGCCTGCCCGAACGCCCGCAACGACTTCCGCTTTGCGACGGATCACCCAGCGTTTCGTATTCGGAGACGGAAGGTCGTTGAGCGTCATCGGCTGCCCGTTAGGGCCGATGGCAACACCCGGCCTACCTGGACGGTCGTTCGACATACTGTGACAATCCTCGCGCTCGCAACGTCTCTTGAGGTCTGGTCAGCCTACGCTTGGCGCTTTAAAAAAGACCTAAGTCAAATAGTTAAGCTAAATGCCCTTTGTTCTCTTTTTCCGGGAAGAGGCGGCTGTCAGCTAGCGCTGCAACCAAGGCATTTATCCCTTTGGAGAAACCACAACCGGCCCGATCGGGGAGCTGAGCGCGTCCGCGACCGGGCCGGCGGGGACCCCGGGTCAAGCCCGGAAGACCGCGGCGACGGCAGTCTTGCCGCCGCCGCCAAACAGGGCGGTTTCAGATTTAGCGACGGATCCGGATCAGCTCCTCCAGCATCTCGTCGGCCGTGGTAATGACCTTCGTGCCGGCCGAGTAGGCCCGTTGGGTGATGATCATGTCGGTAAACTCGTTGGCGAGGTCGACCGTCGAGGACTCCAGGGCGCTGGCGGCGACCCGGCCGGCTCCGCCGGAGTTGGCCGTTGCCAGGACCAGTTCGCCGGAACGGTCGGTCTGCTGGTAGGCGTTGCCGTCGCGTGCCTCCATACCGTTGACGTTCGCGAACATGGCGATCGGCAACTGATAGATTTCCTGGCGGTCGCCGTTGTCGAACAGAGCGGTCACCACCCCGTCTTCACTGATCGCCACACCGCTGAACTCACCGAAGCGGACGCCGTCCTGATCGATGTTTCGCAGGAAGAAGTCGCCGCCGAACTGCACGATGCCGTTGTTTTGGCCCGCCGTGCCGCCGTCAATGGCGATGTTCGAGTTGTCGGCGCCGCTGACGAAGCCGGTAATGGCGATGTTCGGCAGGGTGATCGTCGCCGGCGAGCCGTTGCCTGCGAAGGTGATGTTGCCGACGTAAGCGGTCAGCGCGGTCATGCCGGCGGCCGTGAGGCTGTCGGTCGTGGTGCCGGACTGAAGCATCCCGGTGATCGAGACGTCCCAGTCGTTCGCCACGGTCTTTTCGAACTCAAGCGTCAGATCATGGGCGTTGCCCAGGGAATCGTAAATCTGGACCGTGACGTCGTGCGTGTCGCCCGCAACTGCGTTCGACGGCAGGTTCATGTCGAGTTCGATGTTCTGTGTAGCTCTGGCGGCACCCGACAGGTTGCCGATATTGACCGTCTCCACGCTTGAGAGCACCGAGGTGTTGCCGATTGGAGTGCCGTTCGCGTCCAGCGGCCAGCCTTGCAGGTAGTAACCGGCGGCATTCCTCAGGTTGCCCTCGGCGTCCGGGCGGAAGTTGCCTGCGCGGGTGAAAAGGACTTCGTTGCCGGGGCCGGGATTTGCGGCCTCGTTCACGACGAAGAAACCTCTGCCTGCGATCGCCAGGTCCGTCGTATTGGCGGACCCCTGCAGCAGGCCCTGTCGATCGACGTTCGACATCGGCATCGAGCGTACGCCACCCGGCGTGAACTGACTGCGGGTTGCGCTCTCGGTGACCAGTGTGGCGAAGGCTGCACTCGTGCCCTTGTAGCCGACCGTGTTCACGTTAGAGATGTTGTCAGAGATCATGCCGAGGGCGTTCGACTGGGCTGAAAGAGCCGAGACTCCCGAAAACATGGCGCCGTAGATGCTCATTTGCTGGAGCTCCTTGTGATCGTCCTGTTGATCCTTCTTTCGGATCAGTTGGCGGTTTCAGTCGAGCCTTCTTCAGGCTGCTGGCGAATGGCGATGACGTCTTCCAGCGGAATGTCGATGCCGCCGATATCCAGGAATGTCCTGCCGTTGTTCGTGCTGACGGCCTGGACCACGGCTTCCGTCCGACCGGCCGTTCCGATCGGTTCGTCGTTGCTGCCGACCGCTTCCACTTCGATGGCGTAGATGCCCGGTGGAACTGCGATGCCGTTCTCGTCGCGGCCATCCCAGTTGAGTTCATGGGCACCGGCGGCCGTCTTGCCGATCAGTTCGCGCACCACCTCGCCGGAATCGTCGAAAATCTTGATGGTGGTTTCGGAGGCGTCGCGGGCCAGGCCGTAGCTCATGACCGACATGTCGTCCGGACCGCCGTCCCCAACGACCACGAACTCGCCGAACATCTCCACTTCCTTGCCGATGAAACCGACGGCCTGGGCCGTGGTGTTGAAGCTGTTTTGCGCGAGCAGCTCTTCCAGCTTCTCGTTCTGGGCAATGCCCTGCTCCACGTTGGTGAAGTGCACCAGCTGCTCGGTGAACTGAGTAGAGTCCATTGGCGACAGAGGGTCCTGATACTGCAGCTGCGTGGTCAGCAAGGTCAGGAAGTCGTCAAAAGTCTCGCCGAGGGAGTCCTTGCTGGCGGCTGCATCGCCGCCGCCGGTTCCCGGCACTCCCAGGGCATTCGAAATTTCGTTCATCATCCGCTCCTAGATCCGGAGGTCGACACGGCCGTCGGAGGTCGTGCGCGTCTGCAGCGTTTGATCCGTCTGCGACGGCACCTCGCTCATCTGCTGTGCCGGGTTCGCCGCAGCATCGTCACGTCCGGAGCCCTGCGTGCCGTCACCGGCTCCATCATCCGCAAAGCTCTGCCCCTGACCGCCCGTCTGCATCTCGAAGCTCAGGTTGGTTTGCCCGGGCTTGAAGCCAGCGTCCTGAAGCGCGCGCTCCAGGCTGCGTGCATCACGCTGCAGCAAGTCGAAAGTTTCCGGTCGTTCGACCGAGACGACTGCGCGGACACCGCCATCCGTCTGGAATTCCAGCTTTACGTCGACCCGCCCCAGTTCAGCGGGATTCAGCTTGATCTGAATGCGATCCTCACCGGCGGCGGCGGCTTTCTGGATCCTTACGGACACCTGGTCCACAGCAGGCTGCGGAACACGTGCGGCGTTGGGCACCGGTTTCGCGGCGTTCGGCGTCTCCGTTTTCACGGCCGCACCGGTTCCGGCGCTTCCGGGGAGGGCCTCAGCGCCGGCGGACGCGCTCGACAGCGCGTTGATCTGGCCGGCACCGCCAGCGGCGGGTGCGCCAGTACGGGTATTCGTTTGGGTTCGCTCTGCGACCTGCGCGACCAGCGGCAGGCTCTGTACCTGCTGAGCCTGGTTCGCCTGACCCGGCTGCGTCGGGAGAGCGTTCGCCGCGCTGGGCGACTGGTGGCCTGGTGCCTGGGTTGTCTGCCCCTTCTCGGCAGTCTTACCTTGAGCCATTGCCTCCAGGCCCGCCATCGTCGTGTTGCCCTGTCCGGGTGCAGCCTGCTCTTTGCCGTGAGCAGAGGCGCGTGCCATCTGGGCGAAGTCGGGACGCTGGCTCGCTTGCTCCGACTCTGTCTTCGCCCCGGCACCTTCGACTTTGGCCTGACCTTGGGTCGCCGCCTGAGAGGTGGCCGGAGAGTTCGCCTCGCTCTGGGCCGCGATCGCCGCTTGAGACGCGCCGGCAGCCAGAGCTGTCCGCGGTCGAGAGTCGACAGCTGCCGCTTCGACCGAGGCTTTTGCGGCCTGGGAGTCACGCCCGGCCTGCGCAGAGTCACGGCTGGGTGCGGTCTCGCTGCCCGTCGGCCTGGCTGCTTCCGCCCTTTGCGGATCCGCCTTGTTCGCGGAACGGCCGACGTCCTGTCTCGCTTCGGCTACCTGCAGAGGCGCGGCTTGCGGTTCGGGCGTCTCGGGTCTCGATGCAGTGCTCGAAGTGTCATACTCCTCGGACCTCGGTCTGTCGTCTCGTGACGCTTCGCGCGGTTCCGGTTCGGTCGCAGCGACATCTTCCTTTTCGTCGCGACTCACCAGCATCGAGAGGAAATCGCTTTCTCCCGTGCCGAAGGCCAGCATCTTGGACGCGGTGTTCTTGGCAACGGCGGCAACGCCATGGGCACTATCCGCCGACCGACCGGGGTTGGGAGTGACAGCCTGAGTCTGCATGATGTCTTGCGATCCGAGCAAAGTGTCTTCGAGAGAGAAGTTTGGCGTAAGGCGTTAGGAGGCGACCGCAATCGGCTCTGCCGCATCCTGAACGTGGGTCATACGATCGAGTTCGACCCAGGAGTCTCGCAGCGGCGTCAGTAGCCCGATCGCTTCGTCGGCGATCGTCGGATCGTTCTCGAAGTTGATCCGATGCAGTCGCTGCAGGATAAAGCCGTAGATGCTGCCGAGATTCTCGGCGACCTTGCCGCCACGATCATTGTCGAGGCAGAGATAAAGAGCGCCGACCAGCTCATGCGCCGTGGATACGGCGTTGCAGCGGCTCTCGATATCGCTCCAGGCAATGGCCTGTTTGGCATCTTGTAGCGCGGCGATCGCCTCGTCATAGAGCGTTGCAACCATGCGGTTGGGGCTCATCTCGAGAAGATCGTTCGTGCGGATCCAGGTGGCGAGCTTTGCCATCTTTCAAGTCCTCCGTTTTTCGCCCCGCGCCGGGGTGGCGGAACCCTTTTCCGCCACCCGGCCGGGCGCAGGGGTGTCTAGACCTGCGGTTACTGGAACAGCCGCAAGAGGTTCTGCGGCATCTGGTTGGCCTGAGCCAGCATGGACACGCCGGACTGGACCAGGATCTGCTTCGAGGTGAAGCGCGTCATTTCCGCCGCGATGTCGAGGTCCATGAGCGCCGAGCGCGAGGCTTCGGTGTTTTCCATGGTCGTCGCGATGTTCGCCGAGGCGAACTCCAGGCGGTTCTGAGCCGCGCCGAGCTGGGCTCGGGCGATGGCCAGATTGTCGATCGCCGTGTTGACCGCGCCGATCGCCGTATCGGCGTTCGCCTTGGTATCGACGCTCGAGGTATCCAGGCCAACGGCCAGAGCTTGTGCCTTGGCCGAGACGAGCTGGATCGTGACATCGTCCGGTGTGTCCGTCCCCGTCCCGATCTTGAACTCGAGATCCAGTGTATTCGACGTGCCGCCGGTGACGGTGAAGGTGCCGCCGGCGGTGATGTCCGTCGTGTCGTCGAACAGCGAGTTCAGGGTGATGCTGATGCCCGCACCGTTGATGATCACTTGCTGGAAGCTGCCCGCGTTCGGTGCGGAGATGCCTCCATCCGAGGTGTAGGACACGCCGGTGCTGTCGTTGGTGACGGTGAACTGGTCGGCCGTGGCATCGTAGGTGATCGACACCGCGTTACCGGAGGTAAAGGCGCCGGTGTCGTTACTGAACGTAATTTGCTCGAAGCCGTCGGCGACTTCGATGGCCGTGCCAATCGTGCCGGCGCCGAAGGTGTTGCTGCCTGCCAGCAGCTTCGTGCCGTTGAACTCGGTGTCGTCCGCGATGCGATCGACTTCCGCGCGCAGCGATGTGTACTCCTGGTTCAGCATGCCGCGCTCGGTGTCCGAGAGCTGACCGGACGAGGCCTGAACGGCCAGCGTCTTCATGCGGACCAGGATGTCGTCGACGCGCGCCATGGCGCCGTCGGCGATCTGAAGCATTGAGATGGCCTGACCGGCGTTGACCGACGCCTGGCGCAAGGCACTGACCTCGGCGCGTAGCCGGGAGCCGATGGCAAGCGACGCGGCGTCGTCCTTGGCGGACAGCACGCGTGTGCCGGCCGACAACTTCGCCAGAGAGCTTGTCGCCTCCGCATCCGATTGCTGCAGGTGGCGATGCGCCACGTTCGCAGCAAAGTTGGAAATTACGTTTAGGGCCATGATTGGGGTCTCCGTACTTTCTTGCTCGCGTGGACTTGAACTCTGGCTCGGCCTCTGACCGGTGAAGGAGCCTTGGGGCTCCGGCGTTCGCGGTAAGATCGGCCTAGCTTCGTTCCTCCTTGGCTCAGCCCCGCAGGGGTGCGGGCGCTTACATGTTTCGCCGGCCGAGGAGCGCAGATGCACGCGAGCCTTGCCGGCACCCCTTATCAGCAAAGCTCGTGCCAGTTTGCGGAATTCCGCTTATAGCATTGAAAAACATGGGATTTTTTTGCAAGCAGCGCGGCCGAACTGGCTTTGGCGGTAGGTCATGCCGTACTGCAAGAGCGTTCCTGCTCGGTCATTTCTGCCGGTTGCGTTACGCAGATCCTGCCTAGAGCGCCTTCCGCGTCGGCAAAGCCTTACAGGCTGACGGGGGCGGAGGCTCAGTCCCAAGGAAAGGCTTGGCGTTCCGCGTGGGATGGGTATTCGGAGGCGCGACCGCGACCTCTTTCCGGTGCGACTGTCGAGGAGGTCTTCCAAAGCAAACGCGCCCCGCAGATCACCTCTGCAGGGCGCGTCGTTCGGCGATGACTGGGGGATTTGCGGTGCGAAAACGGCCGGTTAAGCCGAGAAGTTGAGACCCGCGGGGATCGGTGCTGCCGGCGTTTCCGGCCGTGCGAGCGCTGCGCTTTTCGGTGGAGCTGGCAGGGGCCGCGCCGGTGCGGCTGTCGCACCGTCCCGCGCAAGAGTCCGCCAGGAGTCGCGCAGCGGCTCCAGCAAACCGATCATGTCGCGCGGAATGTTCGCGTCGTTCAGCCTATCGACGTCGGCGAGGCGGCGCAGGACAAAGCTGTACAGACTGGTGAGCTGCTCGGCGATTTCGCCGCCCTGATCGCGGTCGAGCGTCACGTCGAGGTGATGGATGATCTCCATCGCCTTGGTGTTGGCGTTGTGCCGCGCCTCGATCCGCCCTTCCTCGATCGCGCGTTCTGTTTCGCGCATCAAGTGGATCGCGCGTTCGAACAGCATGGCGACCAACTCCGCCGGCGATGCGGTCATCAGCGCTTGGGTCTGGTAGTTCCGAGCGAGAGCGTAGCTCATGGCACGTCCTGACCTCTTTGTTGATGGGGAAGGGAGGGCATCGAAACGCTAGTTATCGCTGTTGCCGGCGTTGGTGATTTCGCGGATCTGGTCGAGTATGGAATTCATCCGGGCCAGGCTCTGTTCCATGACGATGAAGCGCTCCAGCAGCCGTTCGCGTTGGTAGTCCAAGCGTACGATCATCTCGTCGACACGCGTCTCCGCCGCGCGGTTCTGTTCGTTCAGCGTATCGACCTCGGCCTCAAGAGACCCACTCTGGCTGTCGAGCAGTTGTTCCAGCTCGAAGAACATCTTCGCGCCGACGCCGATGGTGAAGTTGACATCGATATTGCTGGCGTCGCCCGCGCCGTTGTAGAGCAGCCGAAGTCCTTCGGCGCCGTTCTGGTCGGTTACCGTGATGATGCGGCCGGAGGTCGTTGCCGTCCCATCGTCACTGCCGTCGCCCGCACCGCCGACGTTGGCCGAACCGACAAGGTAATCCTCGGTCGTGAGGGCGAGTGCGCCCACCAGATCGCCGGTATCGTTGTTGACGACCAGAGGATCCTGGTTCGAGGTGATCGAGATCTGCCTGCCGCCGCCGTCCCCGTCGACGACGCGGGCCGAGACACCGGCGATACCCGCCGCATTGATGGCGTCGGCCAGACTATCCAACGAGTCCGTCGTCACATCGTAGGCGATGGCCGTCCCGTTGATATCGAAGCTGCCGGAGGTCGTCGCGCCGACGGAATCCGTGCCGTCGTTCAGGGTTGCGGTATCGCTGTTCGCCTCGCCCGACAACTCGCTCGCCGAGCCGTAATTCCCGATGTTCACCGTATAGCCGCCGGCGTCGTAGGTCGTGGCGCCGGTAAAGCTGAGCAGCTGAACCCGCGGGTCGGAGCTGGAGAAGTCGAATGCGAAGAGGCGTTCGATGTCGTCGATGTTATTGAGCAACGCCTCGTCGAGTTCGGTCTCGTCGATATTGAGGGTGTCCCGCAGCAGCGGATCGGCAACGGCGTCGTTGTTGACGAAGTCGATGCCGATCTGCGCCAGCACGGTGAAGGTGCTGGAGGTGCCTTCCGCTCCGTTGCCCAGCACGCCGGTCAGTGCTTGCTCGATCGCACCCAAGGTCGGGTTGCGGAAGAGGGCGCCGGTTTCCTCAGTCGCCTCACCCGTATCCGGGTTCGAGAGCTGTTGCTGGTTCATGAAGATCTTCAGCTCGTTATAAGCCGTCGCGAACCCAGATACCGCTGTCTTGACCGCATTCAGGTCGCGTTCGACTTCCACCCTGATCGTGGTGCCGGGCTCGGAGCCGAAGAGGGTCAGGGTGACGCCGCCGAAGAGGTCGGAAATGGTGTTGCTGTCGCGCTCGATCAGCTGCTTGTTGGTCAGCCCAAGGTCTTCGATGGCGCTCCCCGTATCTCCGGAGAGGTTGATCGTCTGCCCGCCGTCGCCGGTGATCTCCAGGCGGGTCGCGCCGCCGGTCGTGACCACACTGGCGCTCACCCCGGCAATCGCGTTGATCGAGTTGGCCAGGTCTGTGACGCTGTCCGTGCCGCTGTAGTTGACGGTCCCAAGCAGCGTGTCGCTGGCGTCGCGGATCTCGAAACTGAAGGGACCCGCGTCCACGCCGAAGGTCGAGAGGGCAGCGCCGGCGGTCAAACGCTGCGAGTGCCACTTGTCCTGATCGAGCAGTCCGTTGGCATAGAATTGGGCCGTACGCGGCGACTGAAGTTCGTTCAGAAGCGTGGTTCCGCCATCGTTCGAGACCCCCAACTCCGACAGCACTCCGCCGGTTTCGTTGTCCAGTGCGATGTTGGTGCCCGTCTTCTCCGCCGTCAGAACGAGAATATGCTCGCTGTCGTTCACGGAGACGACAGAGGCCCGCACGCCGGTCGCATCCGCGCCGGCGTTGGCGGCGTTGATCCGATCGCGCACGGCCAGCAGGGAATCGGTGGCGTCCACCGTGATGGTCGTGCCGTTGATGTCGAAGGTTCCCGCGATCGAGCCGGCCGCGCCACCGCTTGCCGTGCCCAGATCGGCCGTGGTGCTGGTAAAGGTGAGGCTCCCGATCCGCTGCGCCCGCGCAATCTGGTCGATTTCGATTTCGTTGGTGCCGGTCTCGGCCGCATTGGTGACGGCGACGCCGATCAGGTTCGCGGCGTTGGAGGCATTTCCGCCATCCAGGCGGGAAGTAGAGGCGAAGGTGGATTTGTTTTCGAAGATGTTGCCGCTGTTTCCCAGCGTCTGACGGCCGTAGAGATCGTCGAGCGAGGTCCGCAGGTTGTTCATCAACGTCCGCAGATCGGCCAGCGCTGTGAGCTTCTCGCTGCCGCTCTCGATCTGGGCTTCGAGCCGGTCCACGGGAATCCGGCGAGCCTGCATGATGCCCTCGACGGCGGACTCGAAATCGATTCCCGATCCGAGACCCGAGAAACGGACGCGTCCGTTTCCGTCGACGACGAGACTGTTGGATGAGGCGCTGACGTCTGACATGGCTGGTTCAGACCTTGATATCGATGATTCGATCGAGCAGCTCGCGCAACTGGGCGGCGCTTTCGAGCAGCTCCTCCGGCGGCAACTCTTGCTTGACCTCTCCCGTTTCGGGATCGATGAGGCTGGCGATCACACGATTGGTGCCTTCCTCGATGTCGAGCGTCACCTTGAGCTTTTGCGGTCTCTTGCCCAGCGGCTCTTCGGCGACGTCCTGCGTCTTCGAGACGGCCTGCTCGAACAGGCGCTCCACCGGCTCGACGCGCTGCCGGGCGTCCGAGTTGCCGGACGCGTCGGCCCCGATTGCCGCAGGTCGAGCGGCAGGCTGGGGCGAGGGGACTAGCGATGTGACTTCCATGGCTCTATCGGGTCGACCGTCGTCGGGCCTGTCTGCCCTGGCGGCGGTCGGCGCCACCTATGCTGTGCTTCGCAAAAAAAGGCTCCTGATGGAGACTGTCAGGAAAACAAAAGCAAGATCGGTGCCAAAAAACTGCTGTTAGAGCGGCGAAGCGTGAAAAGCTGAGAAAGAAGACGACACGGGAGAAAAAGGTGGGGAGGGGGCGAACCCCCTCCCCGGCCGAAGGAACTGGATCAGCCCAGCAGACGCAGCAGGTTCTGCGGCATCTGGTTGGCCTGGGCCAGCATCGACACACCGGACTGCATCAGGATCTGCTTGGAGGTGAAGTTCGTCATCTCCGCAGCAACGTCCAAGTCCATCAGTGCCGAACGGGCCGCCTCGGTGTTCTCCATCGAGGTCGCGATGTTCGCCGAAGCGAACTCCAGCCGGTTCTGGCTGGCACCCAACTGCGCGCGGTTTTCCGCCAAGGTGTCGATCGCGGTATCGATCAGACCGATAGCGGTTTCGGCGTTCAGGTTGGTGTCGATGGTCGAGGTCTCCAGGCCGGCCGACAGAGCCGAAGCCTTGGCGGAGTCGAGCGCGACGGTGATCTCGTCCTCGCTCGAAACCGTGCCCGTGCCGATCCGGAAGTCGAGCGACAGGGTGTCGGAGGTACCACCGGTCACGGAGAAGCCACTCGCCGCAGTGGCGGTGATGCCGGCCGTATCGTTGAACAACGAGTTCAGGGTGATGGTGATACCGGCACCGTTGATGTTCACATCCCGGAAGCTACCGGCACTCGGGGCGGCGACACCCGCATCCGAGGTGTAGGAAACGCCGGTGCTGGTGTTCGTGACGGTGAACTGGTCGGCCGTGGCGTCGTAACCAATCTGCACCGTGTTACCGGACGCGAAGGCGCCGGTATCGTTGGTGAAGGAGATCTGCTCGAAGCCGTCGGCGGCTTCGATGGCCGTGCCGGCGCCGGTTGTAGCAAAGCTGTTATCACCGGCCAGCAGCTTGGTGCCGTTGAACTCCGTATCGTCGGCGATACGATCGACTTCCGAACGAAGCGCCGTGTACTCCTGGTTCAGCAGACCGCGCTCGGTGTTGGAAAGCTGACCGGAACTGGACTGAACCGCCAGAGTCTTCATGCGGACCAGGATGTCGTTGGTACGAGCCATCGCACCGTCGGCAATCTGAAGCATGGAGACCGCCTGACCGGCGTTGACGCCGGCCTGCTTGAGGCTCTCAACCTCGGAATTCAAACGAGAACCGATGGCCAGGGCCGCGGCGTCGTCCTTGGCGGCAAGCACACGCGAACCGGCCGACAGCTTGGCCACCGAGTTCGACGCTTCCGAACTGGCTTGCGACAGGTGACGGTGGGCCACGTTGGCGGCGAAGTTCGAGATAACGTTAAGGGTACTCATAGTGTCTCGTCTCCTACTTGGATGCTTGACCCCGACTTCCTGTCAGGGCGGGACACCTGTCCCAGTCTGCGGACGACTGCGCGTCCGGCATAACCATCAGCAAGGGGCGTGCCAACTCGGCAAAAACCGCCGATCCCGCGGCAGAACTTGCCTTGCCGATAGACTGACTTTGCCGACTGGGCAGTTTCGACCCGGTTAACGCGGCAAGATTTTCCCGATTGCGCAGTTCTTGCCGGGCAGGTCTTGCCGGGTCGCCTCGCGCGTTAACCCCACGCTAACCATCTTGCGGCGGTCGGATCCTGATCAGGCGCGATCCGAAGATGCTGCAGAGGAACATCTTCTTCCAGGCTTCGGTCTCCGGCAGGAACGCGATGTCGGGGACTTCGCGGTTGGCCAGATCGTCGGGATCTTCGTTCAGCAGGAGGGGCGGTAGCGCATGAGGAATCGCGAAGTCCTGCCGTACTTCCTGCAACCCGTAGGCCTTCATCTTGGTGCCGTAAGCCAGGGGATTTTCCCGCACGCTATGGGGAACGCGGTCGGGTTCGTCCGGATGGGTCAGGAGCGCTTCGATCTCGCAGTCGCGGCCGAGGACCGAGAAGTTCTCCCTGAAGAAGCGCAGGGTGAAGGCGTTCAGGGTGAAGAGGTCGAACAGGGAGTTGGAGTGGGTCGCCACCAGAATACCACCCGGCTTCAGAAGGCGTGCGGCCTCGCGATAGAAAACGGCGTCCAGTCCGCCGTGAAGGTAGGCCAGCACGTTCAGGGCGAGCAGGCAGTCGAAACTCGCATCCGGAAAGCGCGAAAGGCTCTCCACGCTACCGACCCTGGCAGACGCGGCAGGACTGGCGCTCAGTCGCGCTGCCGCGACCGAAATCATGCTTGCATCGCTATCGATCGCGACGACTTCGCCGCCGGCTTCAACTACCCTTTCGCTCAACGGACCGTCTCCACAGCCGAAATCCAGCACTCTGCGGGAGAGATCGCACGGGTCGAGCAGGCGCTCGACCATCGCCAGGCGGTTCCGGTGATAGGGGCTATTCAGCTCGCTGCGATAAGACTCGGCTGCCTGCGCCCAGTAGGCTGTGTCTCTGATCGTGGACGGCGTTCCAGTTGGAGCGCCCGATGCGGACTGACCGCGTAAACGGGCTCGAGCCTTAAGATTTAAAGGTTTGGAAAGCATATTTGTTTAGCTCTTCGGACGAGTTCGCTGCTGCGACGTTAAAGTTGTTCGTACGATAGTGATAAAACCATTAAGAGAATGAACGCGATGAGACACCCGGACATCTTGCCTGCCGATCCGCTGGCCGATGCCAGGTTGACTCGTTTACGCCAGCAAGCCCGCCAACAGCCAAAGGATGCCGTCGCGAAAGTGTCCCTCGCCGATGCCCTGGTCGCGGCGGGGCGGGACCGGGAGGCTGAAAAGCTCTATCGAGACCTTTTGCGCCTGCAGCCGGACCGGACCGAGATCCGTATCAGACTGGCGGCCGCACTGGCGCGCCTGGGCCGGGCCGGCGAGTCGGAACGGTTGCTGATGAAGCTGCTCGGGCAGCCGGTTCTGGAGAAGCCGGAGATTCGCGAGCTCGTCGCGAGCGTCCTGGCGACGGCCTGGTGCGGTGCGAAGGAGGCCCAGGCGGCGGCCGGACTGAGGCGTCTGCAGAAAGCCGCGCCGGAGCCGGACATTCTGGTCTGCGTCGCCGAGGCGTTCGGCGCCAAGGGACAGACGGGCCTGGCCGCGGAGGCCTGCAACCTTGCCCTGGACCGTTGGCCTCAGCACGCCGGCGCTTTCGCGCGTCTGGGCGCGATCCTGCTGGCATCGGGCGACGGCGAGGGCGCGATCCTGGCCGGAGAGAAAGCGGTGACTCTGGACATGTCGCGGATCGATGCGCGCATGACGCTGGCACTCGGACTGATCCGTCTCTCCCGCTATCAAGAGGCCGAGCAAGTCTTCCAGGATGCTTTGCTCTTAGACTCCGAGAGTGCCGAGGTACTTGGCAACTACGCCAACTTTCTGCATGGGCTCGGCCGTAACGCGGAGGCTCGGCATCTGCTGAACCGCGCCATCGAACATCACCCCGGCATCGCCAATCTGTACTCGCTCTTGGGGCTGGTACTGATGCGGATGGGTAAGTTCGATGAAGCTCTGGCATCACTCGACCGGGCCATCTCGCTGGATCCAGCCTCCGATCGCTTCGCGTCCGCGAAGGCCGATTGTCTCCTGGAACTGGACCGGATCGAGGAGGCCTGCGCGCTTCTGAGCGCTGTTATTGACCGCGATCCGAATCACGCGCCGGCCCTCTGCAGCCTGGCGCGGATCGATATCGAACGCGGCGATCTCGAAAGGGCCGACAGTCTGCTGGAGCGAGCCCTCGCGCTCGACCCCGATCGGGTGCACTCCTGGAACAATCTCGGTGTTTTGCGCAAGCGGCAGTTCCGTCACGCCGAGGCCTTGGCCGCCTTCGAGGAGGCGGGGCGCTGCGCTCCTTTGTCTCCCGGGACCCTCTACAACAAGGCTTTCGCTCTGCTCGGTGTCGGCCAGCTTGCCGAAGGTTGGGATCACTACGAGGTCGGCGTACACGCCAACCTGCGCAACGGCTGGCGCATGACCTTCAAGCCGATCTGGGACGGTGAGTCGCTTGCGGGCAAGTCTTTGGGGATCGTCGCCGAGCAGGGAATCGGCGATCAGATCATGTTTCTCTCCTGTCTTGAGGACTTCGCCAAAGGTCCGGGTTCCGAGGCCAAGCTTTCCCTGGAGGTGCATCCGAAGATCCGAGATCTGATCGCGCGATCCTTCCTAGATGTCGACGTCTGCGATGCGCTTCAAACACCGCAGAAGTCCTCGGCTGAAGCTTTCGAAGGCGATTTCGACTACGTCATGTATCTCGGCAGCCTACCTGCCGTCGTACGCCGGAGTCATAAGGACTTCACCGGTACGGGCGGATTTCTGAAGGCGGATCCGGCGCGTGTCGAACATTGGCGCGAGCGTCTCGCCGCCCTGGGGCCGGAGCCGGTCATCGGGCTGTGTTGGCGCTCGATGCTCCTGCATACCGGGCGTAATCACTGGTATCTGCAGTTGGAGGATCTAGAGCCGATCTTCACCTTGCCGGGCGCCCGCTTCGTCAGCCTGCAGTATGGAGATGCCCGGACGGAACTGGCCGAAGCGGAGCGACGCTGGCCGGGCCGCATTCTCAGTCTCGAGGACGAGCTCGATCTCACCGACGACCTCGATGAGGTGGCCGCTCTGAATACGGCCCTGACGGCTGTGGTGGCGCCGAACACGACTTGCTCGGTCCTGTCGGCAGGCATTGGCTGTCCGACTTACGAGTTCACGGTCGGGCCGGCCTGGAACATGCTGGGCACCGACCATGTGCCCTTCTTTCCGTCCCAGAAAGTGTTCGACTATCCGTTCGGTACGCCCTTGGTCCAGGCAATCCCGATGATCCGCGCTGCTCTACAGCGCGATCTTGGCTTATCTCAAGCGAGCGTCATATGACAGTAACGGCCCGGCGTTCGAGGTTTCTTAACCAGTCGCTCGGAAGCTGGGCCGGGCGCGGCACGGCTATTTGCGGCCTGCCGGCTGGTGGTGCGAACACCGCGAAGGAGTAGCGCCTTGAAAACGCGTTTCGGTGCCGATCAGGAGAAGACCCTGCGCCAAGCCCTGAAGGGGCGGCGAATCGCCTTGATCGGCGGCGCCGGTTTCATCGGCCATAACCTGGCCTTGGCACTTCAGGAATTGGGTGCCAAACCGCAGATCGTCGACAGCCTGCAGGTCAACAACTTGGGGGCCTACAGCCACGGTCTCGATAAGAACCCCAATGCAGGTCTCTATGTCGGTTTCATCAACCAGCGGCTCCAGTTGCTGTCGCAAAGGGGCATTCCGCTGCACATCGTCGATGCGCGCGACTACCAGGTGCTGAGCCGCCATCTGGAGTCGATCGATCCGGATTGCGTGATTCAGCTCGCTGCGGTGGCCCATGCCAACCGCGCAAACAAGGATCCCTACAGCACCTTCGATCATTCCATGCGCACGCTGGAGAACGCATTGGACTGCGTGCGCGAACGGAACGCGCATTTCATCTTCTTCTCTTCCTCGATGGTCTATGGAAACTTCAATGGCGACGCCGTGGAGGAAGATCGGGTTTGCGAGCCGATCGGTATCTACGGCGCACTGAAGTTTGCAGGCGAGAAGCTGGTCATTGCCTACAACCAGGTCTTCGGGCTGGACTACACCATCGTCCGGCCCTCCGCCCTCTACGGCGAGCGCTGCGTCAGCCGGCGCGTCGGGCAGGCTTTCATCGAGAATGCGGTGCGCGGCAACACCGTGACGATCAACGGTGACGGCAGCGATGCGCTCGACTTCACCTACATCGACGATCTGATCCAGGGGATCTGCCTGTCCATTGGCAAGCCGGAAGCGCGCAATCAGGCTTTCAATCTGACCTACGGCGACGGTCGCTCGCTGAACGACATGGCGGAGATGGTGCGGACGCGCTTTCCGGAAATCGAGGTCAAACACCACGCGCGCGACAGCCTGATGCCCGAACGCGGCAC
Source organism: Algihabitans albus (assembly GCF_003572205.1). Taxonomy (NCBI): domain Bacteria; kingdom Pseudomonadati; phylum Pseudomonadota; class Alphaproteobacteria; order Rhodospirillales; family Rhodovibrionaceae; genus Algihabitans; species Algihabitans albus. The sequence continues at coordinate 206,015 of NZ_QXNY01000005.1, forward strand.
ACTCTCGATCGAGAAGGCCCGCAGTCTGTTGGGCTATGCGCCGCAATATCCGCTCGAGCGCGGCTTCGACGCCTATATCGACTGGTACTGCCGACTTGCCTCGGAACAGCCGGACCTGCTGGGTTTGCCTGCCGGTCTGCGCGACGCCGCGGAGTAGACGCAGCACCAACCACTTCTACAGTAGCGCTCTCTCCTTACGAGTGAGCAGGAGTCGCGCTCCAGACCAGATAGTGATCGGTCGGACCCACCTATTGGGTCCGGCGATGACGTTAAATCTGGTCTCGATTCAAAGTGGTAGAGTCTGTTTCTTGGGATCGGCGGAACCGCGAAGCGAGTCCATACCATCACAACAGGCGCTAGGCGGCATCGCCGGAGTGACTCCACCTACGGCAATCCTGCTGCAGTCGTGTGACGTTCGGCAACGTGCCTCCTCGGCTATGCGCACAAACCGGCAGATCTATCTGTCGAGCGTTGCATCTTGCTTCAGGCCCTATGCGATCGCGGGAGCCGCCCCGATCACCCGAATCGCTCTTGCAAAGACCATGCGCGACGGTCTCTCGACCGCCCGGGCTCGCCGCGCGCGCCATGGCCACGCCGACCGTCCGACTGTTCAGAGTATGTCGCAGCAATGGCGAGACGGTTGTGCATTCCCAACTCGGCGATTATCTGAAGTTGAATAGAAATCAAAAAATACAATAATAAATATACAAATACTTTTAGTGGAATAGTTCTGAATTAACTGATTTATCACTGATTAAATGCGTGAGTGGAATTTGATCTATGAAGTAAGGGAGCGGGCGGAAATGCCGGCAGTGAGCTTTGGTATCTTCGGCACGATCTTTGGAGCCCGCCTCAACCTCGCGAAGAAAATCCCCGTCGCCATTGTCGGCGCGGCCGCCTTTGCGACCGTCTGGTCGGGTACTACGGGGCCAGTTCCTCCCTAGACGTTTGAAGCTGCCAGGCCAGCGAAGCTCTCTCGACAGGCGTGACCGGTTGACGGGCATTCACCCGGCACCGGCGCGCTCGCGGTGACGCTCCATCCAGAGGTCGAGGTTCAGGAGCTGCCAGAGCAGCATCATGTGGTTCTCCTGAGGCCGGTCTCCTGCCACGATCTCCGCGTGCTCGTCCAGCAGCGCCTCGACCGCATCCGGGTCGAAAACCCCGCGTGTACGGAAGTCCGTCGAGCGGACGCGGTCGCGAAGGGCCTCCAGCGTTCGGCCGCCGAACCAGCGATGGGCGGGCGCATTCCATCCGGTTTTGGCGATCCGGGTCCGCGTCGCCTCGGGCAAGACGCCTTGCATGGCACGACGCAGCAACTGCTTGGTCACGCCGTCGCGGATCTTGAGATCGCCGGGCACCCGGTACATGAAGGCGACGAGACGGTGGTCCAAAAAGGGATCGTGGTGCGCCAGACCGAAGGCCGTGGCCTGGCGGTCTTCCGCGCGTAGGCAGCAGGGCAAAGTCTCGCGAAACATGTCCTGGAAGGTGCGGTTCTTGAGGTAGCTGTGGAAGGGTCCGCTCATGTCCGGTTCGAAACCGCCCATTTCGTCCCATTCGGGCGTCAGAAGAGGGCGGTAGCGAAACAGCCGTTCGGGATCGGCTTTGCACTGCCCCCGAACTACCGGGTCGGCCAGCCGCGCCATCATCTGCTCAGCGGCCGCAGCGTCCTTGCGGTAGATCGGATGATCGTGGTGATGCGCCCAGGCCGCGACTTCGCGGGCGACCTCCGCCTCCCGCCCCGCCGCGCGCAGGTCCGCGAAATGCAGTGGAAAATACTCGTATTCGCCGGCATTCAGTTCGTCGCCGCCGAGGCCGCCGAACAGCGCATCGAACCCGCCCGCCGCAACGTCCCGACAGAGAAGATGGTGGGATAGCCAGGTGGCGGTGGCGACGGGCTCATCGTGTATTTCTGTCAGTTCGGCGACCAGTCCGAAAAGATCCACGGAGTCGCCGACCTCGATCATGTGCCAGCGGGAGACGGCGGTCTCGACGACGTCCTGGATCTCGTTGCGTTCGTCGTAGCGAGGATCGACGTAGACACTGGAGATGGCCTCCTGTTTGCGCCCGGTAACCTCGGTGGCGCTGCAGAGGACCGAGGAGGAGTCGAGACCACCGGACAGCGTGAAGATGGGCCGCTCCGCGGTCGCGACCCGCTTGCGCACGGCCTCGAACAGCAAGGTTCGATAGGTTTCGGCCAACTCGTCCGCCTGAGCGACGGCGAATTCCGGTTCGTTCTCCAGGCACCACCAAGCCCGTACCTGCGGGGCTGTCTGAGGCGACGCTTCCAGGCGATGCCCGGCTGGAATTTGATAGACCGCGGCGTAGGGGGAGGCCTCAGGGACGGCGTCGATGCCGCGATAGTGGCAGGCGCCGAAGCGGGCGACGAATTTCCGGTCCAGGTCGTTTGGAACCTCCGGGAGGGTCAGAAGCGCGCGGGGTTGCGATCCGAAGGCGATACCATCCGACAGCGGTGACCAGTAAAGCGGCTTCACTCCCAGGCGGTCGCGTGCGAGGTGCAGCTTGCGCGTTTCCGGATCGAAGGCGGCGAGGGCAAAGTCGCCGTCCAGGCGTTCGAGCGCGGCCGCGAAACCCAGCCGCCGAATCAAGCTTGCCACGAGCCGGATATCGCTCGCTTTCTCCAAACCGGTCTCGTTCTCAAGCTCCGCGCGGTTCAGCAACGCTCCGTCGAGGGCCAGCAGCAGTCCCTCGGTCTTACCGGTGCCGCCGGCCGGTCCGGAGGGCCGAAAAGCCCGATGGCCGAGGCCCGCACTGGCGCAGATTGTCGTGGCGTTGTTATGGCCGGGCAGACTGGTCAGCATCTGCTCCAGGGCGGCAGGATCGCCGGGCCGAGGGTTGGAAAAACGGAACAGGCCTGCAATGCGGGACATGGTTGGGGTGTCTCGTCTTCTTGTTGCGCTGACTGGCTTTACGCCGGCACGCCGCAGCGGGTTGCGACCAGGAAGCTCCACCAGTGGGGATAGCCGATCACGTTTTCCGGGCGCCCGCCGCTGCGTCGGTCGATCACTTCGATGACAGAGAAGCCTCGAGCCTCGATGAAGGCGATCAGATCGCGCCGGTCGTAGGCGTTGACGTGTACCGAAAGCGCCACACCGGGATCGAGGTAGGCGTCCTGAACATACCGGTAGTCGGCACCGTCCTTGATCGACTCCCGCAGGATCAGCGATTTGCGCGTTGCCTTCAGCAGACGTTCCAGCGGCCGGTGGTAGTTGTCCAGGTTGGACAGCAGATTGATGCAGAGCAGATGGTCGGCGCTGCCCTGGAAGTCCTCCAGCCGCAGATTTTGCAGACAATCGGACGGCAAGCCGAAGGGCGCCAGTTCGCGGCGGCCGATCTCGATAAACTCGGCCGTGGCGTCGAAGCCATGATAGGCAAGGGTCAGATCCCGCTTGCGCAGCGAATGAAAGAAATAGCCGCTGCCGCAGCCGGCATCGATCACGCTGTCTCCTGGCGCGGCCAGAGGGGCCAGCAGCTCGGCCGCCTGAGCCAGGCAGTCCATCTCCTCGGCTTCGTCGCGGGCGCGGGCGGTGTAGAGCGCGCGAACGCTGGCGCTATGTTGCCAGATGTTATGCGCCCTCCAGCCGTCGTCGCGGAGTTCTGCCGGACTCGAAGAGACAAGCGTGGCATGCGTCATGCCAGTTCCCTACCTCGGCCTTCGGGCAACGAGAATGAAAGCGGAGGCCATGAAGTGTCCGCGCCAGTCTGTTGGATCTTCCATCGCAAGGCTGGCGCGGCGGAAGAGGGCGGGGGCCTTGGCCTCAAGCATCGGCGGCAAGGCGTGGTAGTGATAGAAGAGGGTGCGGATCTCCTCAAGCCCGGCTGCTTCGGCAAGGGCGCGCAGCTCAAAGGGATTGTGGGTGCGCGACAGTACCTCGTCGTAACCCGGTTCGTCCGCGTAGCCGCCGCGCAAGGGTGGCAGATCGGTGCGGAAGCGCTCGTCCAGGCTGGACAAAGCAGCCGCCAGAGCCGTGCGTTCGCTGGCTGTCTCCGCCGTTTCAGCTAGGGCTTCTTCGCGGATCAGACGGTCGCGGAACAAGGCTCGGCTGTAGCGGTTGAGGGTGAAGAGCCCGAAGAGCTCGTTACGGGCCTCGACGGCCATCACGCCGCCAGGTGCCAGAGCGTCGCGCAGATGGGCGATTACCCCGCTGTCGGCTTCGGCCGGGATGTGGGGTAGTACGCCGAAACAGATGGCGGCATCGAACCCATCGGCAGACGCGCCGCTTGGCGGCGCGAAGGCGCCGGCGTCCAGGACACTCCCCTCCCAGATCCGTCCGGGTGGCAGACCTTGTTCACCGAGAATGCGTCGCGCTTCTAAGGTCATTTCCGGCGTCACGTCGAAGCCGTAGCGCTCCAAGCCGGGTAGGGCGAGATCTCGCAGCATGGACGCCGGTCCGCAACCGGCGTCCAGCAGGCTGCCTGCGCCCTCGTTCTGCAAAAGCGCACGAACGATGTCGGTGTGGACCGGTGGATAGGCGCTGTCCGACGCGTAGTAGTCATCGTAGTAGCGCTCGCCCCAGGTGCTGTAACAGCGCCGGATCGCGGTCTCCAGGTCGGGACGGTCGGTCTTGGCCATGCCGGTCACGTCACCTTCCGGGCGGCCAGCCACATGTGCGACGAGAGCCCCTGTTCGGCCAGGAACTGCTGGAACGGCCAGCCGAGCGTGTCCCATTGGTCGAGCAGCACGCGCTTGAGGAAGGGGTCCAGATCGATCTCTCCGGCCAAGGCCGCGTCGCGCACGATTTCGGCGTCGAGCCGGCCGGGCGTATGGATGCGCAGAACTTCGAAGCCCACCTCCTCGACCATGCGCGAGAGAGCGCGCGGCGTCAGGAGGTTGACGTGCTCGGTATCGACCGCCTGGGACTTCTCGCCGAGTAGCGCGATATCGAAGCCTTCGCCATTGGGACAGGACAGCACCAGCAAGCCGCCGGGTGCGACACAGGGCGCGATACCGGCGAGGAATCGGCGAGGGGCGAAAAGATGCTCGACGACCTCGAAGGCACAGACCACGTCGGCTTGCCCGACTTCGCTGTCGAGATCTTCGATCCGCCTCTCGACCACGTCGACCCCGCGTGCGCGGCAGGCGGCGGCCATTTCCGGCGTCGGCTCCACGCCGACGACCCGGGTAAAGGCGCCGGACTCGCTTGCCAGGGCTGAGAAGGTGCCGAAACCGGGGCCGACTTCCAGCAGCAGGTCGCGGCGAATATCGAAGGTCTCGCAGTAGTCCAGCACGCGTGCCAGCCAAGGCTTGTGAATCTTCTCGCGCCGTGCCGCCTCGGAGGCCGGGAAGATGTGCTCCGCCCAGTAGGCGTAGTTCTCGGAGTTGGCGTAGTAGTCGGCCATCAAGGTTTCGCTCGGCCGCGGGCTCATATAGAGCGTCCCACAGGTCGGACAGCGTTGGAACGCGAAGCCGTACTTCGAGAAAGCGGGCGTGGGCGTATCGCTGCCGCAGGCCGGGCAGGGCACACGCTGATGCGCGTCGGGGCTGGCATGCAGGCGGGCGATATCGCGCGCGAAAGCGGCTTCCTGCCCTCCCAGCAGCTCGTCAGGGCAGAGTTCCCGCTCGCTCAGCGGGTCTCCGATGTCGCTGTCGCTTTTCAGGTTCGGATCGGTCATGGCCGTGATCGCTCCAGCCGGTCCCGAACCCAGCGGCCGTCCTCGTGGCGCCAGACGCGCGGGTCGCGGAAGGTATCGGCCATGCGGTCGAAGGTTTCTTCCGTCATGCCGACGTAGTCGAGCCAGCGCAGGAGATCCCGTGGTTTGACGGGGTCGTAGCGGTTGACCAGCTCGATGGCGTCTTCGCGGTTCATGAGACTCGCCCGGATGTCCTTGCAGGTATGATCGGTTCCGCGACCGTAGCCGAACTTGATGTACTTCAGATAGTCGTGGACTCCGTTCTCGTGCATGTCGTCCAGGTTCGACATCGTGCGGTAGGTACGGTCGAAGGGCTCCTCGCTGATCTCGAAGCCGTAGCGCTCGGTCACCAGCTTGATGTGCGCGTTGGCTTCCCAGTGGACGTAGTTGCCCAGGAACAGTCCACGCAGGTCGAGCTCCAGCAGCCGCGTGTCGCTGGGGTATTTCCAGGTATCGAGCTGCTGCGCGGTCAGACCCTCGCGTCCGAGGAAGTAACTCCACTCGTAGCCGCGCGCGAAGTGCTCCAACCGGTCTCGATAAGTGACTTCGGGAAAATCGTCCATCGAGAACTGGCCGCAGAGATCGAGGTAGCCGTGCTCGCCGTAGAAGACCAGCGGGATGCCGCGCTCCGCCGCCACCCGCATCGGAACGGTCATGATGCCCACGTGGGCGTGCCAGTTCATGTCGCCCATGACCTGGAAGGCGAGGCGGTTCAGGCGCTTCAGGGTTTCGACCGAAGGGCGGACCACGATATGGTCGGCGTCGAAGGCCTCGCGCATGCGGACCATGTTGCGCCAGCCGACCTCGGTCCAGTTGTTGCCGTCGTAAGTCACCAGCAGTGGGTTGAGACCCAGCACCTCCTTGACGACATGAACCTGGAAGTAGCTGTCCTTGCCGCCCGACACGGCGACGACGCAGTCGTGGCGCGAGCCGTCGCGGCAGCGGTAGCGCTCGACCAGATCGTGTAGAAGCTCCGTGCGCCGGGCCCACTCATCCGGGGGAATAGCGGCCTTGACCTCCGCCATCTGACAACCGGTGCACTTGCCGGCCGCATCGAACTCCATCGGCGCCGCCGAGATCGAGGGATAGGTGCAATGGCTGCACCAGCGGATGGGCTGGCGCTTGATCGCGGCCGCGGGCTGCGCTGCCGGGTAGTCCGCCTCCTCCGCCTGGCGCAGGCGTTCGGCCAGGCGGGCATCTTCCCGGGCGCGGTCGTAGGAGGGTTCGCGCGGCAGGTACTTGGAGCCGAGCCGCAGCGGCCGCAGCGGCACACCGGCGGCAAGGGCGGTGCGCTTGGCCTGCGGGTAGCTGAGTTCGAAGAAGTGGAAGATGTTGGCCGCCCCGGCGGCGGCGGCGGCGGCGTCCAGGATCGCTGGCGCGAAGTGCTCGTAGCGGCCGACCCCGCCGCAGGCGACAAGGGGAATCTCGACGGCGTCGGTCACGTGACGGATAAGCTCGAGATCGTAGCCTTGACCCGCGCCGTCGCGGTCGATGGAGTTGAGCAGAATCTCGCCGGCCCCGCGCCGTTCCAGGTCGCGGGCCCAGTCCGCGGGGTCGAGGCCGGTAGCGCGCCGTCCGCCATCGACCCGCACCTCCCAGCCGGCGTCTGTCTTCTCGGCGTCGATCGAGGCCACGATGCACTGGCTGCCGAAGCGCCGTGCGGCCTGCTCGATCAACTCGGGAGTCTCGAAGGCCGCCGTGTTGAGCGCGACCTTGTCGGCGCCGACCGCCAGGCGGGCCTCGATGTCCCAAAGCGTCCGGACCCGACCGCCGAAGGTCAGCGGCATGAAACAGACCTCGGCGATCGCGCGCAGCACGTCCAGGACATCGTCGCCGTCATAGCTCTGCTGCAGGTCGTCGCGGCGCAGGTCGTGGCCCTCGCTGCCCCGCGAGATATCCAGGACGATCAACTCATCCACGTTCCAGTGGGAGAAGCGCTCGACGCTGGACAGGGGATTGCCGATCACCTGGTGCACTTTGAAGAGCTGGCTGCGCACGATCACACCGTGCTTGAGCAGCAGCACCGGCACCAGCCGGGGATGCGGACCGCCGGGCGGTCCGCCGGGTGCCGGGTGGGCGCGTTGGCCGGCCAGCGCCGTGGGTGTCAACGGTTCGGTCATTGCAGGGCCTCGCCGATCCGGCGAAAGGCATCGAGGACCGCAAGTCCGGCGTCCTGGCTCTTCTCCGGATGAAACTGGGCGCCGAAGATGCGCCCGCGTTCGATCGCCACCGTCGCCCGGTCGTCGCCGAAGGTCAGCGTCCCAGCGGCGTCTTCCTCGACTGCGCAGTCGATCACATAGGAATGCACGAAGTAAAAGCAGGCGTCGGCTGGGGTATCCGCAAAAAGTTGTGCGCCAGTACGAACTTGCAGGTTGCACCAACCGATATTGGGAACGCGCTGTCCGGCCTGCGGGCGCAGGCGCCGCACGCGGCCGGGGATCAGGCCGAGGCCCTCGTGCATCCCGAATTCCTCGCTTTCACCGGCCAGAAGCTGCATCCCGAGGCAGATCCCGAGGACCGGCTTTCCGCCTTCTGCATGGGCGCGAATCGGTTCGACCAGACCATGCTTCCGCAGAGCCGCCATCCCGTCGCCGAAGGCACCGACACCCGGCAGCAGGAGCGATCCGGCGGCCGCCACCTCGGTTGGATCGCGGGTCGGCTTGGCCTCGGCGCCGATCCGCCGCAAGGCGGTCAGCACGGAGCCGATATTGGAGAGACCGCTGTCGATCACGGCGATCATGGCGCCACGCGCTCCGGCCGGCGACGTTCGATCTCGGCGCGGGTTAACTCCACCAGGCCCTTGGCTTCGAAGCGTTGTAGATAGAGCAGCAGCCGATCGAAGCAGAGCCGATGGCGCTCGGCGATCTCCAGCAGCGTGTGATCGCCATCGAGGTAGCGAAAGAGACAGTCCAGCAGATGACCCCAGGTCTCCGCGTCGGCCTCCAGATCCTTCACCACGGTGGGGTCGGGCCGCTCCATGTAGAGTCCGTAGTCCGGATTGGAGAGACAGATCAGGCCGTCGAAGCGGCGCCGGGCGATCTTGTTGTTCTCGAGTACCGAGACGACGCGCTGTAGGACCGCCAGCATCTCTTCCAGTTGGACCGGGTCCATCAGGTCCGGGGTGTCGAGGCTGGAGTGGTACTCCCGGTAAGGCGCGAACTGATCTTCGCAGCGCGTGACCTCGACGAAGGGGACTTCGTAGCCGGGTGCCTCCCAGACCGTCTCGTCGTTGCCGGCGCCGCAGCGCCAGGGCACCAATTCATGCGCCTGGCTGTGATGCCGCAGCACGTTGGCGAAGGCCGCGTCCAGCATGTGGCCGCCGGCGAAGGTGCTGGTCGCCTTGATGGCGCCGCCGGTGCCGGGCATCTCCTCGAAGATGCCGCAGACCATGCGGTCGACCTCCGCGCGCGGCAGGTTTTTCAGGTAGAAGACACTGCCCAGATGCTCCGGCGCGATCACCAGGCGGTAGCTGTAGAAGGTGTCTTGCGTGGCCAGCCACTGCATCAGGCGGATCAGCACCGCCGTGCCGGCGAAACCGTCGTTGGCCATGTGCGGGTGGCAGTTGTTGGAGTTGAAAACGATGGTCTTGGGCGAGCGGCCGGTCTTCTGCGCCACGCCGATCAGCATCTCGCCGGGCGCGTCTTCGGTCTCCAACTCGACCCGGTAGCGGCCCGGCCCCAGCGTCGCGAGCAGCCTGTGCGGCATCACCAGCCGCCAGTCGGCGTCCCAGGGCCGATACTGCCACATGCAGTGGAACATGTAGGCGTCGGGCAGGGCCGGGTTGCTGACCAGCTTCGGTTGCAGCGCTTCCCAAGACAGCTCGCCGGAGAAGGAGCGAGAGTAGTAGGCTACGCCCAGGCTGTTGTCCGTGCCGTCGAAGACCTCCCGGCCGTCGCGGTAGAGCTTGGCCCGCTTCACCCGCCAGTTCTGCGGCACGACCCAGCCGTTGAAGCTCTCGCCGGAGGGTACTCGGATCAGTTCGAGCGGCAGTTCCCCGGTAAGTTCGGCGGCTATGCGGGCGAAAAGCGTTTCGTTGCCGTCGGCGACCACCGCCGTGCGCGGTTGGCAGAGATCGCGGGTGAGCGCGATCATGCCCGCGCCCGAGAGGTCGAGCGTGGCAGAGGGCGGGTCGAGAACTGCGGTGGCGGTCGGCATGGCGGCTAGCGTCGCATAGAAAGCGTTAACCAAGACCTTAAAGACCTGACCCGACCCGACTGCCTTTTCGCGGCTTCAGGCCTCGGCGTAGTCGGGCAGAGATCCGGCCGCCGCGCCGGCGACCGCCAGGAGCAAACCCGTTTCCAGTTGCGCGCTGGGTAGCTCGGGCGTCGTTGCCCGCTCGGGCAGGAAGAAGCCCGCGTCGAAACCGGGTATCGGCCGCAGCAGCCAGCTGCGGCCGCTCTCCCGCAAGTCGCGGCGAACCGCTTCGATAGCCAGCAAGCGAACGGTATGACCGTTGACGGTGAGGCGCTTCGCGTCCTCGCCGAGCGAAACCCGAAGCGCCAGGACCACGGGGCCCGAGGCCGCGTGCGCGGCCGACAGCCAGTCGAGATCGCAGCCATGCCCATAGCGGATCGCCTGGTTCTGGTTGAGCACCAGGACGCTCGAGGCCGCGGACGGCGCCGGAAGCGTCTCCGCATAGTCGAAGGTCAGTTGGTCGGACCCGTGCAGTACCTCGAAGCGGCGGCCTTCGCAGGCGGGACCGATGGCCGTATAGCTCGATAGTTCGGTTTCGCCGGCCGACTTGAGGTACTCGAACAGCGCGCCGCTGCCCGCGCCGACCTCAATGACGGATAGCGCTGCTGGGTCGTCTGCCTCGCTCGGGGTCGCCGCCCGGATCGCTTCCGTAAGCTCGCGCAGCGCCAGGCGATCCATCCATTGACCGATGCGTAGGCGGTCCACCAGTGCGCGGCTGCCGGTCTCGCGCAGACTGCGCAGGGCCATGATCAGGCTGGCGTCTTGCGCCACGTCCAGGTGGAAGTCCTTCAGAGGCATGAAGTTCAGCGCCACGGTGCTGTTGCGCGCAAAGACCAGGCGCCCGACGGCGCGGCGGAGATCGCTCTGCGTCACAGGCTCAACCTCGCCAGATCGGGAAAGAGATCGAGGCGGTCGGTGATCACCAGATGGTAGCAGCCCAGGCTGTCCATCGCCTCCTGACTGAGGCCGGCGAAGTGACGCTGCTGGCTCGACTGGGCCTCCGGAATGAAGTCCGCGACCAAAAGTTCGCGCCCTTGGGCGGCGCCGCGCAGCCGGACCAGGTCTTCCCGGCCGAAGACGTAGATGGGGGCGGCGTGATGGCTGGTTAGCCAGATGCCTTGCTCCGACGCGCAGGCCCAGCAGGCCAGCACGGTCGCCACGTCGGAGAATCCGATCATGCGTTCGGTGCCGCCGACCGGGTCGCGCAGATTGTGGATCACGCCGACCGACAGCGAGAGGTCGAACCGCTGATCGCCGGCATCGAAGTCGGAGCCTTCGCCGAGCAATAGGCGGAAGTGGCGCGGGTCGAGATCTCCGTGCAGAAAGCGCGCCGCGGCCAACACCAGGGCGGAGATGTCCAGGCCGCAGTAGTCGAGTAGCTCCGGCGCTTTCAGCCTGCCGTCGCTGGTGGCCCGCAGCATGATGTCCAGCAGGTCGAAATGCTCCGCGACCGTGCAGCCCAGGTCGAACAGCCTGACACGCCTGCCGGGCCGCTCTCCGGCGAGCGCCACCAGCAGGCGGTGCAGCAGCAGGTCGAGTTGCGGCGAGCGCGAGGCCAACAGGGGAAAGCTACCATCCTCGAAGCTCGCCTTGCTGACGCCCTTACTGCGCAGATGCTCGGCCAGCGCTGGATCGCGATACTTCAGCAGCTTGTCGAGGTAGCCGCCGCAATTGAGAATATCGGAATCGTCGGGCAGGTCATAACGGTGCCAGGGCGTTCCGTCGGCGGTGGCGAAAAGGTACTGTTGTGCATTGTCGAGCGCTAAGAGGGCGTTGCCCCTGCCGACCTCCGCCAAGGCACCCTCGGCCGCAGGCGGCACGGGATCGAACTCGCCGAAGGTAACTGCGGCGCTGACGGTTACCCGCGGAGCCGATATCATGACGCGGCTCCAGAGGCCTTGCGTGCGACCAGATGGTACCAAGGCTGAACGAAAGCTCCGCGAAAGCAGAGCCGTTGGCCGGTCGCTGTGCGCTGCGTGTAGGAGACGACTTCGCCATCCGTTCCGGGGAAGGGCAGGTCAATCGGCAACTCGAAGGGACGGAACTTGGCCTCGGTGAAACCTACGTCACTCAGCATACGCTCAACCAAGGCTGTCGAGCGGATATGGTAGGTAACACCCTCGGGATGGCCGAGACTCCGTTCCATCATCTGGATCTGCTGATGTTGAAAGGGAGTAAACCAGTCGAAGGCGACCAGCAGGCCGTCTGTCCGCAGGAGCCGGCAGACCGCTGACAGCAGACGGGCGAACTCACGGTCATTGAAGTAGAAGGCCATGGCGTTGAGCGTCACGGCGTCATAGCGCGCCGACCCTTGGAGGCTCAGGGCGTCGGCAACCTCGATCTCAACGTCCTGCAGGGTCGGATCGGCGCGGCAGGTCTCGACCGAGGACGTCGAGAGGTCGCAGCCGGACAGCTTCGCTTCGGGTAGCTCGCGTCGCAGCAGCGCCAGCAGGTTGCCGGTCGAGCATCCGATATCGAGAATCGCCGGAGCGGTCTGGTGCGACCGCAGGCCAGCTCGGATCAGCTCGACAATCAACTTGTCGCTCTCGCGCGGCTCCTGCCGATAGCGTTCCTGGTAGCGGTCGTACTCGGAAAAGTAGGCCGTATTGTCTGTGTAGGTCTGGTAGGTGCGCTTGCCGGTTCCGCTCATTCTGCGCTCGCTTTTACATCAAAGGGAATCTCGCCGCGGCGAAAGGCGGGCGGCCGGATCAGCATCATGTAGCGGTCCTCCGCGAAGCGCTGCAGCGCATGGGCGACCATCGACTCGCAGTCGGTGATCAGCAATTGGCCGCGACCGACGGGGTGGATCTGCGCCAGGCCGGCCTCGACGAGGCAGCGTTTGAAAAAAGACTGATCGTTCTCGACTTCGAAGTCGAGGTAGCGAACCGGCATGGTCCAGGTGCCCGGCTGCGGTACGCCGTCGTCCAGTACCGGGTGGTCGTAGACCTTGGTGTACTGGTAGGGCACGCCGTAGAGGTTCTCGAGATAGTGGCAGAAGGTCATGCCGTCCGGGGCGATGGCATAGCCGAGCGTCATGATCTTCGCATTGGCGCGATGCAGGCGCCCCCAGGCGGAATCGTAGCCGAAGCCCTCGAAGTGGGGTCCGTCGCAAAGCGCGTTCGCTTGTGGGCCGAGCGCGGTGATCGAGAGGACGGGATGGCGTGAACGGACCGCACCGGGCAACTGGCGCACGTGGTCCGACAATGCGCCGGAGAGGGACGGTGAGTGCTGCCGGTCGAAGGCCATGCCGTGGCGCGCGTAGTCCTCGAAGGCCGTCAGCACCACGAGCGTGCCCTCTTCGCCCAGAGCCCGGCGGAAACCCTCGACGTAGAAGTCGAGGATGCCGCCCTTGTTGCGCGGTGCGTCGACCGACCCCAGCCGACGCAGGTTGCTTTGCACCATCAGGGTATCGCCTTTGCCGACACCAGCGGTCTTGAGGGTGGCGACGAAGTCGTCTTGAGTCAGCATCCGCTCAAGCTCCGGTTCCGGCCGTCAGCAGAGCGCGCAAGGTGAACTTGCCGCTGGGTTCGCGCAGGCGCTCCAGAGCCGTGAGCGAGAAGCCCGCCCGTTCGGCCAGCAGGACCAGCGATGCCGGGCTGAAGACATGGTGGTGTTCGATGAAGAATTCCTCGCGCCCTGGTCCCTCCGCGGCGGCGGCCACGTCGGGCAGTTCCAGGTAGCAGACTCCCGTCTCGGTCAGCAGCTCGGCGGCATGACTCAGCAGCGGCAGCGGTGCTTCCACATGCTCCAGGACTTTGTTGAAGGAGACCAGGTCGACGGGGCCGCCCAGCTCCTCCGCCGTTAGTAGCGTAAGGTCCTTGGCAAAGGCTTCGATCCCGACGGCGTCGCACAGGTGGGCGACCGTCCGGCTGTCGGTCTCGACGGCGAAAACGCGCCAGCCCCTCGCTTTCATGGCTGCGGGAAAGACCCCGAGGCCGGCACCGACATCGAGCAGACGGCGGCCGGCGGACCTGCCGATCTGCCCTTCGATCCAGCGAACCCGGCCGCCGTTGTCGGAGCGCTCGGGCGGCAAGGCCAGGATCTGCCGGAGCTTGTCGGCCATCCCGGCCGGCCCGCCGTAGGTGGCGTCGACGTAGCTGCCGTCGTAGAGCCGGGAGAGATCGAGGGCGTGCGCGCCGAACCAGTGGCCGCAGAGCGCACAGCTTCGATAAGCTCGGCGGTAGCACGCAGCCTCCAGGTCGAAGACCGTTTCTCCCTGCGGCGGCGCCTCGTAGGCGAAGGCGGGTACGAGATGCCGGCCGTCGCAGGGGCAGTTCAGAGTCGGAGCGAGAGCCGAGGCCAGTGTCATCGGGCCGCCTCCAGCGTGGCCCGGAGGCCGTCGAGCGCTTCGTCCGAGTCCAGCCAGCTAACCCTTTCCAGGCTTTCCTGCTCGCAGTAGGCCTCGAAACTCTCCTCCCGGCCCTGCTCGACCAGCAACAGAAAGTAGCGTCCGGTCAGTCGGTTGCGGATCAGCACCCCGCGCAGACCGAACTGCGGCAGCCGGCCGTTCAGCGAGGGGGTCGCGTAGAAGCCCCAGTCCTTGCGCGCCACGTCGTACTCGCCGCCGCCCGGCGTGGTGAAGGTCACCTGCTCGTCGGACTCCAGCGCCAGTTCGCCGCAGTCCTTCATCTCGAAGAGGGCGGCGTTCCCGACCGTGAAGCGGCGGGGCGGGTCCTTCGGTGCGAACTTCATGACCAGGCCCAGTCGTCGATGAGAAAGTCGGGGATGTAGCGGGTACCGTCCGGCTTGCGAGACCAGACGGCTGGGTTGCGGAAGCGCTCGGCGATCCCGAAGAAGGTCTCTTCGGTGGTGCCGGCGAAGCGGCAGAAGCTCGCGATATCCTGCGTCGGCTGCTGCTCTCCCGAGATTCGCAGGATCTCCAGCGCGTCCCTCCGCGTCATCCGGTCGTTTCGGATCTCCAGGGAGAGGTTGTCGAACAGCCGGGTGAATCCGAACTTGAACCACTTCATCCAGTGGTGAATGGCGATGAAGTCGTCGTCGATGTCGGCGAAGTCGTAGTAGCCGGTGCGTGCGCCCGCGGCCTCGGCGCGGAAGCCATGGATTTCGGCCACGCGCCGTGTTTCCTCGGGATCCCAAGGCAGGTAGTAGCCCAGAAAAATAGCACGGACACCGGCCGTCTCCAGCTCCTCGCTGCTGGGTCCGAAGTAGGCGGCTAGATCCTTCGCCGAGAGCGCCTCGTCGACCCAGTCCGCCGCCGTGGTACCGTGGGTGACGCCGTAGGTCTTGAGCCAGGCTTCGTCGAGACGGAAGCCGGTCAAGGCTTCGTCCTGCGTGCCGTACTCGAAGGCCGAGTTCTCGCCCCAAACCACCAGCGGGATGCGCAGCCGCGTCGCCAGGGTGAGCGGAATGTTGAAGAGGGCCATATGCATGGGAATGGCCGTGGAGCCGAAGCGCTCGAAAGCCTTCAGCATGAAGGTCGCCTCGACCCTGGGACTGATCTGCCAGTCGATATGGTCGACGCCCAGGGCGACCAGATTGTCGAGGTTGCGTTGGCCGATGGCGGTGCGTGCCGGCGTCTTCCAGGTTACGGCCAGTGGGCGCAGGCCCAATTCCAGACACTTAACCGTCTGCCAGGTGCTGTCCTTGCCGCCGGAAACTGGGATCAGGCAATCGTAGCCTGTCTCTTGCGCCTTGGCCTGCTCGACTACGCTGCGGAGCTGCGCGGCGCGGGCGGTCCAGTCGATACCGGGTTTGCTGGAATGGGCGCGGCAGGCGTTGCAGACGCCGTCGCTCCCGATCTCCAGGTTCGGGCGCGTGTCGGGCAAGACGCAGGAGCGACACCACTTCATGCGGCGAACTCCTCCAGGAACAGCTTGGCATTCACGAAGTTGAAGAGAAACTTCGACTGGCTGTTCGGTAAATCCGCCTGCTCGATCAAGGCGGCGATCCGGTCGCGGCGAACGACCTCGAAGACCGGGCTGTCGGCCAGAAGTTCGTCCCGTACGCCGGGGTCCGTGACGTCGAGGTAGTCGAGGATCGGCGCGTTGAAGCCGACTTTACGCGGATTGTCGAGCAGTGCGTCGGGGGCCAGACCGCGGGCGGCATCGCGCAGCACGGCCTTGGCACGGCCGTTGCGTACCAGATGCCGGGTCGGAATGCTCCGGCACCAGTCGAAGAGTGCGCCGTCGAGAAAGGGGGAGCGGTTCTCGACCGAGAAGTACATGGCGTTGAGATCGTCCTCGTGCAGGATCACCGGCACGCTCTCGGCGAACAGCTCGTTGGCCATGCGGTTGCGGAGCAAGGTCTCCGTAAAGCTGATTTCCGCGAAGGGTTCGTAGAAGGGCTGGATCAGGAAATCGGCGAAACGCTCCGCATCCAGATAGATGTGGTCGCGCGCATAGGGTCGACGAACGAAGTAATCGGGGTCCTGCAGGAAAGGATTGCGCACGATCGGCGCGACCTGAGCCCGCCAGTCCTCCAGGGCCTCTGCATGGTGCTGCGGGTCTTCGGCGGCCATGGCGGCGAGGTAGGCGTTATGGTGGTCGAAGTAGCCGCTGAAGATCTCGTCCGCCCCGGTACCGCTGACCGAAACCTTGTAGCCGGCCTCGGCCACGGCAGCCATCAAGCGCCACTGCGCGTAGTAGGTGATGGTGTAGACCGGGGCGTCGTGCTGCCGCACCAGGTCGCGTAGATTCGTCAGGAAGCCGTCGGTCTCAAGCGGGATCGGCGTATGCCTGAGACCATGCTCGCGCACCGCCGCCTCGACCATCTCCCGCTCTTCGTAGCGGGTGTCGCTGTTGACGATGGTGAAGCCGTGGACCTCGTAGCCCAGCTCGCGTTTGGCCGCTCCGATCAGGGCGTTGGAATCGATGCCGCCGGACAGGCAGAAAGCGACCGGGACATCGGCGCGCAGGCGCAGTTCGACCGAACGGACCAGGCGGTCGCGGGCGCCGGCCACGGCCTCCTCGTAGCTCATCCCCGACTCTTCGGCGCCGAAGGTCGGGCGCCAGAAGGGCCGGCTGTCCAGGCGACCGTCGCGTCCGACTGTGGCGACATGGCCGGCCGGCAGTTCGCTCAGCCCCTCGAAGAAGGTCTCGCCGCTCTTGTAGAGCGACTTGTAGCCGTTCACGAGGTAGCGCCGGACTTGCCGCAAATTGACCGGCGGCTGGCCGCCGGCAAGCGCGAAGAGAAACTTGGCCTCGGAACCGAAGAACAGGCCGCCGCCGGCAGCGCGCAGCAGGTACAGCGGTTTCTCGCCGAAACGGTCCCGGCCCAGCAGCAGCGTGCCGTCCGAGGCGAGCCAGGCGAAAGCGAACATGCCCTCGCATCGCTCCAATGCCGCCGCGCCGTCGCGCGCGAGAAGGTGAGCGAGAACGGGGGTGTCGCCGCTGCCGATCGGGCCGTCGCCGTCTTGCTCCAGCGCGTCGCGCAGCTCCAGGTAGTTGTAGATCTCGCCGTTGTAGGAGAGCAGCCCACCCTCGGTTTCGAAGGGTTGATTGGCGCGGGGGTCCAAGTCGAGGATCGCAAGACGGCTGTGCAGGAGGTGCAGCTGACGGCCATCCGACGTGACCCGGTGGACCTGGCCGAAGGCGTCCGGGCCGCGCCGACCCATCAGGGCTTGGCAGGCCTCCAGCCGCTGCGCGCTCAGTCGGGTCGGCCCGATGTATCCGGCGATGCCGCACATGCCGCGTTCAGTCCAGCAGTTCCGGGGTGAGGGGCGTGCCGGCGGGAACCGGCTGTTTCACGCCGCGGCCCAACAGGTCGGCTTCGGAGCCGGGCCGCGGTCCGCCGGCTGGACGCAGCCAGGTGAGATCTTGCGGGCCGATGATCTGGCCGGGCGTCAGGGCGCGGGCGGCACAGATCGAGCGCCGCGCGGCGGCGGCCACTGGAGTTTCCTCTTCCTGGATGCGCTTGACGCCATCGCCCAGCAGGGCCTCCGCCCCACGCACCCGTTCCACCAACTCGGCCAATTCCTGTGGCTCGGCGGAGAGTTGATGATCGCGGAAGTCCGACTGCGTCTTCGAGAGTGTGAAGTGCTTCTCGATCACTCGGGCGCCCAGCGCCACGGACAGGACCGCCGCCTCGATGCCCAGGGTGTGGTCGGAGTAACCCGGTACGGCGCCGTAGGCCGACAAGGACAGGATCGCACGGAGGTTGGCTGCGTGAACCGGGGTCGGATAGGCGGAGACGCAATGCAGCAGCACGAGGCCAGGATCGCCAAGCATCGCATCGGCCCAGGCGGTCCGGATCCTTGCCACCGCCAAGGCGACCTCCTCCGGTCGGCTCATGCCGGTCGAGATCAACAGGGGTTTCGCGGTCAGGGCGACCCGCGTCAGCAGGGGAGCGAAGTCGTTGTCGCCGGAGGCGATCTTGAAGGCCGGAACCAAGGGGTCGAGCAGGGCGACCGCCTCCAGGCTGAAGGGCGTCGAGAGGAACAGGACCCCGGCTTTGGCCGCGACGGCCGCGAGGCGCGCATGGTCGTCGGCTGTCAGGGCGAAGCGCCGCAACTGCTCAAGGCGGGCGGTCTGATCGGTGGCGACCAGACGCTCCGGATCGATGGTCTGGAACTTGACCGCCTGGGCGCCGGCTTCGGCGGCACGATGGATCATCTCTTCCGCGCGGCCGAGGTCGCCTTCATGATTATTGCCGATTTCCGCGACAACCAGGATGTCACGGGTCAGATCCACCGGGCCGATCTTCACCGCTCTAGTCCTCCTGTCCGTGGAAGTGCAGAACGGTCTTCGCCTCTGCGAGACGAAAGCCAAGCGATTCGTAGAGACGGCAGGAGGGCAAATTGGCGGCCTGTGTCCCCACGCGTAGGCGTAACGCTTGCCTGCCCGCCTCTTCGGCGGCGAGCTTTCCGATCATCGCGCAAGCGAGGCCTTGGCGGGTCGCGGTTTGGGCCACTGCGATCAAGTCGATGACCAGAAGATCGTTTTCGCTTCGCAGAGCCTGCAGAAAACCGACGACCTCCCCCTTGTCCTGGGCAACCAGCATGAGGTCGCCGCGCCGGCCGGTGAAGTAGTTTTCGGCCCAAGCCGCCTTGATGCGGTCGGCCGCGGCATTGGAGATCGAAGGATCGAGATGAAAGCGCGAACTGCTGAAGTTGCCGGCGGCGATGGCGCCGACCGCCTGGCGATCTTCAGGTTGAGCGACTCGAACGCGCCGGTCGTCTGTTGCCGTCATGCCGGTTGCTTCGAAGGTGAGGGCTGTGTCGACAACCCGGAACCCGAGACCTTGCAAGGCGAGCGACGCATCCAGGGGGGCGACCGGAACCTTTGCCGAGACGAAACAGCGTCCGCGCGGCAGCTCGGCTAAGAGACTCTCCAGCGTCCAGGTCCGGGCCAACGCGAAGCAGGGCCGATCCAGCAAGCGCTGCAGCCAAGGATCGGGCGTGAGGACCTCGCCGCCGGGCAGGGGCGCCGCTTGTTCGGTCATGCGGCGGTATCCCGGATAGCGCTCTTAACGGCGGCCGCGATGGCGACCATGTCCTCTCCGTCCAGATGCGGGCCGACCGGCAAGGCGATCGACTGGTCGCTGATACGCTCGGCCTGTGGAAAGGCGCCGGCCGGGTGGCCGTATTTTTCCCGGTAGTAGGTCATCTGCGGGACCGCGCGGGGATAGTAGACGCTGGTTCCGATGCCGGCTTGCTTGAGCTGGGCGACGATTTCGAAACGTCGCGGTGCGACGGCGTCGCTGAGAATCGCGGCGGTGCAGTAGTGGCTGCTGACGAAGCGCGCGTCGCCGGTCCAGAGCAGCTCGACCTCGTCGATCTCCGCCAGGGCGGCACGCAGTACCTTGGTGTTTTCGGCCCGGGCCTGAAGAAAGCCGTCTGCCTTTTTGATCTGCTCGATACCCAGGGCCGCGGCCAGCTCGTTCATGCGGTAGTTGAAGCCCAGCATGGTGACGTCGTAGACGCCCGGGACGCTGCGTTCGCTGTGGGTGCGGTCGACCCCGAAGGCCTTTTTGCGGGCGATGCGTGCGGCGGTGTCGGCGTTGCGCGTCAGGATCATACCGCCTTCGGCCGTCGTGATGTGTTTGACCGGATAGAAGGAGAAAGCGCCCAGGTCGCCGAGCAGACCGCAATGCACACCGTCCAGCCAACTCCCCAATGCGAGAGCGCAGTCTTCGACCACCGTCAGATCGTGCTTTGCGGCGATGGCATTGATCGCCGGCATGTCCGCCGGCAGTCCCAGGTAGTGCACGATCGAGATGGCGCGGGTACGCTCGGTCACTGCGGCGGCGACGGCATTGGGGGCGACGTTGCCTGTCTGCGGATCCGCCTCGACGAAGACGCAGGAAGCGCCCGTGAACTCAACCGCATGGGCCGTGGCGACGTGGGTTTGCGCCGGCACGATGACCTCGTCGCCCGGACCCAAGCCCAGATCGAAATAGGCCAGGTGCAGTCCGGCGGTGCAGGAAGAGACAGAGACCGCCGTGCCGCCCTTGCAGAAGCTGGCGAAGTCATCCTCGAACTGCTTGGCGCGCGGTCCGTGCACGAGCTGCGACCCTTGCAGAACGGAGACCACGGCCTCGATTTCCTCCTGTCCTATCAGCGGGCGTCCGAAGGGGCGCTGGCGCGGCAGCTCATGCATGATGGGTCTCTAGTACAGCTCGGGTCATACGGGAGGTTTCGACTTTCACCGGTCGGCCGCAGTCGATCGCCTGGTCGATCGCGTGGCAAAGCTCCATCGCGCCCAAGACGTCGTTTTCGTCGACCAAGGGGGCGCTGCCATGAAGGATCGCTTCCACGAAGCTCGGCAGCAGCGCGTGCTTGGCGACGCCGGGGTAGGGCGTTGCGATGTCCTCCGGAACGGCGTCTGCCGCACGTGACCGCCAGAGACGGGCGGAGCCGCGCCCGTTCTCGAAGGTGGCCTCGGTTCCGTAGACGAGCAGCCGATGGAAGTGCGGCTCGACGCAGCCGAAATTCGCTGAAAGCTTGCCGACCGTACCGTCGGCGAACCGCAGCAGGGCAATGGCGTAATCCCGGCCCGAGAACTCACTGCCGGTGCTGGCGATGCCGTTGCCCAGGGCGACGACTTCCCCAACCGCTTGACCCGTGAGCCATAGCAGCAGATCGGCGACGTGAATTCCGCCGCCGAGCATGACCGAATAGTTCGGAATCCGCCCGCGCCATCCGGCGGTCAGTTTTTCCAGCCTGCCGTAGTTGTAGTCGCCTTCGATCGCGTAGATACGTCCGAGGCGGCCGTCATCGATATCGCGTTTCAACTGGGCAAAGCGTGGGGAGGCGCGCAGAACCGTGTTCGATGAGAGACGCAAGTGACGCCGACGCTCCAGCGCGTCACGGATCGCTGCCGTCTCTTCCGGCATCAGACAAAGCGGTTTCTCGGCGAAGACATGACGGCCCAGGGTCAAGGCCCGCAAGATCTGATTCGCGTGATCATCGTCGTAGCTCGCGACGCAGATGAGGTCGAGATCGCTCTCCTCGAGCAGTGCTTCCGCAGTCTCGAACAAGGGAACGCCGGGGAAATGCTCTTTGGCTTGCTGCCGCTTCACGGGATCCCGATCGCAAAGCGCCGCGAGATCGCAGTTCGGGTGCTGCGCGAGGCCGATCGCATGCTGGAAACCGACGCCCAGCCCGATCACGCCGGCGCGCAGGCTCATCACGCTCCGACCTCCGTTCCGCTGCGATCGGGCAGCAGACCGATGATGTCGTCGAGTCCGTAGCTGGCAGGTGGCCGATCCATGCGCTTGATCAGCGTCTCAACTCTCCGGAAATCCTCTTCGCAGTCGACCGAAAGCTGCAGCGACTCGAGAGGTTCTTGCCGAGCGAAGGCAAGTATCCGGAATCTATCGGCATGGCGGTAGAAAAAAGATGTGACGTGTTCGCGGTCGGATGCCGTCTCGAATTCGCGAACCGCGGCGCGGAAGGTCGAGGTCTTCAATATCTCGACCGATTGGCCCTTCGGGAAGCTGCGGGTTGCGACATTGGTGACCAGGTCGGGCCACTGTTGCCGGAACAGCTTGGCCGCCCAGCTCACGATTTCCGGAGCCATCAGGGGACTGTCGCCCGAGATCCTGACGAAAGCGTCGGCGCCGTCGGAGACGGCCGCCTGAAGAATCCGGCTGGCAACGTCCTCCAGCGGTCCGCGATAGCAGCGTAGACCTTCCTGGCCGGCAAAAGTCGCAAGAGGATCGTCGGAAGCTTCGCTCGAGGTTGCCAGCACGACACCGTCCAGGTCGGGCACGTGGCGGAGCCGGTCGATCAGGTGACCGAGCAGCGGCCGGCCACCCAGGGGGCGCAGGACCTTGCCTGGCAGTCGTTCCGACGATAGACGTGCCTGGACGATCGCGATGACGCGCCGGGCCGGTGCCTCGAAACTTAGGGTCATGCCGACTCTCTACCTAGCGAGGCGGACTGCAGCAGCTTGGAAAGCCGTTGCGCCGCGCTTCGGACCAGACAGCGGCCGAACCTCGTGCGGGCTCGGCCTGTCCAGTCGGAGAATTTCGTTAACCCTATTTCGAAAGCGTTAACGGCGGCCGAATTCGAGGCATTCTACCTAATTTTTGCCAAGTCTCGAGGTGTCGGGACCGCTGCCCTGGGGGGCGAGCTCCTGCCGCCGAGGATGCCGTATCAGGCTTGGGGCATGGTGATCGGGTGCTGCACCGCATAGTGCGGATTCCCCAGCACGACCTGCCGCGCAGTTCGGGCATCGAAGTCGATGAGCACCGGCGCACGCAGGTTGATGCTGAGAGACGCGCCCTCCGGACTGGTCCGGGCCGTCACGATCAGGAGCGTTTCCAGGTTCGTCGAAGCCATCCCGACCGCTTTGGCTCCCGCCTCGATGTCGAGCGGCTCGATCAGACCCGGATGCAGCTCCAGCGGCGTGACGACGAAGCTGACGTCGATATCATCGAGCGACTGCAGCAACTTGAAGGCCGCGAGGTTCGGGTCCGGCAGGTTGGCCAAGCCGAAGTGCCGGTGCGTCGCAAACCCCAACGGGCCCGAGGGCATCAGGAGGCTGTTGTTCGCATCGAAGGCGAAGGTGCCGAAGCGGGTCTCGACAAGGGTCTGAGGCACGACGGACCCTTGGTCGGGAGCTGCTGTGGCCAGGGCGTGGGCGGAGGTCGACATGGCGATAGTTTCCTTCAAACCAGGTAACCGGGCGGTTAACGCAGGAAGTTTGCGAGGCTGAGCTGGCTGAGGCGCGACGTCACGGTATAGGAGGTCTCCAGCAGCACCTGATCGGCCGTGATCTGCGTCATGGTTGCGGCGATGTCGGTTTGTTCCGTGTCGACGATGGTTTCCTCGGCATAGAGCTTCAGCTGGGCATGCTTGTCCTTGACGGCCTCCAGGCTAGAGAGGTTGGCGCCGATGCGGCCACGGACGTCCGGAATGTCGCGCACGGCATCGCCGATCAGATCGAGCGACTGTTCGAGCGTCGCCCGGTCGATCGTGCCGGGGCTGCCCCCGTTGATCGCAAGCTGCAGGCCGCGGATCAGATTCTCGAAGGAGCCTTCGGCCGCGGTGATGCCATAGTCCAGGGTCATCGACTCGTCGACGCGCCCCGTCAGAACCGCCGTATCTCCGTTGTAGTAGCCCGCGTTGGCCGTCGTCGGGTCGGCCGGGTTGTAGGCCGGGTCGGTCGGGTCGTAGGTCGTCAGGTCGACCGGTTCCACATCGGTGCGGGCGCCGGCGAAGAGGTAGCGTTCCTCGTGCTTGAGGTTCAGCAGCCCGGCCACCTGCTCGAGCATCTTCTCGGCCCGCACATCCAGCTGCAAGTCCTCGCCATCCTCGGCGTTCAGCGCGTTCACCAGCAGCGTATTGGCTTCGGTGGCGACCTCATGCAACTGGGCGACGGAAGTCTCCATCGCCTTCAGGCGGCGCTCCGTCGTCTCGATGTTCCGCTGGTAGCTGTTGATCCGTGCGACGGTTGATTCCATCGACAGCAGACGACGGGTATCGACGTTGAACCCGGCGTAGTCCTGGCTCTTGAAGCCCGTATTCGCGGCAATCTGCCCGTCTTGCAGCCGCTTCTGGGTCTGCATGGCGTTGAAGACGCTGAGTTCATGGGTTCCGAATGTGGAAACGCGAAACATTATTTGGACTCCTCACGCTTAGCGCATGATGCCGTCGAGGGTGTCGAACATCTGGCGGGCAACGTCGATCACGCGCGCGGATGCGGAATAGGCGTTCTGGTAGAGGATTAGGTTCGCCATCTCTTCGTCGACGTTGACGCCGCTGACTCCGCTGCGCCGGAACTCCATCTCTTGGCTGAGAGTGTTCTGAAAGCTTTGCTTCGTGCTCGCCGAACTTGCCTCCATGGCTGCGTTCGCCAGGATATCGGCGCCATAGCCGGAGAGGGTGGTTCGCGAGAGTGGAAGCCCGCCGGCAGCTTGGATCTGCAGGTCTTCGTCGAACTTCTCGGCCAGCGCCGTGATGATCGAGTTATCGCCCGCCGCGATGGCCACGTCGCCGGCGGTGGCGGCATTGATGTCAAGACGTCCGCGCGAGATCAGGTGCGGGTCGCTGACGATGTCGCTGCGAACCTCGAGTATCTGTGAAATGCCGGTGGTCGCGTCTCCAGTGACATTGCCGTTGGTGACGAAGAAGTCGTTGAGGCCGAAGTAGTGGGACAGGCTCTCCACGGTGACCGCGCCGTCGGTGATGCTCTGGTTGGGACTGTCGACTATCGCGATGCCCTGCGTCGGGTCCGTCGCCGTGATCTGGAGGCCGTTGCCGTTGCTGACCGTTGCCGTGGCACCGGGAAGGTTCGCGTTGACCCAGTCCTGCACCTCCTCGGCACTGTAGGTGCCTGCCGGCATCAGGGCCGAGTTGACCGTCAGGCCGTCGGCATCGACGACGGTGAAGCGCACGGCTTCGTCGATCACGATATTGTCGACCGTGATATCGCCGAAGGTCCGCTGACCGTTGAGAGTGTTGGCGGCGGGGTTTCCAGTGCCTTGGTTGTGGACGGCGTTGATCTGGTCGCGAAGCTGTTCCGTCAGGCGGTCCAGTTCCGCCTGCAGCTCCGGGAGCTCGGTGTCGCGCATCGCGATCAAACCTGCGAGGCGCCCTTCTTCGATCCGGTTCGTCAGGTCGATGGCGCCTGCGTTGATGCCGCTGATGCCGGCGCCATAGGATATGGTCGGCGACATGACGGCTGCCGGATTGTAGGTGAAGGTCTTGGCGACGCTGTCCGCGAGCACCGTGCCCTCCGGCGTGTAGACCACGATCTCGCCGCTACCGCGCTGGAAATAGTTGATTTCCATGTACTGGCTGATCGTGTCCAGCGCGTTGTCTCGCTCGTCCTCCAACTCGACGGCCGGCTGACCCTGTCCCTTGATCTGGGCGATCTCCGCGTTCAGGCGGACGATGGTTTCGAGCTGCTCGTTGATCACGCCGACCGCCTGGTTGATTTCGGCGTCGGCGTCGAGGCGCATTCTCTGGATCGCCTCGGACATATCGTTGAGCTGCTGCGCGACCTTCTGCGCCTCGTTGATCATCTTGATGCGTTCAGTCGCGCTTTCCGGCGTGCTCGACAGGCCGGCGACCGCAGTGGCGAATTCGTCGATGCGATTGGCGATCGAGGAGTTGTCCCCCGGTTTGCCGAACAGGTTCTGAACCCGGTCCATATAGCCGGCCTTGATGGTGTATGAGCCCAGCATGGCGTTGGCTTCGCGGACCTCCCGGATCAGCCGTTCGTCGACCGAGCGGCGAAGCTCGCCGAGCTGGACGCCGGCTCCGGCGCCGGCGACGGTCCGTGCGATCGGCTCCACGCTTTTGCGGGTGTAGCCGGGCGTGTTGGCGTTCGCGACGTTGTTGGACGTCGAACTCATCGCAGCCTGGCTGAGCTGCAGGCCCGAAAGGGCCGTCTTGAGGGAGAAGGTTAGAGACATGGGGGTCTCGCCGCCTGGGCGCTCCTCAGTTGGGACGTCTGGGCTTTAGAGCCGTTGATCGACACTCAGCGAGAGTGCATCGCCGCTGTTCAGCGAGACCGCCTTTCCGGCGCGTGCGCTGTAGGCATTGGCCTGACCGCGCTGGCGTTCGGCTTCGGCGACGATGTGCTTCAGCAAACGGTCGGTTGCTTCCTTGGCCGCTCGCAAAGCCTGCTCGTTGGCGGCCAGAGCGCCGTGGAAGCGTTCGGTGGTTTCGCGCAGTTCGGCGCGAATCGCCGGAGCAACCAGTTCGAGTTCCGCCGGATCGGCGTTTAGTCCGCGCACAGCTGCTTCGTAGGCTGCGGCGAGAACGATCTTGTCGTGCTGAAGCTGCTGCATCTCGGCCGGTTTCATGCTGCGCAACATCTTGATTTCGCGCTCCAACACATCGATCAGCCGGCTGGTCACGTTGAGGAACTGGGTGACACGGCCAGTTTCTCCGAGGGCGACTGCCGGGCTAGTGGCTTCTAGAACGAGCTGGGCGGTCATTGCGCCACCTCCTGGAGCTTGAGAATTTCTGCTTTCACTTGGTCGGCGATACCGACACCGCCATTCGCTGCCATGGCTTCGCCGTATTCCTGCAACATCACCGAGCGGTAGGCTTTTGCGGTCTGACCGCCGAAGGGACTGTCGGCGCCCAGGCCGTCGAACATCGGTGCCAGCATCTGAGCCAGGAACATCGCTTCGAACTTCTGGCCGGTCGCTTCGGCCTGCTTTTCGCGGGCAGCCTGGTCCGCCGGCGTCTGATTTCCGGCCGGTGCGGCGCCTTGGGCCATCAGCAAGGTGTTCATATCCATCATCACATCACCTCGATTTCGGCCTGGAGGGCGCCGGCGGCCTTGATGGCCTGCAGGATCGTGATCATGTCGCGCGGTCCGACACCCAGGGCGTTCAGGCCGTTGACGAGCTCCTGCAGTGTGACGCCCGCCGGGAGTACGGCCAGACGACGCTCGTCGTCCTCGTCGATCTCGATGTTGGTCCGCGGAACCACGACGGTTTCGCCCGCTTCGGCGAAGGCACCCGGCTGAGATACCTGCGGCGTCTCGGTGATACGGATCGTCAGGTTGCCCTGCGCGATTGCAACTTCGGAGATGCGCACGTTCTCGCCCATCACGATGACCCCGGAGTGCTCGTCGATGACGACGCGCGCGGCTTGATCCACCTGGACGGGCAGCTGTTCGATATCGGTCATCAAGGCGACGGTGTCGCCGCTGTAGGTCGGCGGAACCGTGACGTTGACGGTGCCCGGGTCGGAAGCTCGCGCGGCCGGAAGTCCGGTGAAGCCGTTGATGGCGTCGGCGATCCGGCGTGCCGTGGTCAGATCTGGGTTGCGCAGGCTGATCTGGACCGTCTTGAGAGCGGTCAGGTCGAACTCGATCTCACGCTCGACGATGGCGCCGCTTGCGATGCGGCCGGTCGTCGGCACGCCTCGGGTGACCTGCTCAGCGGCACCCTCGGCCTGAAAACCGCCCACGGCGATGGGGCCCTGTGCGACGGCGTAGACCTCACCGTCGGCGCCGACCAGCGGCGTAACCAGCAAGGTGCCCCCCTGCAGGCTCTCGGAATCGCCGAGAGCCGATACGGAGATGCTGATGCGGGTGCCTTGCCGCGCGAAAGGCGGCAGGTTGGCGGTGACCATCACGGCGGCCACGTTGTCCGTATCCAGGTTCTGATCGCGCGCATTGACGCCGAGGCGCTGCAGCATGCCGATCAAGCTCTCGCGGGTGAAAACGGCGCTGCCCAGGTCGTCGCCGGTGCCGTTGAGACCAACAACCAGGCCGTAGCCGATCAGCAGGTTGTCGCGAATGCCTTCGAACTCGGCGATATCCTTGATCCGCGACTGTGCGGCGACCGGCTGCGCCGCCAACAGCAGGACAGCACCGGCCAGGACTGCGGTCAGCACCGCGGTCAGGACTGCGGCCAGGCTGCGCAAGATGCTTTGACGAATGTCGATGAGGCAGTAGGGCATGAGGCCAGCAAGCTTTCCGTATCGTCCCGATCGTGTCCGGCTCTTGTTCGGCCGACTGATTTCGGGACTAACAATGCGAAAGTCGTGCCAGTTGATCGAAATTTCGTAACGCCTTGATATAGAATGATATATTCGCATGTAGGTCGTGCCGGTGAGATGGCTTGCCACTGCATCAGCCTTGCCGGACGGCAAGAATTTCCCCCCAAACGGCACTCCTTAACGTGCGCTTAACCGCGATTTGCGCAATCTGCGGAAGTTACGGGAGCTAAACGGACAGCATGAAAATCGATCCCCTTTCGGGTCCTCGAGCTCAGTCGATCAAGCGCAAGGCGCGCGGTGGAGCCAACGGTTCGGCCTTCGCTGACGCTCTGAAGGGCGACAACGAACCGGCCGCCCAGGCTGCCGGCGCGCCCGGCGTGGCCGGGCTGGACAGCTTGCTGACGATCCAAGAAGCGCCGGACGCTCTCTGCGGCCGCGCCAAGGCGCGCAAGCGAGGCGACCAGCTGCTGGACGAATTGGACCGGATTCGCGTCGGCCTCCTGATGGGGCGAATCCCGCTGGCCGGCCTTCGGCGCCTTCAAATTCTGCTCGGCGAAGCCAGGCCTCAGGCTGACGATGCGCGGGTCGAGCAGGTCTTGGCCGAAATCGAGACCCGGGCCGCCGTCGAGTTGGCCAAGCTTGGTCAATAACGGCGGGGAACAGCCGCTTTGCACGAGGCGCTCTGGCGCCCGCCTCGCTGGTCAGGACAAATAACCGTGATTTTTCAATCCAGTGTCTTTTGATCGTACAACGAATTACGTCGCTTGTGGCAACGAGCTTTTTGCATATACTCCGCGCCGGTTCTGGCCCCTTAGCGAGTCCATGAGCAGGCAGGTGGCATGACGACGGTCACTCTTGAACCCGACTATCGCCCTGGTGAGGGCGAAGCGTTCATGAACCCGAAGATGCAGGAGTACTTCCGGCGCAAACTGCTGAGCTGGAAGGCGGAGCTGCTGCGCGAATCGGGGGAGACGATCAATCATCTCCAGGAAGGCAGTCTTGCCGAGCCGGATATCGCGGATCGGGCCTCGCTGGAGACCGACCGCTCCTTGGAACTTCGAACTCGCGACCGCGAGCGCAAGCTGATTTCCAAGATCGATGCCGCGCTCAAGCGGATCGAAGACGGCGAATACGGCTATTGCGAGGATACTAGCGAGCCGATCTCGATCAAGCGTTTGGAGGCTCGGCCCATTGCCACGCTCTCGATCGAGGCGCAGGAGCGTCACGAGCGCATGGAGCGCACGCAGCGCGACGACTGAGAATCGAGCGCACGCAGCGCGACGACTGAGAATCGAGCGCACGCAGCGCGACGACCGATGAAGGCGCGTAAGCGGATCTTTCATAAAGAAAAGGCCGGCTGCGGGTCTGCAGCCGGCCAAGGTGTGCCAAGCGGGACGGAAAGATCGCTTGGAAGGTCCGCGTCTTCCTGTGTGACGGTCGATCAGAACGGGAAGACGATGTCGTAGATCTGCTGGCCGTAGCGCGGCTGTTGCACATCCGAGAGGTGTCCGCGGCCGCCGTAGCTGATGCGGGCTTCGGCGATCTGGTCGAAATTGACCGTGTTGGTGGAGGTCACGTCCTCGGGGCGGATGATTCCGGTCACTTGGAGCTGGCGGAGCTCGTAGTTGACCCGGGTCTCCTGGCGCCCTGCCACCACCATGTTGCCGTTCGGCAGCACCTGGGTGATCATCGCGGCGACGCGAACCTCGATATCCTCCTCGCGATCGATGGTGCCGTTGCCGCGGCTGACCGAATCGGCCTGAGCATCGACCAGGTTCTCGTTGTCCACGCCGTTCGGGAGGAGCTTGTCCAACTCGTTCTCGAAGCCTAGGAACCCGCCGAGACCGGCGCTTTCGCCGCTCTCGCGGGACCGTTCTGAGGAGTTCGAGAGTTCGGCGCTGTCGTCGATGTCGATGACCACCGTCAGGATGTCGCCGACCTGGGTCGCCCGTTGGTCCTTGAAGAAGGCGCGACTGCCGGGGCGCCAGAGCGAATTGGCCTGGAAGTCGAGAGCGACCGGTCGCGGCATCGGGACCGCCACGGGCTGGTTGCCGTGGTAGATCGCCGGATTCTGAATGCTGCTCATCTCCGGTGCCGATCCGACTTCGGACAGGCGGGTCAGCATGTTGCAACCTGGCAGCAACAGCGTGAGTGCGGCGATGCCGAGGATCGCGATGCCTGGATGTCTGGGATGTTTGGGTCGTGTGATCATGGGTTCGTCCTTTCCGTCCTCAAAAGGCCGTTTTGGGCTTGCTTGACCTACGGCGTCACTGGCCGATCGTTGCATTCAGCGGCTGTACCACGACCAGACCCGTCTCGGTGACCGTGCCGGTGACGATGGTGCTGGATTTCGTGTTGATCACCCGAATGGTTTCGCCGCGGGCGCCGTCTTCCATGGCGCGGCCTTGAGCGGTGAGCTGCATGGCGGCGGTCTGGACGCGCAGCAGGACCATCTGGTTCTTCTCGACCAGGACCGGTTCACCGACTTCGCTGATTCGCACCGGCTGTCCGGGGCGCAGACCACGGCGCGGGCTGGTACCGATCAGGTCGTTGGGGTCCGTTACGACGTTGGCGGCCACTCTATCCGCCTGCATGGACATCCAGTCGACGTCCCGCGCGCCGATCACCTCACCCGGGGCGACCCGGCGCGACAGGACTGGAACTTCGACGATCTCCAGA
Organism: Algihabitans albus; assembly: GCF_003572205.1. Taxonomy (NCBI): domain Bacteria; kingdom Pseudomonadati; phylum Pseudomonadota; class Alphaproteobacteria; order Rhodospirillales; family Rhodovibrionaceae; genus Algihabitans; species Algihabitans albus. The sequence goes on from NZ_QXNY01000005.1 coordinate 236,406, forward strand.
AGCCGACCGCTCACCGCCACGCGCAGCATCCGCCCGTCCTCGGTCGGTGCGCGCAGATCCGCGGCGAAGCGGCCGCTGCGCGGATCGTGATTGAGCTGCCCCATCTCCAACTGGCCGGCCACGCTGGTAGGCAGGTGCTGAGAGAAGCGCGGATTGTCGAGCTGAACCGCCAAGCTTGCCTGATCCATGCCGTGCCGGGCGAGGCCCTCCAGCAGGATGTCTTCCAGGCGGGCCGCATCGAGCAGGTAGGAGTCGCGAGTCAGTGTTACGGTTTCCAGGGTCGAGCGCGGGTGCCAGGCCACGCCATAGGCGCGGGCGACCGACCAGAGCCATTGCGCTTGTAGTTCGATCTGCTCGCCAGGCGCCGGAGCCCGGGCGATCGGCACGTCCGCCTTGCTGATCTCGCCATGGAAGAGATCGCCCAGATGTACGAGGTCGCTATCGACCGTCACCTGGGGCTTCAAGGCGATCGGAGCGGCGGCGGTCTGGAGCGCGGTGCTCGAGAGCGCGGTATCGTCGGCCAGCGCCGAAGCGGCTGCGAAAAGACCGGCAATAAGGCTGGCCGCTGCGGCGCTGCCGCGCAGAAAGCGGCGCGGAGCTTTTGCGATGCGGGACGTGCGTGAGGTCTTTTTGGTCATGAATCTGGTCCCTTGGCTGCAGGCGTTAGCGCATCTGGGTGACGCTGCGCATCATCTCGTCGGAAGCCTGGATGACTTTGGAGTTCATCTCGTAGGCGCGCTGGGCGGTGATCAGATTGGTGATTTCCTGCACGACGTTGACGTTGGAGGTCTCAAGCGCACCCTGCAGGATCGTTCCGTAGCCCTCGGTTCCCGGCGCCGCGACGTTGGCGGCACCGGACGCGACCGTCTCCAGGAAGAGGTTGTCGCCGATCGCTTCCAGACCTGCTTCGTTGGCGAAGGTCGCCAGCTCGAGCTGGCCGACGTTGGTCGGCGCGACCTGTCCCTGAATGTCGACCCAGACCTCGCCGCTGGCATTGATCGTTACGCCGCTGGCGTCGAGCGGGATGGTGATGCCGGGCTGAACCAGATAGCCGTCCGGGGTTACCAGATCGCCGTCCGGCGAAAGCTGGAAGGAGCCGGCGCGGCTATAGCCGGTGTCCCCGCTGGGGAGTTCCACCTGGAAGTAACCCTTGCCGTTGACGGCGATGTCGAAGGTGTTGTCGGTGATCGTGATGTTGCCCTGCTCGGTGATGCGGTACACCGCGGCCGCCTTCACGCCGAGACCGACCTGCACGCCAGAGGGGACAATCGTGCCGGCGTCCGAGGATGCGGAGCCGACCCGGCGCAGATCCTGATAGAGCAGATCGTGGAACTCCGTGCGGCCACGCTTGTAGCCGGTGGTGTTCATGTTGGCGATGTTGTTGGAGATCACCTCCACGTTCATCTGCTGGGCCAACATGCCCGTGGCGCCAATGCTTAGGGACCTCATGGTCGCTTCTCCCGTGTCGCAGTCGCTTGCCGGATGTCGTCTAGGCCGAGCGGCCTGCCAGGGTCTGGATGGCCCGGCGCTGACGTTCGTGCTCGGACTCAACCATCTTGCCGGCGGACTGGTAGCTGTTGACGGTCTGGATGAGCTTGGTCATCTCGACCACGCCCTTGACGTTGGATTTCTCGATGAAGCCCTGGAGGATCTCGCTGCCGTCGGCCGGCAAGGCAGCCTGATCGTCGGCGCGGAAGAGGACGTCGGCGTCCTTCTTCAGGGCGTATTCGTTTTCGAACTGAACCAGACGGATCCGACCGACCTGGACGGCATCGCCGCCAGCCTGCTCGTGATAGGACACCGTCCCGTCGCGGGCCACGTCGATCCGTCCGGCCGTATCCGGCACCACCATCGGCTGACCGGCCTCGTTCAGCAGAGGCAGGCCTGAAGTGGTGACGATCTGGCCGTCCGCGTCCAGCATGAAGGCGCCGTTGCGGGTGTAGCGCTCGCCGTTTTCGCTCTCCACGGCGAAGAAGCCGTCGCCGCTGATGGCCAGGTCGAGCGGGTTGTCCGTCGCTGTCTTGGCCCCTTCGCTCAGATCCCGCACCGTGGCGATGTCCTGCACGTAGGAAATCTTGCGCAGTCCGGCGGGAACCTTGTCCTTCGTATTGGCCAGGTATTCGACGAACAGCATGGACTCGCCGCGGTAGCCGGGGGTGTCCATGTTGGCGATGTTGTTGGAGATGACGTCCAATTCGCGGCGCAAAGCGGCCTGACGCGATAGGGCGACGTACCCTGGGGTTTCCATCGATCGAACTCTTTTCCGTCCAGTCTTCGACTTGGGTCTGGTGTCCGCGGGCTGTCATTGGGGTGCAGCCTGTCGGACGCCAACCTCTATGCAGATCGCATGCCAAGACGGCTACTCCAGGAAAACTGCGCTGTTTGGAGGCGGCGAGACCTCATCGACGGCCGCCCGGGCGGGACGGTCGGCAAGTTTTGCCCGTGAGAAGGGACGTCTCTGCCGTAGGTCAACGGCCTGTTAACCAGACGAGCCCTAGGGTGCGCCCTACACTACCGGCGGAATGGACTGCCGGTTGCTCAGGATGAGGGATGGGCCGAGGTCATGGCCGAACAGACGATGGACGGTCAGGACGAGGACGTCGAGGTCGAGGCGCTGCCGCGCAAGGGTGGGCTCAGCGGAAAGAAGCTGGTTCTATTCGTCGTGGTGCCGTTGCTGCTGATTATCGGCGGTGGCGCAGGTGCCTACTTCATGGGTGTCTTCGGTGGCGGCGAGGAACCGGCCGCGGAAGAGCAAGTGGAAGAGCAAAAGGAAGAGGCCCACGCGGCCATCTTCCACGACCTGCCGGATATGCTGGTCAATCTCAACACGGGCGGACGCCGCTCCAGCTTCCTGAAGCTGTCGGTGGCGCTTGAACTCACGTCCGATCAGGACATGGCCCGTATTCAGGAAGTCCAACCGCGGATTATCGACTCCTTTCAAGTGTATCTGCGCGAGCTTCGGATCGAGGATCTCAGCGGTTCGGCCGGCTTGCAGCGTTTGCGCGAGGAGTTGCTGTTGCGGGTGAATGCTGCCGCTCATCCGATCGAGGTGCGCGACGTACTCTTCAAGCAGATGCTGGTGCAATAGGCCGATGGGGCGCAGGCATGGCTGACGAAGACGGACAGGAAACGGCGGACGAGGAGGTCGACCAGGAGGCCATGATGGCCGAGTGGGAGGCTATGGCCGAATCCGAGGAGGACGGTGAGGACGAAGACGATCCCATGGCCGCGGCCATGGGTGTCGGGTCGTCCCGGGTGCTCGACCAAAGCGAAATCGACTCCCTGTTGGGTGTCGATGACGGCGACGGTGCCGAAGAAGACGGTCACGGCATCAAGGCGATCCTGAATTCCGCCTTGGTATCTTACGAACGTCTGCCGATGCTCGAGGTCGTCTTCGACCGCCTCGTGCGCATGATGTCGACCTCCTTGCGGAACTTCACGTCCGACAACGTCGAGGTCAGTCTCGACAACATCACCTCGGCCCGCTTCGGCGATTATCTCAACTCGATCCCGCTACCGGCCATGCTCGCGGTCTTCAAGGCGGAGGAGTGGGACAACTTCGGCCTCATGGTGGTCGACAGTGCCTTGATCTACTCCATCGTCGACGTGCTGCTCGGTGGTCGCCGCGGCACTGCGGCGATGCGGATCGAGGGGCGCCCCTATACGACGATCGAGCGCAATCTGGTCGAGCGGATGATGCATGTCGTGCTCTCCGACCTTTCGGCCGCCTTCGATCCCCTGTCTCCGGTCACCTTCCGCTTCGAGCGGCTGGAAACCAATCCCCGGTTCGCGGCGATCGCGCGCCACGGTAACGCCGCCATTGTCACCAAGCTGCGGATCGACATGGAAGATCGCGGCGGCCGGATCGAGTTGGTGCTGCCCTATGCCACGATCGAACCGGTCCGCGAGTTGTTGCTGCAGATGTTCATGGGCGAGAAGTTCGGCCGCGATTCGATTTGGGAAGGCCACCTCACCGCCGAACTCTGGCAGACCGAAGTCAATCTGCAGGCGGTTCTGGATACGGTCGAGTTGAAACTGGGCGACGTTCTGAACTGGACGGTCGGCAGTCGCCTGGAACTGAACTGCACACCGCATTCGAAAGTGCATCTGCACTGCGGTGAAGCTGCGATGTTCAACGGTAACATGGGGCGACGCAGCGGCCAGATCGCCGTGCGTATCGCCGATAAGCTGGTCCGCCAAACCGACGAGGAGGACGACGCTTGAGCTTCTCCCTGATCTTTGACGGTGCCCTGGCAGCCTTGCTGATGGCGACGATCGCCTACGCTGTCATTCTCAATCGCAAACTTACCGAGCTGCGCAATTCGCGCTCGGAGATGGAGCGTCTCATCGGCGAGTTCGCCGAGGCGACGCAACAGGCCGAGCAGGGTGTCACTGCGCTGCACGAACGTGCCGAGCAAGCCAGTGGCACTCTCGATCAGCGGGTCTCCGATGCCGAGGCCCGGGTCGAGGAGGCACGTAAGCTGGCCGACGATCTCGCCTTCATGATCGATAGAGGGGGGCGTCTGGCCGATCGGCTCGAGCATGATGTGAGCAGTTCGATCAAGAAGACCGAAACCAGTGTGACCTCTCCAGCCCCGGCTCCGGCCGCGGCTCCAGCTGACTCGCCCGAGGCTCAGCTTCTGCGTACGCTCGACCGCGTGCGTTGATCGGTTCCAGGAAGGACAAGAGGCCAAGAAGATGCGTGTTCGCTTACTCCCACTTGTGATCGCCGTTGCGGTCGTGACTCTCGGCTTTCGCCTGGAGGCGGTCCGCGAAGGTGTAGCTGCCGTTGCACAGGAGGCGCCGCCCGCTGCGGCTCCGACCGATCCGCTGCCGGTTCCTACCGAGCCGCCGGCCGCGCCGTCCGACGCCCTCTCGAACGTCGAGGCGACGGACCCGCCGACAATGGACAGCCAGGCTTTGTTGAGCGCCTTGCCGACCGACCCCTTCGCCTTGACCGACAGCGAGATCGAGCTTCTGCAAGCTCTCTCGGAGCGACGCGCCGAACTCGAACAACGCGAAGCGGAGTTGGAGACGCGCGAGGCGTTGCTGACTGCTGCCGAAGCGCGCATCGAACAGAAGATTACCGAGCTCGAGCAGCTCCAGTCGACCATCGAGGAACTGCTCGTCGCCCACGACGAGCAGGAGCAGGCCCAACTCGATTCCCTGGTCAAGATCTATGAGGCCATGAAGCCGAAGGATGCGGCCCGGATCTTCGAAGAACTCGAAATGGCGGTGCTTTTGAACGTCGTGGAGAACATGAAGGAACGGAAGACGGCCCCGATCCTGGCCGAAATGAATCCGACGAAGGCAAAGGCCGTCACGCTCGAACTGGCGCAGCGCCGAGATTTGCCGATCCCACGCCAGTAGATCCAAAAAATCGGAGACAGGTGCCAGAGTAAGTTACGAAAGAAGAAGCGTTTTTACCTGGTATTAAGACCAAACCGATAGTGTCGTTTTCAGTCACTAACCTTTCGGGTCAAACGCGCGTAGGCGACACCCGACGACTGCTTCAGGAGAAGGATATGAGCGCCGTCGACATGAACATGCCGATCTTAATCGTCGACGACTACAAGACGATGCTTCGGATTATTCGCAACCTGCTCAAGCAACTCGGTTTCGACAATGTCGACGAGGCAACCGATGGGTCTATGGCGCTGCAGAAGCTCCGCGACAAGAGCTACTCGCTGGTTATCTCCGACTGGAACATGGAGCCGATGAGTGGCCTTCAGTTGCTGAAAGAGGTGCGCTCCGACGGTCAGCTCTCTGGTCTGCCTTTCGTCATGATCACGGCTGAGAGCAAGACGGAGAACGTGGTCGCCGCCAAGCAGGCAGGTGTCACCAACTACATCGTGAAGCCTTTCAACGCCGCCACGCTCAAGACGAAGCTCAGTGCCGTCATAGGCAATTTCTAATCAGAGGCGCAAGGGAGGCCGGAGCATGACCGCGCTGGCTCAACAGAACGATTTGCAGGCGCGCCTGGCCGAGTTCGGCCGGCGTCACCCTAAGATCGATCCAAAGGATCTGGTCGATGTGGTCGAGGCGATCATGACCTCGGCTGACGGCGACCTCTCCTCGGTCAACTTGAAGCTTTACGCCGAGATCGAGCAGTTGGCTGTCTATATCCAGCGCGCACGGGAAGAGATCGCGTGCTTGCGTCCGGATGAGATTACGGCTGAACACATTCCGGTCGCCGGCGAGGAACTGGAGGCGGTGGTTGGCGCGACCGAGCAGGCGACGAACACCATCATGGAGTCGGTCGAGACGATCGAAGGCCTGACCAGTCAGATGCCGCAGGAGGTTTCCGAGCAAGTCGTCGACGCGGTCACTCAGGTGTACGAAGCCTGCGGATTTCAGGACATCACGGGTCAGCGCATCAAGAAGGTTGTCAGTACGCTGACCCAGATCGAAGAGAAGGTCCACGCCTTGCTGGGCGCGTTCGGCCAGGACGGTCAGATCGAGGCGGCCAAGGCTCGGGCGGCCAAGACTGAGAAGCCGAAGACCGATGACCCGCCGTCCGACGCCGATCTGCTCAATGGACCGCAAATGACTGATAACGCGATCAGTCAAGATGATATCGACGCGCTGCTCGCTAGCTTCGACTAACGTCGCGGAGAGGTCATGCGCCTGCCTCGGCGTCACGGCAAAACGGTCGGTTCCGACCCCAATATCGTCGCGCTGCTCAGCCTCAAGCTGTTGCTGCTGGCTTTCTTTATTCTGCTGACCGCGATCTCCGACTTCGAGGAAGAGAAAGTCGTTCTGGTCGTCGGATCCATCAACGACGCCTTCGATGGTCAGGTTCTGGCCGAAGAAGATCTCTCGCCGACCGATGCCGCGCTGGGTCCCATATCGGGCAGCGCCCAACTGGCTGCGCGCGTCGGCAATCTCTTCTCGTCCACGCTTCCGGCCGTACGTGTGGACCGGAACGATATCCTCGGAGAGTTACGGATCGAGCTCACGACCGACAGCCTTTTTCGAAACGGCGAACCGGAGCTTCAGGCCGGACCGGCCGTTCTTTTCAGCAGACTGGCACGCGCGTTGGGACCCGAGCGCCCGGATGCGGTGGATGCCCGGCTGGAAGTCTTGATCGGCGTTCCGCGTAACGACCTCTCTCTCATCGCTTCGCGTCCCTCGGAACTGGCGCTGCGCAGGGCCGGAATCCTGGCGCGAGACCTCGCCCGCCGTGGAGTGCCCTCGGCGGATCTGTCGGTCGGCCTCTTGCCCGGACTCGAGGGACGCACCCGCTTGATCCTGCGCGCGTCCGACCAGCCGCCCTCCAGCGCTCCGGAGGAAGGGTCGTGACGCTTCAGCAGGAGATACCGCCACTGCCTGAGGCAGCCGAGGCGATGAGGGGGTCAAGGTCGAACCAGCAGACCTGGATGGTCACCTTCACGGACTTGATCGCGCTGCTTCTGACCTTCTTCGTGATGCTCTTCGCGATGATGTCGGTCCAGGCGGGCGGATGGCGCGACCTCACCAACAGCTTGGCGCAGGAGCTTCAAACCCTGGGTCCGCGGTCGGTAGCTCAGCCGAGTCAGATGCTGGATATGCCCAGCGTCCAAGTGGCGCCCGGTGCCAACCTCGATTACCTCGCAACTCTGCTGCAGAGCCGTTTGGATGAGTTATCGGTCTTGAGCGAAGCGCGGATTCTGCGCAAAACCGATCATCTAAATATTTCCTTCCCTAGCGAACTGCTCTTCGCCCCCGGCACGACCACGCCGAAGGCCGATGCACGCGCGGCCTTGTTCGAACTGGGTGGACTTCTCCGGCATATCGATAACGTCGTCGAGGTTGCCGGTCATGCGGATCCGACCGCCATTCGCAACGGACCCTTCGTGTCGAACTGGGAGCTGTCGCTTGCCCGCGCGGCGGCGGTCGGCGCCTTGTTGCGCGCGGCTGGTGTCGAAGGCGAACTGACGGTGCTGGGGTACGGCGAGACGAGGTTCGACGCACTGCCGGACGGGTTGAGTTCAGTCGAGGCGCTTGCCCTTGCACGCCGGGTCGAGATCCTGATCCACGAGAGTGCGGGGGAGCCGTGATGCTGGCTCGTCTCTTCGCGGTGCTGGTGATCTTGGCGCCGACCCTTGCGGCTGCGCAGGACAGCGTGGCGGTTCGCGGCGGTGTCCACGCCGACTTCGGTCGCCTGGTGTTCGACTGGACGTCTCCCGTCGAGTACGGTGCGCGCATTGAAAACGGCCAGTTGATCGTCACTTTCGATCGCCCGGCGGTCTTCGACACGGCCTCCGCCGAACGCCATCTGTTCGGCTACTTGGACGCGGTGGAGGCTGCGGGTGATGGGCGCAGTCTCGTTTTCGACCTCAAAGAGGCTTATGGCCTCGAGACCTTCAGGCTTGGCACGAAGGTGGTGGTCGACGTGCTGCAGGATGCCTCGCAGCAGTCCGCCCGTCCGGCACCGCGACTGCCAGCCGCCGGACAGGTCCAGACCGATGGGCAGGCCCAGACCGATGGACAGGCCCAGACCGATGGACAGGCCCAGACCGACATCCAACCGCAAGTTTTGCCCGAGATCCGCGTGCGCGTGGGCGAGCACAACGAGTTCGAGCGGCTGGTGTTCGACTGGCCGACTCCAGTCGGTTACCGCATCGAGCAGGATGTGGCCGGCGGCTCGATTGTCTTCGAACGCGCAGCCCGTCTTGACGTGAGCCGCTTGCAAGCCAAGCCGCCCAGCCTGCTGCGGCGCTTCGAAGACCGCCGGGCGGACGGTGAACTCTCCGTCCTACTGCAATATGTGCCAGGTACGCGCCTGAGGGCTTTCACCGACGGTCCTCGGGTGGTGGTCGATCTCCTGCGGCCCGCCGAAGGGAACCCCCAGCCGGTCGTAGCTCCGTCGCAGCCAGCGGCAGATCCGACCGAGCCCGAGATGTCTCAAACGGTCGCGCGCGAGACCGAAGTGGCGCTGGGTGCGCCCACACCTTTGGTACCGCCCGTTTCGGCCAGTTCGACGTCCCCCGACCCGGCTTTGGAGCAGCGGGACGAAGCGCAAAGCCCGGACCCGGCGTCGGAGGACGAAGATCCGAGACCCCCGTCGCAGCCTACGGTCACTCCCTCTGCAGATGCGCAGCCCGAAGCGGCTGGGCCGAGTGCGCCGACGGATCGGGAACGTGGCTTCGTGACACGCGAACTGCTGCCCGACTTGGACGGGCGCCCGTCGCCCGGTGCCCGGACTTCGCAGACTCCGCCGGTGCTGCTGCGGTTCGCTTGGTCCGAGCGGGTCGGCGCCGTGGCGCTGCGGCGCGGTGCGGCGCTGCTGCTCGGTTTCGACCGGGTTGCGCCTGTCGATCTGGTTGAAGCGGTGACGGCTCTCGCACCGGAGCTGGGCGCAGCGCGATCGGAACCCGTCGAGGGAGGTGTCCTGCTGCGCTTCGACGAGGCTGATCTCTATGCGTCCCGCCTTTGGCGTGACGGTGATGGCTGGTTGGTCGAGTTTCATCGGGCCGGAGCCGAATCCTCCGGCACCCCCCCTTTGATCGTCGAGGAACAGAACGGTTCGGCAAGCCTTCGCGTCGCTGTGGACCGGCCAGGCTCTATCCTCAGTCTGGACGACCCCGGCAGCGGAGACCGGCTGCTCCTGGTGCCGCTCGCTCGCGAGGGCGAGGCGGTTTTCGAGGACCGGCAAACTCCGGGCTTCGATCTTCTGGCGACTTACCAAGGTATCGCAGTCCTTCCGCATTTCGAGCCGCTCGAAGTCACGCTCGCGGATGACGGCGTCGTCATCGCTTCGCCTCTGTCTCCGGGGGCGTCGCAGGATGCGACGCAACAGGTCTCCGAATCCGCCGTCACGCGCCCCCGCCTTTTCGATCTGGCGGCGTGGCGTCTGGGCGGGCCCGAGGACTTCAATGACCAGCGGCAGGCGCTGCAACGGGCTGTGGTTCAGGCCCAAGGGGATGAACTGGGTTTGGCGCGGCTGGACCTTGCCCGTTTCTATTTCGCCCATGGACTGACGAGCGAGACTCTTGGGGCCCTTACGTTGATTCAGCGGGAGAATCCCAATCTGCGCGCCGACCCGCAGCTGATGTTGATGGAAGCGGCGAGCCGTCTCATGACAGGCGATCACGCCGGCGCCCTAACCCTGCTGGCGGAGCCTGCCTTGCTCGGTGAAGCCGAGGCGGATGTCTGGCGGGCGGCACTGGCCGCCGAAGCGCAAGACTGGCCGGCGGCGGGCGGGCTCTTTGCAGAGACTCATCCGTTGATCGAAGACTACGCGCGGCCGGTCCGGGTTCGCCTCGGTCTGGCGGCCGCAGAAGCGGCTTTGGAAGCGGGTGACATCGGTGCGGCCGCTCTGCGCCTCGAGCAGATCGAGGAGTCTCTGATCACCGATCTGGAAAAGGCGCGCTACGAGTTCCTGCAGGCCCTTTTGCTGGCGGCCGAAGGCGAGGAGGATGAGGCCGAACAGATTCTGCAACGCCTCGCCGCCAGTGGTCTTGGCGCTCCGACGGTGCAGGCGCGCCTGGCCCTTATCGACCGGGCTCTCGCCGCCGGCGACTTGCCCGCAGCCGAGGCGATCGAGCGCTTGGAACAGCTAAGATTCGCCTGGCGCGGCGACAGTTTCGAGTTCGCTTTGCTGCAGAGACTGACCGATCTCTATGAGCAGGAAGGGCGGTGGCGCGAGGCGCTTCGAGCGCTCCGACAAGCCGCCACCTACTTCCCCGGGACGCCGAGAGCCGAGGCTGCCGCGGAACAGCTTCGCACTCTCTTTGCACGCGTCTTCCTGGGACCCGACCGACCGGATCTGCCGCCGCTCACGGCGCTCTCTCTCTATGAGGAGTTCCGGGAGTTGACGCCGGCGGGAGATCGCGGCAACCGCCTGATCGAAGAACTGGCGGACCGCCTGGTCGCGGTGGATCTTCTGCCTCGGGCGAGCGAACTGCTGGAAGACCAGGTCGAGTTCCGACTGATGGGGGAAGACAAGGCGCGGGTCGGTACGCGACTGGCGCTGATCCGTCTTCTCGATCGGCAACCGCGCGAAGCGCTTGACGCTCTCGAGATGTCGGATCAAGCGGATCTTACGGACGAACTGCGGCAGCAACGCCGTCATCTTCGGGCGCGCGCGCTTTCGGATCTCGACCGGGCGGACCAAGGTTTGGCCCTGCTCCAGGGCGACGAAAGCCTCGATGCTCTGCGCTTGCGTGCCGAAATCCTCTGGGCACAACGGGATTGGGCGGCGGCGGCGGTCGCACTGAGTGCAACCTTGCCGGAACCGGCTGCGGCGCCTCTTGATGCGCCGCTCGATCCCGCGATCAGTGGTCAGGTATTGAACCTGGCCGTCGCCTTTACCCTTGCGGGCGACCAGGCTCGGCTGACGGAGTTGCGCGGCGCGTGGGGTGAGACCATGGCGGCTGGACCGCATGCAGAGGCCTTCGCGCTTCTTGCCGAGGAGTTGGATCCGGACAGCGTCGCCACCATCGCCCAGCAACTGGCTCAAGTCGACCGGGTGCAGGCCTTCATGGCGAACTACAGAGAGCGATTGAGCGAAACTCAGTTGAGCGACCTCAACTAGCCGTCGCCCCGGGACTTTGCTTCGCGGACTTCCTTCCTCGCCTGGCGGTACCCGGGTCGCTCGAGCCCGGTAGCTGGGGAAGGTACGGCTTCGAATAGGTTCAGCCTGCGGACAGTACTCCGCAGGCCGATGTCGGGTGTGTCGCCTGGATCGGCTTAGCATCAGTCTTAGGGCACGGCGGCCCTAAGCTTCAGTACTGGGTCAGAAGCCAGTAGAGAGCCCCCAGGCCGAGCCCGAGGATCAGAAGAAAGCGGATTGTCATGTTGAGGGTGAAGCCGGTCGACGACCAACGTTCACGGCGTTCGGCCCTTCGGACTTCCTGCAGTGCGCGCTGTCGTCCCAGCTTTTCGCGATGGCGCTTGCCGATCCGCTTGTAGATGTCTTCCGCCTGTTTCTCCTTGAACTCCGGTCTTTCGTCCCGCAGGGATGCCGACCGAAAGATGGTCTGCTGCACGTAGAGGCTGCGCAGGTCGTCGAACTTTTCACTGATGACTTTCACGCTCAGAAAGCGTGGGTTTTCCGCCAGCTCTTTGGCTTCGTCGATCGCCAGCAAGCGGTCGTCGAAGGCTCCGACCGTGCGCCAGTGGCCGTTGGCATAGACTTGCACTTCGTAGGTGCCGCTCCCGCTGCGCGTCCCCGCCATCGTCATGCTAGCCCCCGTAACTCTGGACCAGGGAGCCGGCGACCAGATACCAGCCGTCCACCAGAACGAAGAAGATCAGCTTGAAGGGCAGCGAGATCATGATGGGCGGCAGCATCAGCATACCCATCGACATGAGGATCGAAGCCACCACCATGTCGATGACCAGAAACGGCAAGAACAGCAGGAAACCGATCTCGAAGGCGCGGCGCAGCTCACTGATCATGAAGGCGGGGATCAGGCTGCGCATCGGCGTTTCTTCCGGCGTTGCCGGTGTCTCCACGCCCGAGATATCGATGAAGAGCTGCAGGTCCTCCGGCCGCACATGGAGCAGCATGAACGCGCGTAGGGGGCCGGAGGCCAGATCGATTGCCTCAAGGGTATCGATTTGTTCGGCCAGCAGCGGGACGAGGGCCTCCTCGTAGATCGCCTCGAGGGTCGGCATCATGATGAAAGCGGTCAGAAATAAGGCCAGGGAGATGAGAACGGAGTTCGGCGGTGTCTGTTGAATACCGAGCGCACTACGCAAGAAGGACAGCACCACCACGATTCTTGTGAAAGAAGTGACCATCACGAGGATCGAAGGGGCCAGCGACAGGATGGTCACCAGCGCGATGAGCTGGAGAAGCGTTTGCGTCTGGCTGCCCGTCGCGGCGCCGAAATCGAACGTCAAGGCCTGTGCGAAGGCCGTCGCGGGCAGGGTCGCGACAACAGCCGCGATCAGCAGCGCGCTCCAGATTGCCGGCGATCGCCTCACGCGCTTGTCCCCTGCGTCTCGCGGGCCGCGCCGCTCTCGATCACAAGGTCGCTGTTCGCACCGAGCAAAAGCAGGTGTTGGCGGTCGTCCTGCTTGACCAGGACCATCTTGCGGCGTGCGTCGAGTGTCAGGACCTCGACCACCGCAAGACGCCGCCCGCCGCCGGCGGGCAGGCTGCGTGTCATGGCGCCGCCCAGGCCGAAGCGTTTGACGGCCCAGGCGAGACCCAGGATCAACGCTAGAACCAGCGCCAAGGCCGCGACGAAATTGAAGTAGTCGGTGACTTGCATCTAGCTTCTAGACCCGCGCGACGGTCCGTTCGGTTTGCCATAGGCTGCCGTCGCCTGGCGGCGTTGGCTGTTTTCGGTGAGGTCTTTCGCGATTCGCTCCAGCCCGGCACGCAGTAACTGCGTCAAGTCGTCCAACTCGCTGATCAGGCCGGTGAGGGGACGATGAAATGCCACGCGCTCGTCGTTGGGCAGAGCCGCGATATTGGAACAGATGTGGTCGATCTCAGCCTCCAGGGGCGTGAGTTCGATCGCCTGCCCGGTTTGGACTTGGCGCCGCGCTAACTCCATCCGACCGGATATGCGGTCGAGTTGGTCCAAGATGACTGCAGTGTTACTGCTCACGTGAGGCCCCCGACACACCTGCTGCCGTCAGCAGCTAACTCGGCTCGGGCGAACTTGGCGGGTCCGCTCGCGTAGCCGTCGAATTGCAGGGCACAGCTTCGCGTAACATGATTAACAAATGCTTTTTAGGCTGTTGACGTCGCCGCCGTTTCATAGGCAAGCGACCATCTTGCGGGATCGATCCGGAAACGGTTGGGCAGGCCTCCTCGTCCGACAGCTGAAAAGGGAGGCTTACCGGCGCTGAGACCCCAGGATCTCGCTCTTCTGACATATCGCGATTGCGAATTATTCGCATTCACGATAGAGAACGTCGGGGAAATTCAGGGAGTACCTGGCAGACGGTGCGGAACAGTGACGTTCAAGACCTCTATCTGCAGTATGGGCAGGAGCTTCAAGGCTACCTGACACGCAGATTGAGCTGCGTCGAAACCGCGGCCGATCTGACGCAGGAAGCTTTCGTTCGGCTGATCGGCGCCGATCCTTCGCGCGCCGTCGAGAGCCCGCGCGCCTATCTTTATCGAATCGCGTCCAACCTCGTAACGGACCACTATCGCGATCAGAAGAAGCGGCCCCAACCTGTCACGGCAGATCGATCCGATGCGGTTGCCGACCGGAGGCCCGGCCAGGAACGGACCCTGCTGGCAAAGGATCAGGTCGGTCACCTCGAACGCGCGATCGAGGGCTTGCCGCGCCGGCAACGCGAGGTGCTGCTCCTCCACAAGTTCGAAGGTATGAGCTACGGTGAGATTGCGCTGCGGCTCGGCATCAGCAAAAACACGGTGATGGTTCATATGATGCGCGCGCTGGCACACTGCCGCGACAGCCTCTCCGACATCGCGTGACTCGCGGATGGCCGGTTTGAGATAATGCCGCTGTGCCTCCGATACGTCTTATGCGGTGACGGCAGGCAAGGAACCACTCCTGCGCAACAGGCGGATTGACCGAGCCCTTCTTAATGTCTGATCGAGATGGACAAGCAGCGAAAGAGGCCGCGGCTGAGTGGTTTGTCCGCCTGCGCGACGAGGCCTTGTCTCAGGCGGAGGTGGCGACCTTTCGCAGGTGGCTCGAATCGAGTCCGCAGAACGCGAAAGCCTACAGCGATGTCGAGCGGCTCTGGGCGGATCTCGATCATGTCACCTCACGCCCAGAGCCAAGCCCGGGCTCCCGTTTCGGCCAGCGCCGGTCCCGAAACTCTGGAAAGGCGGCCTTTGCTCGGATATCGAGAGTCAGAGACAGCTCGAGCCGCCCGACTGCCCTGCGGCCGATGGCTTTGGCGGCGTCGTTCCTTGTCGTACTTGCCGTGGGAGTCTTCGCCCTGGCGGGTGTCGGTCCCCAGCCGGATTACGATACGGAGGTGGGCGAGCACCTGCAGGTCGATCTGGCGGATGGATCCAGGCTGCATCTGAACACCGGGTCCAGTCTATCGGTCGACTTCACCGGGGATCGCCGTCGCGTGCTGCTGCACTCCGGCGAAGTCTACTTCGAGATTTCAGCCGATCCCGAGCGTCCCTTTGTCGTGGACGCCGGCTTTGGGACCGCGACAGCTCTGGGAACCTCCTTTTCCGTGAGGCGGCACGACCGGACGTTCGACGTCGTCGTGACGTCCAGCCGTGTCGAGGTTTCCGGGCCGGATCTGCAGCCGACCGTCGTTGCCGCCGGCGAGGGCGTGGGTGTCGCGGCGGGCGGAGTTCGCCCGTTCGAGCGAAGCGACATCGGAACGTCCTTGGCCTGGCGAAGCGGACGTTTGGTCTTCGACGAGACCTCGCTTGACGACGCTTTCCGTGAGCTTGACCGCTATCGGCGTGGCCGCATCGTGATCGTGGACGCTTCGATCGCCGAGATTCCCGTGACCGGCGCTTTTTCCATTACGCGGGTCGATGCGGTGCTCGAAACGATCGAAGAAACGCTTCCGGTTCGATTGGTCCGGTTGGGCGACCGACTGACCTTCGTTTTCGCCGACCCGCCGTCCTAGAACGGCGACGGATCCGTTTGAGCCGCCCCGTAGTCCGGCGACTGCTTGGCATCCGCTCCAGAGGGACAGCTCCGTACAGGCGTCCTCGCAAGCGATCGTGCGGACGTTGCAGGCGTTCGGGGCGCGGCAGACGTCTCTGTGCCACCGGGCCTGCCGGAGTTTTTCTGCTTCCTCGCTGTAATGGTCCTTGCCGCCCAAGGCGTCTGCTTACTGGGAATTGCGATTTTGACGCATTCGCGAAAGCGTCGACAGGGCAACAGAGGTAGGGGGCGAGGGGTAGGGCGTGAAGACTCAGGCAAGTGCGGTGATTCTCAGTATGATGCTCGGTGTTTGCGGTGCCGGCGTGACGCTCGTGGCTCCGGCAGCGGCACAGGAGCAAGAGGCGCGCAGTTTTTCGATCCCTTCCCAACCACTGTCATCGGCGCTTCTGGAGTTTGCGGAGCAGAGCGGTCTGGAACTCCTTTTCGACTCGCGCCTTGCGGCCGCACAGACGGCTGCCGAAGTCGTCGGCACCTACAACCCGGAGCAGGCGCTCGCGCTGCTGCTGGCCGGAACGGGACTCGGCTACACGCGGGCGGACAGCGGCGCGATCACCCTGTTTCCGACGACCGCTCCGGGCGGTACGGAGGGCAGTGCCGTTCAACTGGACACGCTGCGTATCGAAGGATCGACCTTCTATGGCACCTTCTTCGATCCCGTCGATGGGTTCCGGGCCGGCAACGCCTCCACGGCGACCCGTTCGGACGCTCCCCTGCTGGACACGCCGGCTTCAGTCTCCGTTGTTACGCAGGATGTTCTTGAAGCGGCCGACGTGCAGCTGCTCGAGGACATCGCCGATATCGTTCCAGGCCTGACTCGCGGCAACAACTTCGGAGGAACGCGCGATCGCTTTCTGTCGCGCGGTTTCGAGTCGGATATTCTTATCAACGGAACGCGCCGGGGCATTCTGGGGATCACCGACAGCTATCGTGTTCAGCGGGTCGAAACCCTGCGCGGTCCAAGCGGTGCACTCTACGGCAGCGGCGGCGGGGGGGCTCAGGTCAATGTCGTCACCAAACGCCCTCTCTACGAGCCTTTCGCGGAGACCCGCTTATCCGGCAAGAACCAGGACGGCGGTTTCCGGGGCACGGTCGATGTCTCGCAGCCCTTGACCGAGGATGGGGCGCTGGCATTCCGTTTGAATGCCGCCGGTGAGTACGAGGACACGTTCCGGGATTTCGTCACGCGCGACTTCTATGCGGTCGCTCCAAGTGTGCGGTGGGACGTGACGGGCGATACCTCGGTCCTGGTCGAGGGGGAAATCACGGAACGCAATGCCCCCTTCGACCGCGGTACTCCCATCGTCGGAGGCGACCTTGCGGCCTCTGTGGACACGAACTTCAGCGAACCGGAGGTCGGCGACACCGAAAACGCCGCCCAGTCGGCGCAGGTCACGCTGCAGCACTTCCTGGGCGATGCCTGGAGCGTGACCGGGCGTGTCGGGTTCAATCGTCAGACGTTGGAGGGCGAGGGTATCGACAGTCGGGCTTTGGCACCGTTTTCCTTCGACGCCGGTACGCCGTTGCCGCTGCTCGGTCCCGGTGCGGTCGCCACGGATGCGGTCGTGGCCGGCGATACCATCTTCCGCAACCGCTTCATTCGGGATCAGGAACGCCGGGCTTACTCGGCCGACGTGGTTCTCGACGGAACGGTCGACTTCGCCGACATGCGCCATAACCTGACCTTCGGCACGGATTTCCGGAGTTCCCTGCAGGAGAACCGCGATCGCCGCAGCAGCTTCAACTTTACCAACGCAAGCTACTATGCCGACCCCTGTGACATCAGCGTCTCGAACCCGGTCTACGGTCAGTGCGGCGCCGATGCCAACGTCCGCATTTCTCGGGACGTGGAGGGGCGTTATCTCGGTTTCTCGGCTCAGAACCGCATCGAGATTTCGCCGCGGTGGCAGTTCCTGATCGGCGCTGGCTACACAAGCTTCCGCGTCGAGTCCGACGATCTCGTGGCGAATGAAAAGACGATCTTCGACGGCGACAGTTTTCAACCGCAGTTCGGCCTCGTCTACAAGGCGACGCCGACTTTGTCCCTCTACGGGAACTACCGTGAGGGCTTCGGAGCAGAGCCCGATGCGATCCGCGTCGATCCGATCACCGAAGAAGTCCTGCCGCCGACCGAGTTCCAGCTCTTCGAGGCAGGCGTCAAGCAGGAGTGGTTCGACGGCCGTCTCTCCGCTACGCTCGCGCTTTTTCATCAGAAGGAGACGGGGCTGATTTA
Source organism: Algihabitans albus (assembly GCF_003572205.1). Taxonomy (NCBI): domain Bacteria; kingdom Pseudomonadati; phylum Pseudomonadota; class Alphaproteobacteria; order Rhodospirillales; family Rhodovibrionaceae; genus Algihabitans; species Algihabitans albus. The sequence goes on from NZ_QXNY01000005.1 coordinate 254,196, forward strand.
CCTGGATCCAGCCAGCTTCGATGTCGCCAACCCGGCGGCGGGACGTGCGCGCGACGACGGTGAGCACCGCAGCCGCGGTGTGGAGCTGGAGCTGACGGGCGGCCTGACCGATCAGTGGGACGTTCTCTTCAGTTACTCCTTTACGGATGCGGACGTCCGTCAGGGTTTCGAGGAAGCCGGCAGCGACTTGCAAGGCGTCCCGCGGCATAAGATCGGCCTGCTGACCCGCTATCGCTTCGACGAGGGCTTTTTCGACGGCCTGAGTGTGGGCGGAAGCTGGGTTTTCGAGGGCGAGCGCCGGACCAGGAACCTGCGCCAGCCGGACGTGATCGTGAACCCGGCCAATGGTGCGGTCTTTGTCATCGACGATGCGGACGATCTGCCGTCCGAGACGGTGCCGAGCTATCACCGCTTCGATCTCTTCGCCAGCTACGAGCCGATCGAGAACGTTGGGCTGTTCCTGCGTGTCGAGAACATTTTCGACGAAGAGTATGCCACGGCTCCGAACTTTCTGTTCGATGCTCTGCCGGGGGCTCCCCGGACCTTCTCCGGCGGTCTGACGGTCAGGTTCTAGCATGCGCATCACTGCTGTCGTTCTGCTCGGCTGCGCGTTGCTGAGCGTGCGGCTGGTTTATCTTCTCCTGACTCAGGGCCGGCCGGTCGTCACCAGAGTCGATCGGTCGGCCCTGGCGGAACTGCCGTCCGTCGAGGCTTTGGTCGACCGGCTCTTCGATCCGGAAAGGGGTGGGGCGCCCTACGTCGGCGCGTCGATCGCGATCGTGCGGCCCGGCGAGGAGGCCTGGCTGCGCGGCTACGGGCACGAAGGTGTGTCGGAGACGGTTCCGGTCGATCCCGCCGCCACGCGCTTCCGTCTGGGGTCGGTGAGCAAGTGGTTCACCGCTATGGCGGTCGCACGGCTGATCGACGAGGGCCGGATCGGTCTGAACGACCGCGTGAACGATCATCTGACACGTTAATGCCATCTGGCTGTTCGGCGGCGTGACCTTCATTCTAGCCCTGGCTTGCTGGTTACCCGGCATGACTGCCTGGCGTCTCCGGCAGCGCCTGGCTTTCACGCTCGTCGGTTTGGCTGGGCTCGGCCTCGTCGTGTCCGCGATCGGAATGGGGTTCTTCGGTTTCCGCATTGCGGGTTATCTGTAGACGTTCGAAATCAGATGTCGCCGCCGGCCCTCTCGCAATACGGCCCCAATCCTAAGGAGAGGACGGCGTCAGTCTTGACGTGACGACTGAGGGGCCTTTTCCGCCGGCGCTTCGTCGGCGGATTTCTTGTTGAGGGTCGTCTTTTCGACGGCTGCTTGATCCGTTGACGGCTTTGCAGCAAGCGTTCGGCTGCCGCCCAGCACATCGGCCAAGGCGTCGCTGCCGCCTGCCGCCGCCCGATTTTCCTCTTGAATACGTTCGTAGATTTCTCGCCGCAAGACGCTGGCTTCCGGGGGGAAGGTAAAACCCAGCTTGATGGATTTGCCGCGGATGTCGACGACAGTCACCTCGATGTCGTCGTTGATAACGACGGACTCTCCAATTTTGCGCGTAAGGTACAGCATGGTGCGCTGAGATTCCTGCCGTCAACTCGACTCGTATTCAGGTCCGATCCAGCCGGATCACCGCGATTTAACCTGCTTTACTAGATATTAACAAGCCGGGGCAGACACTCGAGGCTAACTCGTTGGCGCTCTACCGAGTTCTTTATACGCCGACGTTGCCGTAGATGGAGGTCCTGCCCGTGGCGGAACGCCCCGGCCTGTTTGACGTTATCGCGCGTAAGATGGACTGGCTCGCCCAGCGCCAGAAGGTGCTGTCGGAAAACGTCGCGAACGCGGATACGCCGGGTTTCGCCGCGAAGGATCTTCGCGAGGGCCCGTTCGAGCGCATGATTCGCGGACAGCTGGCCATCGTGCAGCCGCGTCGCACGGATCCGGAGCATCTGACGCCGGCCAGTACGGGCAATGGTCAGGCGCGCGAGCACAAGCCGCGCGATCGTTATGAGACGGCGCCCTCGGGCAACGCCGTAGTGCTGGAAGAACAACTCGTCAAAGTGCAGCAGACGCAGATCGACTATCAAACCATGACGAACCTCTACAGCAAGCACCTGCGGATGTTCTCGACTGCGCTTGGCCGTGGTGGTTAAGGCGGCGGTTGAGGCGCGACCGGAAAGGGAGGGTAGCTAGGCATGGATCTTTACAAGACGCTGGACATCTCGGCTTCGGGCATGCGCGCCCAGGGCACCCGGCTGCGGGTGATCTCCGAGAATATCGCCAATGCCAGCTCGACCGGCCAGACGCCGGGCGCAGAGCCCTTTCGGCGCAAGATGGTCACCTTCACCAACGAACTCGACCGCGCACTGGACGCCGAATTGGTGAAAGTGAAGGACGTCGGTGTCGATGAATCGGAGTTCAGCCGGCGTTACAATCCAGGTCACCCCGCTGCCGACGGCGAAGGATATGTCCTGATGCCGAACGTGAACTCACTGATCGAGATGTCCGACATGCGCGAGGCGCAGCGGTCCTACGAGGCCAACTTGCGAGTCATCCAGTCGTCGCGGGCGATGCTGGAGCAGACCATCGCGATCCTGCGCTAGCCGCGCGACGCGATCCGACACTGGCTCGCCGGTGTAACGCTTTCAACCAGCCGCCAAGAGGGCGGCTGCCACCCGGTCCAGGAGGGGCGGGATTTCAGAGAGGGGCGAGCCGGGCGAGCCGGATCGTCGGAGCCGAGCGATGAGCGTGAACCTTACCGAAGCGCTGACCGCTTATCAGCGGGCCCAACAGCGTCCGCTCGACGGCGGCGCCGCGAACGGCGACGGCTTTGCGCCCCAGGCGGGCAGCGCAACCGACTTCGCCGCTATGGTGCGGGACGCCGCCGAAGCGGCGCAGGACCGCCTGCAGCAAGGCGAGACCGCGAGCCTGAAAGCCGCGGCCGGCCAAGCCGACATCAACGACGTGGTCGTGGCCGTCAGCAAGGCGGAAATGACCTTGCAGACCGTCGTGACCCTGCGCGACCGCGCCGTCCAAGCCTACCAAGACATCCTTCGGATGCCGATCTAGCAAAGCCGCTCCCGGGGTTCGACCCGGCGTTTGATCGGACAAGCGGTTTCGGTATCAGCAAGGCGGTCGGGAAGTCATTGGATGGAAGCGGTCGACGTGATCGAGGTCTCGCGCGAGGCCATTTGGGTCGCGCTCAAGGTCGGCGGACCTTCCCTGGTGATCGCCTTGATCATCGGCCTGTTTATCTCGCTGTTCCAGGCCCTGACCCAGATGCAGGAAATGACGCTCTCTTTCGTGCCCAAGATCCTGGCGCTTTTTCTTGCGCTGATGGGACTGGCGCCCTTCATGCTGACGGTGCTCAGCGAATTCACGGTCACGCTGATGGACCGCATCGTGTCCTTGGGCTAGCGGGCGCCGATGCTGGAAACGCCGCTGTTCGAAGCGCTACTGCCGGCCCACGTCTTCGGCCTGCTGTTGGTGTTCGTGCGGATCGGTGCGGCTCTGATGGTCCTGCCCGGGATCGGGGAACCCTTCATTTCGGCGCGCAGCCGGCTGATGCTCGCCCTCATGATCTCGCTGATCGCCTTTCCGATCGCGTCTCCCTCGCTTCCCGCCCTGCCGACTTCGATCCCGCCGATGTTTCTGCTGATTCTAGGCGAACTGGTTGTCGGACTGTTTCTCGGGACCGTCGCGCGCCTGCTGATGAGTGCGCTGGTGATCGGCGGCATGATCATCGCTTTCTCCACCTCCATGGCCAACGCCTTGGTCATGGACCCTTCCTCGGCGCAGCAGGGCTCGATCACCGGGTCCTTCCTCAATCTCATCGCGCTGCTGCTGATTTTCGCCCTCGATCTGCATCACCTGCTCTTCACGGCGATAATCGATTCCTACATGCTTTTTCCGCCGGGCGAGCCCCTGCCGATCGGCGACCTGTCCGACGTCATAGCCAGGGTGCTGGCCCATGCCTTCCTGCTGGCCTGTCAGATCGCCGCGCCCTTTATCGTAGTCGCCGGAATCTTCAATCTCGGCCTCGGTCTCCTGGCGCGCCTGATGCCGCAGATGCAGATCTTCTTCGTGGCCATGCCCTTGCAGATCGCGATGGGTCTGGTGGTCATGGCTTTTGCCTTGCCGGTCATGATGGGTGTGTTCATCACCGGCTTCGAGTCGACCGTGACCGATCTGCTGCTGCCATGATGGAGAGGAGGAGCTTTTAGATCATGGCCGACGAAGGCGAAGACGACTCCCAAAAAACCGAAGACCCGACCCCGAAACGGCTGCGCGAATCGCGCGAGAAGGGTGAGGTCGCGAAGTCGCAGGAACTGGGCCACTGGTTCATGATCCTGGCTTTCGCCTCCATCGCTGGCGTGTTCGGTCCGTGGCTGGCGGAGTCGATTTCGCAGTCCCTGGTCGTCGTCGTCGAGCGTCCGCATCTGATCGACCTGTCGGAAGACGGCAGTCGGCAGATCGTGATCGACATTCTGGTCAACCTCGGTCTGGCCTTGCTCCCGGTGGTCCTGGTGGTCCTGGTCGCCGCCTTGGGCGGCAGCGTGTTGCAGACCGGTTTGCTGTTCTCGGTCGAGTCGCTGAAGCCGAAGCTCTCGAAAATCTCCTTGATCGAGGGCTTCAAGCGGCAGTTCTCCAGCCGTTCGCTCATGGAGTTCGCGAAGGGGATCCTGAAGATCTCTTTGGTGGCCGGCGTTGTCGTCATGGCGATCTGGCCGAAGCGAGACCGGCTGAACGAACTGGCGCAGATGGAAATGAAGGTCCTGCTGGAGGTCTTGCAGGAAACGGCGCTGATCGTCCTGATCGCCGTGCTGGCCATGATGACGGTGATCGCGGCCATCGACTTCACCTTCCAGCGCTACCAGCACATCAAGAAGCTGCGGATGACGCGCCAGGAGGTCAAGGACGAGTTCAAACAGACCGAAGGCGACCCGATGGTGAAGGCGCGTCTGCGCCAGATCCGGCAGGAGCGCGCGCGGGGTCGTATGATGGCCGCTGTGCCGACGGCTGATGTCGTGATCACGAACCCGACCCACTATGCCATTGCACTGAAGTACGAGATGGAGGCCATGACGGCGCCGAAGGTCGTCGCGAAGGGCATCGATCACCTAGCGCTCCGCATCCGCGAGGTCGCCGAGGAGAACGACATTCCCTTGGTCGAGAACAGACCTTTGGCGCGGGCGTTGCATGACTCCGTCGACCTGGATCAAGAAGTACCGCCGGAGCACTACAAGGCCGTGGCCCAGGTTATCGGCTACGTCATGCGGCTGAAGGGCAAGGGTCGGAGGTGAGACCCGAAAAACCCATGGATTCTCTGACTAAGCTTTGTGCCGCCGGGGCGTACGGTGGCTGTGATACCGTTGTCGCGAGCGGTGTTGCGACTCCGCTGCAGCGACTGTTCGGAGGGTTTGGGACAGTGGAATGGAAACGCTGTTGATCTGGCAGGCCGTCGCCGGTTTGGCCGTATCGGCTGCCCTGGTCGCCGGTGTCTTCCTTTGGCGCTGCCGGGAAGCCCAGATGCGGTTGCGGGCTTTGCTCGATACGTTACCCGAGCCGCATCAACTGCTCGATGCGCAAGGCCGCATCCTGCAGGCCAATGCGTCCTGCGCAGATTTCTGCGACGGGCGGCTGCGTCCGCTCGATGCCGTTCTGGCCGATCGTCTGGCCGTGACGCCCACCAGGCTGGGGGGTGACAGCGAGAGCAGTGCCGAGGCTTTGGCGCGGCTGGCAACGAACGCGCGTAACGGCGCCGGCGGGACGGCGGAGTTGAGACTGCGGGGAACAGCGAGCAAGCCCGAGGAGGTTTGGGTCGAGGTCAGCGTCTGGCCGGCCGGAATGCCTCGCGGCGCGCTGCTTTGGCAGGTCTCCGACATCACCACGCGCCGTCAGATGGAGAGCACTATCCAGGCCGAGCAACGGCGTCTGGTCGACCTGTTCGAGCGCGCGCCGATCGGTTTCTATTCGGTGGACGGGCAGGGCCGTTTCCGCTTCGTCAATCAAACCCTCGCCGAGTGGCTCGGCCGCACGGCCGAAGATCTGGTCGCCGGCGCGGCCTTGCATGACGTCCTGGCGGAGCCGCCGCGGCCGGAGACGCCTGCCTACGCTCCGGTGGCGGAAGCCGACGACCAGATCGAAGTGAAACTGCGTGGTTGCGACGGAGAGGTCTTCGATGCGCTGATCGTTCAGGCCGTTGCGGCTGATGAGGAGGAAGGCGGTGCGCTTCGCACGCGTTCGGTGGTGCGTCACCTGACGCGTGAGCGTGCGGCTGCGGAGGCTCTCGCCGACTCGGAACGCCGCTTCAAACGCTTCTTCGACGAGGCGCCGATCGCCATTGTCGAGCTCGACCGCGGCGGACGGCTGCGCGAGTGCAATCCAGCCTTCGAAACCCTGCTCGGCCTCAAGGGCCAGGATGTTATCGGCCAGCCCCTCGGCCGTTGGGTCGCGGAGGACGAGCGCACGCTTCTTCGCGAGACGCTGGTGGCCAGCAGCACGGGGCCCGGTCAGTCCGCTGATCTGCGTTTGCGCGGCGTCCGCGAACTGCTTTGCACGCTCTCCGTGAGCGTGATCGATGACGGCGCAGGCAAGCCGGGCGGTTTCGTCTGTCACCTGCTCGACACCACGGAGCAGAAGGCTCTGGAGGTGCAGTTCGCCCAGTCGCAGAAGATGCAGGCCGTCGGCCAGCTCGCGGGCGGTATCGCGCACGACTTCAACAACCTGCTGACCGCGATGATCGGATTCTCCGATCTCTTGCTGCTGCGCCACCGGCCTGGCGATCAATCCTTCGCCGACATCATGCAGATCAAACAGAATGCCAACCGGGCCGCCAATCTGGTCCGGCAACTGCTCGCCTTCTCGCGTCAGCAGACGCTGCAGCCGCGGATGCTCAACGTCACCGATATTCTGGCGGAACTCAGTCACCTGTTGCGCCGGTTGATCGGCGAAACGATCGAGTTGGATATGGTCCATGGCCGCGATCTCGGGCAGGTTCGCGCCGACCAAGGCCAGTTGGAGCAGGTCATCATCAACCTTGCCGTCAACGCCAGGGACGCGATGTCCGGCGGCGGCCGCCTGATCATCCGGACCTACAACGCAGCCTTCGAGACGCCGCAGAGGCGCAAGGGAGAGGAGGTCGCAGCCGGCGACTACGTCGTGATCGAGGTCAGCGACAGCGGCTGCGGCATCTCGCAGGCAAATCTGGACCGGATCTTCGATCCCTTCTTCTCGACCAAGGAGGTCGGGGAGGGAACCGGCCTGGGACTGTCCACCGTCTACGGTATCGTCAAGCAAACCGGCGGTTTCATTGTCGTCGATTCCGAACTCGATACAGGCACGACCTTCACCATCTACCTGCCGCGTCATCTGCGTCGGGGCGAGCCGGTCGTCGAACCGGAAGTTCGCGACGCACGCGACCTCACGGGTATCGGCAGCGTCCTTTTGGTCGAGGACGAGGACGCCGTGCGGTCTTTCTCGGCGCGAGCGCTACGCAACAAAGGGTACGAGGTTCACGAGGCGCGTTCGGGGGAGGCGGCATTGGATATGCTGCGCAACGATGGCAATCTCGCCGAGCTCGATCTGCTCGTCACCGATGTGGTGATGCCGCGCCTCGACGGCCCGAGCCTGGTTCGCGAAGTCCGCCAGGACCGTCCCAAGCTGAAGGTGATTTTCATCTCCGGCTATGCCGAAGACAGCTTCCGCCAGCGTGTGGGGGAAGAGGAGGGGATTCACTTCCTGCCGAAGCCCTTCACGCTTAAGCAACTGGCGGGAAAGGTGAAGGAGGTCATGGGCGAGGGCAGCGCCTGACGCCTATGGTTTGCCACATCACGCTTGCCGCATCGGGCCTGCCGTATCTCCGCCGCTGACCGTTGTGGCTTCGCCCCGCTTTCCGGCTTTTTTCCAGTCCCAAGTTTGTTCCGCACTTCTCGTCGGCCGTTCACTCGGTTAACGGGCAGTGTGAGGGAGGCAAAATAAACGCGGGATAGTGCCGATGGGATTGCTTGCGTCAGGCTACCAGAAGGCGAAACGCCGGTTGCGGGATGGTTGGATGACGCATCGGCTCGACCCGATCGCGCGACGGGTCCAGCAGCAGCGTCTGACCTATCTGGCGACCTCCAAGCTCTACAGCCTGACGAGGCAGATCGATCGGCTGAACCGTGAAGGCGTAGCCGGTGACCTCTATGAATTCGGGATCGCACTTGGAGGATCCTCGATCATCATGGCCAGCAAGATGCAGAACCGTCATTACCACGGGTTCGACGTCTTCGGGACGATACCGCCGCCCTCCGAACAGGACGAGCGCGACAGCCATGAACGTTACGCCGTGATCGAGGCGGGCCGGTCCAAGGGGATCGAGGGCGACGACTACTACGGCTATGTCGACGATCTCTACGACCGGGTGGTCCGGAACTTCGCTGATTGCGGACTGGCCGTCGACGGCGAAAGGATCGCGCTTCACAAAGGCCTGTTCGAGGACACGCTGACTTTGGCGCCGGGAACCCGGATCGCGCTCGCTCACGTCGATTGCGATTGGTACGAACCGGTCAAGTTCTGTCTGGAACAGATCGCCGATCATATGTCCCTCGAGGGCGCCATCATCATCGACGATTTCAACGACTATCAGGGCTGCCGCAAGGCGACCTGCGATTTCCTGGCGAGCGACTCCCGCTTCCTGCTGCAGACGGAACGGCCGCATGCGATCCTGATCCGGCGCGCGGAGAGGGAGGGCTAGAGCCACAGCCGCTGGCGAGAGTTCAGTGTCGCCGGCGATCTTCGCCTTGAGCCCGACCGCGTCCCTATTCTTGCCCGGCGTGGTCGACCGCTTCGCGATCCGAGTCGTGGAGGCCGGTGCCTTGGCCGTCTTTTCCGCCCTAATTCAATGATCCAGGCTTGAGCGAGTTTTGTTCTCTTTTCGGGCTTGTTTTCCGTTGCCAAAAAAGAACAAGACAGGTACATTTGCGCTCCGATTGCGACGCCTGAGCCGGCGTGGGATAAGGGAGTGGACGCGATGAGCCAGACGGCTTTGCGATTGATCGACGGGGACAAGGTGGACAAAACGAAAGCACTGGATCAGGCCCTTAGCCAGATCGAACGGGCCTTTGGCAAAGGGTCCGTGATGAAGCTGGGCCAGCGCGACGTGGTCGATATCGCGACCATTTCTACCGGTTCGCTCGGTCTTGATATCGGGCTCGGTATCGGCGGTGTTCCGCGCGGACGCATTGTCGAGATCTATGGCCCGGAATCGTCCGGCAAGACAACGCTGGCGCTGCACATCGCCGCTGAAGCGCAGAAGGCCGGCGGAACCGCTGCCTTCATCGATGCCGAGCACGCGTTGGATCCGAGCTACGCTACGAAGCTGGGCGTTGATATCGACGAACTGCTGATCAGCCAGCCCGATGCCGGTGAGCAGGCTTTGGAAATCGCCGACACACTGGTTCGCTCCGGCGCAGTCGACGTGCTGGTGATCGATTCCGTTGCCGCACTGGTGCCCCGGGCCGAACTCGAGGGCGAGATGGGCGATCAGATGCCGGGCTTGCAGGCACGGCTGATGAGTCAGGCCTTGCGTAAGCTGACGTCCTCGATTTCGAAGTCGCATACCCTGGTCATTTTCATTAACCAGATCCGTATGAAGATCGGCGTCATGTTCGGGAGCCCGGAGACGACGTCGGGCGGTAATGCGCTGAAGTTCTACGCTTCGGTGCGCCTCGATATACGGCGAATCGGTGCGATCAAGGACCGCGACACCGTCGTCGGCAACCAGACGCGCGTAAAGGTGGTCAAGAACAAGCTGGCTCCGCCGTTCCGTGTCGTCGAATTCGATATCATGTACGGGCAGGGGATCTCCAAGACGGGTGAACTGCTCGATCTTGGGGTACAGGCCGGCGTGGTGGAGAAGTCGGGTGCTTGGTTCTCGGCCGATGGCCAAAGGATTGGTCAGGGCCGCGAGAACGCCAAGACCTTCCTCAAGGAAAACCCTGAGATCGCGAATAAGATCGAGCGCGCGGTTCGGGCCAATGCCGGTCTGGTGGCTGACGCCATGCTCGAAGGGCCCGATGAGCCAAGCCCGGGCGCCCCGACGGAGAGCTCGGCCCCAGAAAGCTGACGGTTTCCTGAAGCTGACGGTTTCCTGAAGCCGGCGGTTTCCGAAAGTTGACGACCCAATAGCAGTACGAAACCGCATCCCCTCGAAGTTGGATGAGCCTCGAGGGGATGCGTGCTTCCGGCCTCGGCCGGAGCGGCTCTGCACTCCGACCCGTCCGTTTGTCAGCGGATATCGGAGATCAGCCCGTCAGGCCATTGAAGGCGGCAGTGAAGCCGAGCAGAGAGATCCTTGCGCGGATCGGCTGCTGACGCGGGTCGAAAAAGGTGACGTTGATCTGCGTGCCGGCCCGCAACTGGCTTACGCGGGTCTGGTCGAGAACCAGTTCCACCCGACACTGGTCCGGCGGCTGCAGACAGCGGGCGTAGGGCACCGAGAGCTGCTCGCCGCCGTCGATCTGAATGCTCACCCCGTCCGCCAACCAAACTCCGAGCGGGAGGTTGAGCAGCAGTCCCGGATTGCCGTCCGGCAGCAGGATGATGGCAGCCTGCATGACCACCTGGCCCTGCTCGTTGCCGACGTTCTGCAGCATGCGGCAGCTCCTGGTCCCGTCCTCCAGTTGGATGCAGGCCAGTGTCCAGTCTTGAAACGTTTCGGTTTCCGGCTGTGGCTGTTGTTGCTGGTCTTGCGTCTGCGCCTGAGCGAACCCCACGGCAACAAAAGCAAAAAGAAGCGACGCCAGGGCGAAGACTCTGCCGAGGCGTCGGCGTGTATGACGATGCGACTGCATAATCGGCACTCTAATCTCCCTCGGTGACGACTTAAAGACCGCTGCTAAAGAGAAGACGAGAGTCTTGCCTCCAGCTTGGCTGCGGCTCCTATCCCTATCTCAGCCGAAGGGCGGCAGTCACCTCTGCAGTCACCCGCAGCCTGCATCTGTGGACAGTCCTCCGTGCGGAAGCTACAACCCGGAGTCGCCAACCGCCCGCCGACGGCCTCCCGGCCGCAAGTTTGGAAATCTTCTAGCTTGCTGGCCAAGCCCTTTGAACCCAAGTAGATGCCATGACCAGTACGAACGATATACGCAAGGCTTTTCTCGACTACTTTGCCGGCCAGGGTCACGAGGCGCTCGCCTCCTCGCCGCTGGTGCCGCGCAATGACCCGACCTTGATGTTCGCCAATGCGGGCATGGTTCAGTTCAAGAACGTCTTCACGGGTCAGGAAACCCGGCCTTACAGCCGTGCGGTCACCTCACAGAAGTGTGTCCGCGCCGGCGGTAAGCACAACGACCTTGACAACGTGGGCTATACGGCGCGGCACCATACCTTTTTCGAGATGCTGGGGAACTTCTCGTTCGGCGACTACTTCAAGGATGTCGCGATCGAGCTTGCCTGGAATCTGGTGACCAAAGAATTCGGCCTGCCGAGCGAACGGCTCCTGGTGACTGTCTTCTCGGAGGATGAAGAGGCCTTCGATCTGTGGCGCAAGATCGCCGGTTTGCCCGACTCCCGGATCATCCGCATTTCGACCAGCGATAACTTCTGGTCCATGGGTGAGACGGGGCCCTGCGGTCCCTGCTCCGAAATCTTCTTCGATCATGGCGAGGGGATTCCCGGCGGTCCGCCGGGCAGCCCGGATGAAGACGGGGACCGCTTCATCGAGATCTGGAACCTGGTCTTCATGCAGTACGAGCAGGTCGCCGCCGACCAACGGATCGACCTGCCGCGTCCTTCGATCGACACCGGGATGGGTTTGGAGCGTATTGCCGCGGTCCTGCAGGGAAAGCACGACAACTACGACATCGACCTGATGCGCCGGCTGATCCTGGCTTCGGCCGAGGCAACCGGGGTTCATGCCGATGGACCCCAGGCTGTCTCCCACCGCGTGATCGCCGATCATCTGCGGGCCAGCGCCTTTCTGATCGCCGACGGCGTGCTGCCCTCCAACGAAGGCCGGGGCTACGTCTTGCGCCGGATCATGCGCCGCGGCATGCGGCATGCGCACATGCTGGGCGCCCGCGAGCCTCTGCTGCACCGGTTGGTGCCCGAGCTGGTCGCCGAGATGGGGGCTGCTTTTCCGGAGTTGGGCCGCGCCCAGGCCTTGATCGGCGAGACGCTGAAGCTGGAGGAGAACCGCTTCAAGGATACCCTCGACCGCGGCCTGAAGCTGCTGGAGGAGGAAACCGGCAAGCTGGACGGCGCAGCCGCTCTGTCCGGCGAAGTCGCCTTCAAGCTCTACGACACCTACGGCTTTCCCCTGGACCTCACTCAGGACATTCTGCGCGGCCAGGATCGCAAGCTCGATGTCGCGGGATACGACGCGGCCATGGCGCGTCAGCGCGCACAGGCCAAGAAATCCTGGGCGGGCTCCGGCGAGGCGGCGACCGAAACCCTATGGCTCGATTTGCGCGACCGGCTCGGAGCCACCGAGTTCCTGGGCTACGATACCGAGGTGGCCGAGGGTGTGGTTTCCGCCCTGATCGTCGAGGGCGCGGAAGTGGAGCAGGCCGAGGTCGGAACGGCGGTCCAGGTCGTGCTCAACCAGACGCCCTTCTATGGCGAGAGTGGCGGCCAGATGGGCGATAGCGGCGTTCTCTTCGCCGCCGCGGAGGGCGGCAGCGGCGGCCTCGAGGTGGCGATTGCCGATACCCAGAAGCGCGCCGCGGATCTGCATGTCCATCTCGGAGAGGTCACCCGCGGTACCCTCAAGCTCGGTCAGGCGCTGGAACTGCGGGTCGACGGCGCACGCCGCGCCCAGTTGCGGGCGCATCACTCCGCCACTCACCTGCTGCACGAGGCGCTACGACGGCGGCTTGGCGACCATGTCACGCAGAAGGGCTCGCTGGTCGCCCCCGACCGTCTGCGCTTCGATATCAGCCAGCCGAAACCTCTCTCGCCGGAGGACATCCAAACCGTCGAGCAGGCGGTGAATGCGCGTGTACGGGCCAATGCAGAGGTCCTGACCCGCTACATGACGCCCGACGAGGCGATCGAGGCGGGCGCGCTTGCATTGTTCGGCGAAAAATACGGGGACGAGGTCCGGGTCGTCTCGATGGGCGGGCTCGACGAGCTGGAGCAGGATAACCGACAGTTCTCCACGGAACTTTGCGGTGGCACCCATGTCCATCGCACCGGCGATATCGGCTTCTTCAAGATCGTTGGCGAGTCCGCCCTCTCGTCCGGCGTCCGCCGCCTCGAGGCCGTGGCGGGGGAGGCGGCCTTGGTCTGGGCCGAGCGCCAGGAGAGCTTGCTCGGCGAAGCTTCGGCCGCGCTGAAGGTGGCACCCGGCGAGCTGCCGAAGCGCATCGCCGGCCTGCTCGAGGAACGTCGCAAGCTCGAACGCGAGTTGGCCGAGACCCGGCGCAAGCTGGCGACCGGAGACGGTGCCGCAGCAGCGCTGGACGTTCGCGAGATCGGCGGCGTCAAGCTGATCACCCGCGTTCTGGAGGACGTGCCGCCGAAGGATCTCAAGCCCATGGCCGACGATCTGAAGAAGCAGGTCGGGTCCGGTGTCGTGGCGGTGATCGCGGTGAACGAGGGCAAGGCCTCGCTCGTGGTCGGCGTGACCGGCGACCTGACCGGGTCGCTGAATGCCGTCGATCTGGTCCGTGCGGGCTCTGCGGCGATCGGCGGCAAGGGCGGCGGCGGGCGGCCCGACATGGCGCAAGCCGGCGGTCCGGAAGGAAGCAAGGCCGCCGAGGCCATGCAGGCGATCGAAGCGGTCCTCGTCGGCTGAGAGGCCGATAACGGTCGTCCGCACTCTGGAATCGGACCTCGGTTGGACCTCGGATTCGACCCTCGTCGGAAGCCTGCCGGAAAGACGCAGCTATGAAAAAGGGGGCATCTGCCCCCTTTTTCACTTGCCGTTGTCTCTACTGTACGTCCGCCAGCACGCGCAGCGTGACGATGGTGTCGGGGTCGCTCACAAGCCCGTTTGCGGAGCGATCGCCCTTCTTGATGGCGTGAACGTTCTCCATGCCTTCGACCACCTGGCCGAACACCGTGTACTGACTGTCGAGCCAGTCCGACCGTTCGAACACGATGAACCACTGGCTGTTGGCGCTGTTCGGGTCCTGCGTGCGGGCCATGCCCAGGGTGCCCTCCTCGAAGGGGACCGCCGAGAATTCGGCCTGCAGGTCGGGCAGATCGGAGCCGCCCGCGCCGGTGCCGCCGGGATCGCCGGTCTGCGCCATGAAGCCCTCGATCACGCGGTGCCATTTGAGGCCGTCGTAGAAACCTTGGCGTGCCAGGGTCTTGACGCGTTCGACGTGCTGTGGCGCGACGTCCGGGAGCAACTCGATGGTGACGGGTCCGTTCGCGAGTTCTAGCCGGAGCGCGTTTTCGGGATCGAGCGCCTTGGCGTCGTTGGGGGCCATGAGTCCTCCGATTGTCAGGGTGAATAACGCGATGGCGAGTCCGCGGGCGCTGCAGGAGGCGAGCCCGCGGGTCAAGGGAGCGAACAGCATCATCGTTCTCATTTCCCCATTGCCGTTTGTAGGTTTTCGTCGAGTTTATCTAGGAACTGATTGGTGGTCAGCCAGGTCTGATCCGGGCTGATCAGCAAGGCGAGATCCTTGGTCATGAAACCGGACTCGACCGTACCGACGCAGACCGCCTCGAGCTTTTCGGCGAAGTCCACCACCGCCGGGGTCTCGTCGAAGGTGCCGCGATACTTCAGGCCGCGGGTCCAGGCGAAAATCGAGGCGATCGGATTGGTCGAAGTCTCCTTGCCCTGCTGATGCAGGCGGTAGTGGCGTGTCACCGTGCCATGCGCCGCCTCCGCCTCGACCGTCTTGCCGTCGGGCGTCATCAGCACGGAGGTCATCAGGCCAAGCGAACCGAATCCCTGTGCCACCGTGTCCGACTGCACGTCGCCGTCGTAGTTTTTGCAGGCCCAGACGAAGCCGCCGTTCCACTTCATCGCGGAGGCGACCATGTCGTCGATCAAGCGATGCTCGTAGGTGACGCCGGCGCCGCGGAAACGGTCCGCGAACTCGCTGTCGAAGACTTCCTGGAACAGGTCCTTGAAGCGTCCGTCGTAGGCCTTGAGGATGGTGTTCTTGGTCGAGAGGTAGACCGGATAGCGGCGCAGCAGGCCGTAGTTGAAGCAGGCGCGTGCGAAGCCCCGGATCGACTCGTCGTGATTGTACATTCCCATGGCAACGCCGCTGGCAGGGAAGTCATGCACCTCGTAGACGATGGGCTCGCCGCCGTCGTCCGGCTGGAAGGTCATGGTCAGCTTGCCGGGACCGGGCACCTTGAAGTCGGTGGCGCGGTACTGGTCGCCGAAGGCATGACGGCCGATCACGATGGGTTGAGTCCAGCCCGGTACCAGCCGCGGCACGTTGGAGCAGATGATCGGCTCGCGGAAAACCGTGCCGCCCAGGATGTTGCGGATCGTCCCGTTGGGCGAACGCCACATCTTCTTCAGGCCGAACTCGGTAACGCGGTCTTCGTCGGGCGTGATGGTGGCGCACTTGACGCCAACTCGATGCGTCTTGATCGCCTCGGCCGCATCGACCGTGATCTGGTCTTCCGTGCGGTCGCGTTCCTGAACTGAGAGATCGTAGTAGTGAAGATCGACGTCCAGGTAGGGCAGGATCAGCTTATCTTTGATGAACGCCCAGATGATGCGCGTCATCTCATCGCCGTCGAGTTCGATGATCGGGTTTTTGACCTTGATCTTGTCCATAGTCGCTTGGGCCTCGTCTCGGGCTTTGAGGGGGTGCTTCGTGGAGACCGGCGACCGTTTCAAAACGATCCTCTTATCCGCCGGGCAGGTAGGGTCACTTGCCGAGCAGATAACGGTTCGGAGCGACCGCCGATTTTCGCGGGCGCACAATAGCAGTCCCGCCCGATGGAACAAGGGGCGGCGGCCTCATCGCCTGCCTCTCGCGACGCCTGGCAGCTTGACCGTTGAAATCTTGGGGGTTTCGTCGACATATAGGGAGCTGTAGTAGGATAGGTGATATGACGGTGGTACGGGCAAAATTCACGATCGGCGAAGTGGTGAGTCACCGCTTCTACCCCTTCCGTGGGGTGATTTTCGACGTGGATCCGGAGTTCAACAACACCGAAGAATGGTGGATGTCGATCCCCGAAGATGTACGGCCGCGCAAGGATCAGCCCTTCTATCATCTCTTCGCCGAGAACGAGGAGACGACCTACGTCGCCTACGTATCCGAACAGAACCTGGTGCCGGACGACAGCGGCAGGCCAGTCTCGCACCCTGACGTCGGCCGCTATTTCGAGGGTATGAAGAACGGCGCCTACCAGCTAAAGCCGCACGCTGCGCATTAGAGCGGGATTGCTTTCGGTGGGATCGTAGTGGTCGTCCCGCCAAAGCGTCATTGCGACTCTTCGTTGTCTTTAGGGGGGCAGAGGCCGGGCCGGAACGGGGCCGGTCACTCTAGCGGTTCTGCCAGCACCAAGGTCCAGAGCCAGCGGATCGGGCGGCCTTGCGGATTGCGCGAGAAGGCGACGCCGGCTTCGGTAACGCGGGGCATCAGCAAGTTGGTGTTGTGGCCAAGGCTGTCTTTCCAGGATTCCAGAACTTCTCGGGGCGTTCTTTGCCCACCGGCCAAATTCTCCGCCGCGAAGTGAAAGGCATAGCCCAGCGCCTCCAGTCGGTCCTTCAGGCTGTGGCCGTCCGGCGATCGATGGGCGAAGTAGTTCTGCGTAGCCATGTCGGCATCGTGCGCGAGGGCCGCCGCTTCAAGCTTTGCCGACAGGTTCAGGGCCGTTAGGCCGAGCGACTCGCGGTAGCTGTTGATCCGTCTGAGCAGCTCGCTGGCCGGATCGGCTGAAGCCGGTACCGTGTAAAGCAGCAGCAGAGCAATGATCGGCGCGGTTAGCCGCCTCATGCTTGTGGCTCCTGCGGCTTGCGCAGAACGAGATGATAGAAGTGCCAGTGTTTTGGCGTGCCGCGCACGGTGGTGGAGTCCTCTTCGACCTCTTCGCAAGAAACCACCTGCTTTCCTATGCAGAGATCCCGCAGCTCCGTCTGATCGAAGGCGGTAATGCCGGCCTGGCCCGCCCAGCTGTCGCGTTGCCCGAGCAGTTGGCCGGCGAAACAGCCGCCGGGCCTCAACGACGTCCAGATCTGATGCCAGAGCCGGTCGAAGGCCGGGCGGGCGCAGAAGGGCGTCGAGAAGCTCGCGTTGACCAGATCGCAGGTCGGAAGAGCGAAGTCGGGATCCTCGAAACGCGCCAGTCGGACTTCCAGTCGCGTCTGCCGCGGCCGGTCGCCGCTATCCTTCAGCCGCTGCAAGGCCTCGGATTCGCCGTCGATGGCCAGCACTCCCCAGCCGCGCCGCAAGAGCTCGAAGGTGTCGCGGCCGGCACCGCAGCCGAGATCGACGGCAAAGCCGACAGATCCCTTGCTTTCCAGAAGATCGAGGGCCTTCAGCAACGTTCGGCGTGGCAGTCCGCCGTCCGTTGCCTGATAGAAGCTGGACCAGTCGCGCGCCATTGACCTCTCATTTTTTTCCGACCGCTAAGAGCCGCGAAAATTCCGCCAGCCGGCGAGCACGCGGGTTGCCGTCGTGATCCAGCAGGCAATCCCGAAGCCCCAGGCCAGCCAGGGAAACCAGTCCGGGAAGAGGCATATGACGATCAAGAACGCCACGGTCTCCGTTCCCTCCGTCAGGCCGCCGAGATAGTAGAGCGACTTCCGGCCGCGCAGGTCGGTGGTGATGCCGCGTTTGGCCGCCACAATTGCGTAGGCGAGAAAGGAACTCCCGGTCCCGACGAAGCTGAAGATCAGAAAGGCCGCCGGAAGCGCGTAATCCGGCTGGCCCAGCGCAAAACCGAAGATGACGGCACTGTAGAAGACGAAATCGCAGACGATATCCAGAAAACCGCCGAGATCGCTGACGTGGCCCGTTGTCCGGGCCAGCGGGCCGTCCAGGCCGTCCGCCAGACGATTCAGCAGAATGAGGATCAGCGCGGCGATGTAGGCCTCGAAGGCAAGCAGCGGGACCGCGACAAGCCCCAGCCCGAAGCCTGAGAGCGTCAAGGCGTTCGCCCCGATCCCGAGCCGGGCGAGACTCGATGCCGCGGTGTTCAAGGGACGGTCCAGCAGGCGGCGCGCAAAAACGTCAAGCATGGCCGTTTCCAGATGCGCTGGAAGCCGCTCGAGAATCCGGCAGGATGTGGAACGGAGTGGAGAATAACCCTTGATTGAATCGCGTGACGATGGTTCTGATGCCCGTCGTAGTGTACCTAAGATAGAGTAATTCTCTTAAATGGTAGGTTTCATCTCCAATTCCGCCCCGTCCGACGCCGATGAAGATCGCGCTGACCTCCCGACAGGTCGCGACGGCGTCGGCGCCAAACTGCGCGATGCACATCGCGCCTACAACCGTCTTTTGCAAGCCCGCTTGGCTGAAGAGGGCGTGACCCTCGGCATGTGGTACTTCCTCTGTGCGCTTTGGCAAGAGGACGGCATTTCCCAGCGTCAGCTCAGCAGGCGGGTCGGCACGATGGAGCCCACGACGGTTAGCGCGCTGGCTCAGATGGAGCGCCGCGGACTGGTTCAGCGCCAGCGGGATCCGATGGATCAACGGCGGCGGGTCGTTCGACTGACCCGGGTGGGCAAGTCTCTGCAGGAGCGGCTGCAACCGCTGCAGGAACGCCTCGAGGCGCCGGCGCGGCTCGGCCTGTCGGAAGCCGAGGCGGCTCAACTCCTTCTGCTGCTCGACCGTGTAACCGACAGCTTGGAGCGGACGGCGTCCAGCTAGACCGGATCGCCACCGTTCGGAACCCGGCCCGCGGCCGCTTCGCCGGCGGCGCAGTGGACGCAGCCTCTTGGACCGAACAGCAATTGGACTTTGCTCCGGACGCCCCTCCGGCTATCTAGAGTGCGATCGTCACGGGCGGAAGCGGATTGGCTTCCGCCCGTGACGTGACTCGCTCTCCTGCCGTGGTGAGAGAGTAGAGGCGATGAGAGGCGTATTTACGCTTTCAGACTGCGAAATCACGTCCGATGACTTGTAGGACAGCCGGTGGGGGATCTATGGCCTGGCACAGCGTTGCGAAAACGTCCGATGTGACGGAGGGGGAAGTGATCGGGGTTGAAGTGGAGGGCACACCTCTCGCTCTCTACAACCTCGACGGCGAGTACTTTGCCACGCATAACGTTTGCACCCATGCCTTCGCTCTGCTGTCGGACGGTTACGTCGACGACGGGAAGATCGAGTGCCCGCTGCACCAGGGAATCTTCGATATCCGCTCGGGCAAAGCCGAGGAGGGTCCCGTCGACGAGGATCTCAAGACCTTTGCCGTGAAGGTCGAGGGCGACGAACTCTTCGTCGAAGTCTAGGACGCTGCGCTCCAGCTGTCCCGCCTAGTTGGTCGCTTCCGGCGGCTCGGGGATGAGGCCTCTGGCCATCAGGTAGGCCTCCGCACCCGGATGCAACGGCGGGGCGCCTTCCGCCCGCGCGATCGAGGCGAGTTGTTGGACCGTCAGTCCCGACAGGCGCGGATGCACGGCCCTCAGTTGATTGAGATTCTCGAACAGCGACCGCGTCAGAGCCTCGATCTGTTCCGGATCGCTGTCGGCCTTTGCCGCCAGGACGAGATCGCTGGCAACGGTGGCCGTCGGCGCGTCCACGAACGCATAGGCATTGGTCGGGATTGTCGAGGGGACGAGGGCGAAGCGCAGTGCCAAAGCCTCGCGCAGCGGCTCTTCCATCGCAAGCGCAGTCAGTTGCTGGGCCTCTGCGGCTTCCGCCACGGCCGCATGGCCGAGCTGAATCGGCGCTAGCAGAACGTCGATGTCGCCAAGTCTCAAGCGCGTCAGCTGGCTGCGCAGACCGGCGAACACCAGTCGCGCTTGCCGCTCAGTCTCGGGAATGACGATCGCGAGTTCCTCGATGACGCCAAGCCCGATTTCCGCCGATAGGCCGTCGCGGGGCATCATCCCGTAGGTCAGGCCGGACGTTTGGGCCAAATCCCCGGCTGTCTCGATCTCGAGGGCCTCTACGGTGGAGCGTCGCATCAGGATGTGGAGCGGGGCAGCCATGCCCAGGCTGGCGACGGCGGTCAGGCCCCCCAGCGGCGTTTCGAAAGGCGCAGAGCCGCTGCTTGCCGCCGCCAGTTCGGCGCGCTGTGCCAGCGCCAGGTCGATCCCTCCTTGGCTCAGGAGCTTGGCATTGATCACGCCGTCCGGCGACGCGACGTAGGCCAGCGTGAGGTCCTCTGCGCTGCTGCCCACCGCCTGCGCCAATCCGAGCCCGATCCGGCTCCAAAGTCCGCCTTCGCGGCCACCCGCCAGCGTCAGAACGTCGGCCATCGCCGGAAGGCTGGTCAACACTGGACCCGCTGCCAGAAGGGCCGCCGCAAGAAGGGGGGCGAGACGCTGTCTGCGCATGGGAGTGTCGCTCCTCGGTTGAGAGATGGCCGAGCATAGCGGTATGGGGGTAGGGACGCCAGCGCGGTGCTTGCGTTCCGACAAGCCTTCTGTCCAGATCGCTCCGGCCAGATCGCCCGAATCCCTAAAGGTCCGTTGTCCAAGGAGTCACATTCCCTCTCATGTCGAGATTGCGTACCGCCGTGATCGTGGGCGCCGGCCAGGCTGGCGGCCGTACCGCCGCGCAGCTGCGCAAGCAGGGCTGGCAGGACCGAATTCTGCTGCTGGGCGAGGAAGCCGATCCGCCTTACGAACGGCCGCCGCTGTCGAAGGAGGTGCTGACGCAAGCCGCCGATCCGCTGACCGGCCGTCTCTACGCACCCGAGTGGTATCAGGAGAACGACGTCGAACTCCGCCTCGCATGCCAGGTCGCCGCGCTGGATCTCGCGGACCGAACTCTGACCTTGGCGACCGGTGGGCGCGAATCCTGGGACGTCTTGGTGCTAGCAACCGGTTGCCGGGCCCGTCGCCTGGACTGTCCTGGAGCAGACTTGGCAGGCGTTACGACACTTCGTACGGCCGCCGATGCCCGGACGCTGAGTTCGGGACTGCAGGCCGGAGCGGAGGTGGTCTTGGTCGGCGGCGGTTTCATCGGCCTGGAACTGGCGGCCAGCGCGGCCGCCCGAGGTTGCTCGGTGACGCTGCTGGAAGCTCGGCCGCAGCTTCTCGAGCGCGCCCTTCCGAACCAGCTTTCGGACTTTCTCGCAGCACGCCACCGGCGCGAAGGCGTCGAACTCCGCCTTGGCGTCGGTGTCGTCGCCTTCGAGGGGGAGGAGAAGCTGCAAGGCCTGCGTCTGTCCGACGGCAGTCGCTTGTCCGCCGATCTGGCCGTCATCGGCGTCGGCGCCTTGCCCAATGTCGAACTGGCTCAGGCGGCCGGCCTGGCTTGCCAGGATGGCATTCTCGTCGACAGCCACTGCTCAGCCGGCGGTTCAGTCTATGCTCTCGGCGATTGCAGCCGGCATCAGGATGCCTGGCTCGGCCGTCCGGTACGCCTGGAATCCTGGGAAAATGCCGAACGCGCGCCGCAGGCTGCGGCCGGGGCCATCCTGGACCGGCCGGAGCCTTACGGCGGCGTGCCCTGGTTCTGGACGGATCAGTACGATGTCAATCTGCAGCTCTTGGGATTGAAACAGCCTTTGGAGCGCGAAGTGCTGCGCGGCGATCCCGAGAGCGGAAGTTTCCTGTCGTTCGGTCTGGCCGGCGAGCGTGTCGTCACGGCCGCTCTGGTCAACGCCGGGCGCGAACGGCGGCCTGTCAAGCAGCTCATGGAAGGGCGGATACCCCTCGACGCGGACGCCCTGGCCGATCCCGACGTGCCGCTGAAGCAGCTGACGAAGGGCGGTTAGGCGCGTGGCCGGCTTGCCGCTGGATGCGGCTTTCTTGGGACTTGCGCTGACGGTTCTGGTCTTGGCCGGAACGGTGAAGGGATTGATCGGGATCGGTCTGCCGCTGATCACGATTCCGGCGCTTTCCTTCTTTGTCGGCGTTCCGCAGGCCATCGCGATCATGTCTCTGCCGATCCTGGTGACCAATGGCTATCAGGCCTTCACCAATCGGGAACTGCCCCGGGTCGCTCGCCGTTTCTGGCCGCTTTTGATCACTCTGATGGCAGGCGTCGTCCTGGGGGCGAGCCTGTTGGTGACCCTGGACGAGCGGACGCTCTACACCGTTTTGGGCTTGGCGGTGATCACTTTCGGTCTGGTCAATCTGGTCAATCCCAGTTTTCGCCTGCCGTCTCATAGCGAACGCTGGCTGGCACCGCCGATTGGTTTCGGCGCCGGAGTTCTCGGCGGCCTGTCCAACTTTTTCGGTCCGCCGATCGTGCTCTACCTTGTGGCGCTGAAGCTTCCGCGCGAAGCCTTCGTCGCGGCCGTGGGGCTCGCCTTCTTCGTCGGAGCGCTGCCGCTCTATAGTCTTCTGATCGCCTACGATGTTTACGGTTGGGCGGAGGCAGCGGCGTCTCTGGCCGCGGTGTTGCCGGTGCTGTGCGGCGTCAAGCTCGGCGAACGCTTGCGCCAACGCGTGCCGCAGGACCTGTTCCGGCTGCTGGTGCTGGGTCTCTTGGTGGTGATCGGTCTCAGTTTGCTCCGCCGCGCCTGGCTCTGAGCGCCGAACGGGCGAGCGGCGGATAGAGCGCAAGACCCGCCAGAAAACCGCCGGCATGGGCCTGCCAGGCGATATCGCCCGCCGTCACGAATCCCCCTGCTGCATAGGCGAAGGCGACGTTGATCGCGGCAATGGCAATCGTGAAGACCACCAGTTTCCGCCGACGCTCCGCGGGACTGTCCGTCGGGTGCAGGACGAAGAGATAAGCCATGCAGGCAACCAAGGCGTAGACGAAGCCCGACGCGCCGATCGTCAGTGTCGTTTCGCCCCAGCCGCTGGCGACTTGAACCAGACCGGCGACTGCGGTGGAGACGACGAAGAGGAGGAGAAAACGTCTAGTTCCAAGGGCTTCATGCAGCTTGCTGCCCAGAATGGCGATCCAGAGCGCATTGAAAAGCAGGTGCATCCAATCGCCATGCAGAAAAGCGTAGCTCAGCAAGGAGTAAGCCCGCTCTGGCAGGAATTCACCTCCGGAGAACATCCAGAGCGCGAAGGTAATCTCCAGCCAATGCCGCTGTTCGAAGGGCAGGAAGACTTGAGCCAGATGGCCCAGCAGCATGGCACCGAGCAAGACTTTTATACTTCCAGGCAGCTGCAAAGCCGGACCGCCGACACCGCGCGGCCCGCCGCCCCATGTGAAACCGAACTCCGGAGTCAGGGTCGTCCCTCCTAGCTCTGAACGCGACGCGACGTGAAAGTTCGTCGCGATTGCCCTATCAATGTGGGCGGAGACGGTGGCCTCGTCGAGAGCGTCGCTCTCCCGACTCGCCACGTTCGGCAGCCTTGCGGATGGGGAGTTGCGGTACAGTTAAGAGGCAAACGCGAAGGCGCCCCGCCGAGATATGCCGATTTCCACTCTGTTTCCAGCCGTCGTGCGAGCCAGCTTGCTCCTCGCCGCTTTTCTGCACGCCGCTCCCCTTGTCCCGGCGGTTGCGGCACCTTTGCCTGACTGGCAAAGTCCGCTGCTGCGCGACCATCCCCTGACCGGCAAGATCTGGGATCCGACGGCGGAGCGCTTCGTTTCCGTCGAACAGATCCCGCGGCGTCTGGCGGCGGTCGACGTCGTGCTGCTGGGCGAGCGTCATGACAATGCCGACCATCACCGGCTTCAGGCCTGGGTCGTCTCCGCCATGATCGCGGCGGGTCATCGGCCCGCGGTGGCTTTCGAGATGATTCCGCGCGATCGCGCCGGGGATCTGGACGCCTACTTGGCTGAGGGCGGCACGGCTGTGGGTCTCGGCGATGCGCTGGATTGGGCCGACAGCGGCTGGCCGGACTGGTCGCTCTACCGGCCGATCGCGGAGGTGGCTCTGGCAAACGAACTCGAAATCGTCGCCGCGGATCTGCCGGTGGCTAAGCGGCGGCAGATCTCCGAGACCGGGGCCGAAGCGTTACCGATGGATCTCCGTGCCGCCTGGGCTCTCGAACGGCCCTGGCCGGAGGAGATGACCCGGTCGCTGCAGGAGGAGTTGTCTCGGGCTCATTGCGACGTCGCGCCGCCCGAGGCCTTTGCCGGCCTTGCCGAGGTTCAGCGGGCGCGCGATGCCGCAATGGCCGACAGCCTGCTGCAGGCGCTCGAGCGAACCGACACGGCGGTGCTGATCGCCGGGGCCGGCCATACGCGCAGCGACCGGGGCGTGCCTTGGTTTCTCGTTGCTCGCTCACCCGCACTCGACAACCTTGCCATTGCCTTTCGCGAAGTGGAGATGGGCGTGACGGCTCCGGCCGACTATGGCGATCATGGCGGTCACGATCTGATTTGGTTTACTCCGCGTCACGACGACGTGGATCCCTGCGAAGCCTTCGCCGAGCAATTGGAACGTCTGCGGCCGGTGCCCTAGGGATTCGGTTTCGCCCGGTCTGCCTAGGGTCCTATGGGCCATGCTGCCGGGGACAGTCGATACCGTCTCGCGCAGCACAAACCGCTAGGGAGTCCCCAAGCTGAAGATGCAGTCGATCGGTTTCGGTGCCGAACGTCTCGGTCTCGTCGCCGTACGCCATCCCTGGTTCGCCGTCGCCCTGTCTCTGGGTCTTTTCGCGCTATCGTTCGGCGGAGTCTTGCAGCTCCGCTTCACGGACGACACATGGCGCGTTTTTTCCGGCGACAACAGGGCTTCCGCCGCCTACGAGCGGCTTAGAACGGAGTCGGCGGACGCCGCCGATGGTCTGTTCCTGGTCGTGGAAGGCGACTTCGCCGCACCCGAAGTCCTGCAAGACTTCAGCGCCTTTGCAGATCGTGTTGCGGCGCTCCCCTCGATCGCAGACGTAGCGACCATTCTCTCCTTGGCCGAACTGGGCGATACGCTGGAACTTGCGGCTGGACCGGGTTTCGAGACCGAGCTTGCCGAGGCGGCGCCGGGCCCACCTGTGCCGGCAGAGTTGGCGGTGCATCCCTTGAGCCAGGGGTTGCTGCTCTCTCGGGATCTCTCTTTGGCCGCTATCGCACTCGATCCGGTTGACGATCTGGGGGAGATCGAAAACCTGCGTCGACTGCGGAGAGAGGTGACGGAGCTGGCCGCGAGCGCACCCTCGTCGCTCACCGCGCAACTGAGCGGCCTGCCTGTCGCCCGTAGCCGGGTGATCGACGCTCTGGTGCGCGAACAACCCCTGTTGCTCGGTCTGGGTCTCGC
This sequence comes from Algihabitans albus, assembly GCF_003572205.1. Taxonomy (NCBI): domain Bacteria; kingdom Pseudomonadati; phylum Pseudomonadota; class Alphaproteobacteria; order Rhodospirillales; family Rhodovibrionaceae; genus Algihabitans; species Algihabitans albus. Next base: position 279,386 of record NZ_QXNY01000005.1, read on the forward strand.
GATCGGCTTTCTCTGTGGGGTCCTGCTGCTCGGCCGCTTCGCCGATGCCCTCGTGATCGCCAGCGTTCCGGTCTTCACGGTCACGGCCGCCTACGGGATCATCGGGCTCGCCGGTCTCAAGATGACCGTCTTGCTTAACAATCTGCCTCTGCTGATTCTGGCCCTCGGCTTCGCCACTTCCATGCATCTGGTCTACGACGCCCGACGACGCCTCTACGATACGGACTACGCCTTTACCGCCCTGCGTTCGACCGTTCTGAAGATCGGCCCGGCTTGCGCTCTGTCGGTCTTCACCACCATGCTGGCCTTTCTCTCGTTCGAAGTATCGGGATCGGACGCGATCCGCGAGTTCGGCCGGATCGGGGCGGTGTCCGTCTTCGGTGTCTTCGTCGCCTCCATGCTGGTGCATCCGGCCGCGGTTTTCGTCGCACTGCGCTTGGGGTGGCGGCCGCTGCCGACGGAACTCGGCGACAGCCGTCTTGCGCGCCGGTTCCAGACGGCCTCTGCATTCCTGGCGAAGCGCCAGCTGCTCCGCAGGCGCAGCCTTCTGATCGTCGGTCTGGCACTGCTTCTGATCGTCGGATACGGGAGCAGCCGCGTGACGCCCGGCTACTCGGCGCTGGAGCAGATCCCACCCACGTCGCAAACCTATCGCCTCGCTCAGACCGTCGAGGATCACCTGGGCGGTATTCATCCGATTCAACTGCCGTTGCCGGTTTTCTTCGCGGAGGCGCAGGCGCCACTGCAGGCCTTGGTTCAGGTCAGGCGTGTCCACGAGGCGGTCGAGGCTGCTTTTCCCGAGCGGCCGCTTCTGTCGATGACAAGCGTGATCCGTTGGCTGGAAGCGGAAGGTTTGAGCGCCGGTTCCGCGACACTACGCCGTCTGTTTGAGGTCGCGCCGCCTCTTCTGGGAAATGCCGTTGTTTCGAGCGACGGCGGACACGCGATGATTACGCTCTGGGCAAGGGAGAGGGACGATATCGGCGCGGTGGCGGCCGAGCTTGAGGCGACCGCCGGTGCCGTGCTGGAGCGGGACCTCACGGGGCAGGCGAGCGGTCTCGCGGTTCTTTCGGCGCGCTCCGCGCCGCTCGTGATCGAGCGCTTGCAGCTGAGCCTCATCCTTGCAGCCGTCGGTGCGTCCGTCCTGATGGCGCTGGCCTTTCGCAGCGCTGCGGTGTTTCCCCTCTGCCTCCTGCCGAACCTGCTCCCTGTCCTGGCTGTCGGTGCTCTGCTTGCCGCGTTGGACATCGAGCTGACCCTGGCGACCGCGCTCGCCATGACCGTGGCTCTGGGCATCGCGGTCGACGATACGGTTCACATGACCTCCGCCGCTCTGGAGGCCCGGCGGTCCCGCTCGAGCGGCGAGGCGGTCATCGCTGCGGCCCGATCGGTCGGACCTGTGCTGATCGTCACCACAGTCGTTCTGACGGTCGGATTGTCGCCGGCGCTCTTCAGCTGGTCGCCAGCCACGGCCGCTTTCGCCGCCTTTGCGATTGCGACGATCGGTTTGGCGCTCGTGGCGGACCTCGGTCTTCTGCCGGCGCTTCTCGGCGTCTATCTCGCGCGACGGCGTGACCGGCCGGACTCCTAACGATTGGCCCGGCCGCCAACACATCCCCGTGAAGCCAAAGATGTCTTGCCGGCGCCAAGCCTAAGTAAGGTAAGTGCGGCGGCCCATCCCTTCGTCACGCCGCGCCGCAGGCGCAAGAACTTGGCGGTCCGTGGAGAACAGCTGATACCATGAACGTACCCTTTCCCCTCCGGTCGACTGAAACCGCCGTCGGCGAGACGCCAGTGCGGATCCGGGGGATCGGCACCGCCCTGCCGCCGCACCGGCTCACGCAAGAGGATGTGGAGCACGCGGCCGGGGCGGTCCTGCGCGACAGCGTGTCGGAATTCGACCGGCTTGCTCTCAGCTTCAAGGCGGCCGGAATCGACGCGCGCTACTCCGTCGCGCCGCTCGAATGGTTCGCCGATCCCGGCGGCTGGCACAGTCGTATGGAGCTGTATCGGGAGGGTGCGCTGGCGCTTTTTATCGAGGCAGCTCGCGCAGCGTTGTTGGCCGCCGACCTTAAGCCGGCGGACGTCGACACCGTTGTCACGATTTCGACCACCGGTATCGTGACGCCGACACTGGATGCTCTGGCGTTCGAGGCCCTGGGCCTGCGCCGCGACGTTCAGCGGGTTCCTGTCTTCGGGCTCGGATGTGCCGGTGGCGTCAGCGGTTTGTCGATCGCCCAGCGCCTGGCCGCGTCGCGCCCCGGCTCCAACGTGCTGCTGGTGGCCGTCGAGGCCTGCACTCTGGCCTTCCGGCGCAACCGTCCCCGGAAGGCCGATATGATCGCCACAATGCTGTTCGGCGACGGGGCCGCCGCCGTTTGCCTTTCGACGGCCGCCGGCGGCGCTGTTCTCGGCTCTGGCGCCGAGTTCACTTGGCCGGCCACGCTCGACGTTATGGGTTGGGACATTCACGACGACGGTTTCGGCGTGGTCTTCGACCGTTCGATCCCGGCGTTTCTGTGCAGCCATTTCGCAGCGGCGCTCGACACTGGTTTGGCACAGTTGGGGCTGGCCCGCTCCAGGATCGCGCGCTTCATCTGCCACCCGGGTGGCGCAAAGGTCGTGCAGGCGCTCGAAGCTGCGCTTGAGCTCTCGGCGGATACACTGGATCACGAGCGATCCGTACTGCGCCGCTACGGAAACATGTCGTCTCCGACGGTTCTTTTCGTGCTGAAAGACGTGCTCGAAGCCCCACCGCAGGGCCCCATGCTTCTGACGGCCTTGGGGCCTGGTTTCACGGCGGCCATGCTGCCCCTTCATGCCGATGTCTGAGGGGGCTTTGTTGCTTGCGCTGATCACGCTGCAGCGCGGTCTGGAGCTCGTTTATTCGGCTCGAAACACCCGGCGGCTTCGGCAGCGCGGCGCGGTTGAAGTCGCGCCCGGGCACTATCCCTTTATCGTTGCGGTGCATGCCGCATGGCTGGTTACGCTCTGGGCGCTAGGCTGGGATGAGCAGGTCTCGATTCCCTGGCTGGTGGCCTATATCGTTCTGCAGGGTCTGCGCCTCTGGATCCTGGTCAGTCTCGGACAACGCTGGACGACCCGTATACTTGTGCTCGCAGAACCTCTGGTCCTGCGTGGACCTTACCGCGTCCTTCGGCATCCCAACTATCTTCTGGTCGTCCTGGAGATTGCGGTCGTCCCCTTGGCACTCGGCCTTCCGTGGCTCGCGCTGCTGTTCTCTTTGTTGAACGCGGCGGTTCTTTTCGTCCGGATACGCGAGGAAGATCGCGCTTTGTCGGCCTTCCGATCGCGCCCCTCGGCCCTCCCATGACGGACTGTCGCCCTCGCCACCTGCGCTGAAGCCCTTCCGCTCCGGACCGTCACGCTCTAGAAACTCCGACCAGATACTTGGCCGCCGCGCGCCGTCGAGGGCGGCTCCCCTCTTTTGATGCGAGACCCGATCCATGGACATCATGAAGATCTCGGTGGGGCACAATCCGCCTCAGGAAATCAACGTCATCATCGAAGTGCCGCTTGGCGGCGACCCGGTCAAATACGAGTTCGACAAGGAGTCCGGTGCAATCTTCGTCGACCGATTCCTGCACACGGCGATGTTCTATCCCTGCAATTACGGTTTCATTCCGCACACCTTGGCCGACGATGGCGATCCGGTCGACGTGCTGGTGGCGGGCCCGGCTCCCGTCGTCCCTGGTGCCGTGATCCGCTGCCGCCCCGTTGGCGTGCTGGTGATGGAGGATGAGGCGGGACAGGACGAGAAGGTGCTGGCGGTGCCCGTCGACAAGCTGCATCCCTACCACACCGATGTCGAAAGCTACCGTCAGCTACCGGATATTCTGCTTGAGCAGATCGCTCACTTCTTCCAGCACTACAAGGATCTGGAGCCCGACAAATGGGTCAAGATCAACCACTGGGGCGACGCCGATGAGGCGCGCAAGATGATCGCCAGCGCAATCGAAGCCGCCAAGCGATAGTTGCATCGATGCGCGAGTTTGAGTGGAAGAGCTGGCCGTTTTTTGTGCTTTGGCGTGCTATTTTTGCGATTTCTTCTGATTGAAAGATACTACAGAGCAGTGATTCACGTGGAGAGTTCGGGGGGCACAGAGTTGAGGCTTCAGAACTCTTGAGTCGGTCACAGAAATATTACGGCTAGTCTTGTCTCTGCCTCCTACGGACTATTCCATCTCCTAAGGGGCTGGTGTAGCCTTCTACTATTGGTGTCTTCTGGCAGGATCGGCAGGTGCGCGTCGGGGGACGTTGCGAGCTCCCTGTACTAGGAGAAGCATCTTATGCCCGAGCCGAGCGTTACCGCCTTGAAGAGCGAGTCCGACCAGAAAATCGATATCGCATTGGTCGATGGAACCAATCTGTTTCGCGAGGGCGTGCTGCGCATTCTCAGCGGAACTCAATTTCGTGTCGCGCGTCACGTCGACACGATCGACGACTTGCTGCAGCTGAACTCGGATGAGTGCGACTACGCCTTGGCGATCGTGTCTTTGCCGGATGGCGACGAGAACTTCGGGGAAAAGCTAACCGAATTGCACCGTGTCTATCCCAAGGTCCGGCTGGTCGCACTGGCCGAAGCTTTTGACGTGGAGGCGCTGCGTCATTGCTTCATGGCGGGAGTCGATGGCTTCCTGCTCAAGACCATCTCCAGCCGCGCTTTGCTGAACTCGCTTGAGCTCGTGATGCTCGGCGAACGGGTTTTCCCGCGTCAACTCGTCAATCTGATTCTGCCGCGGGCCGTCACCGGGCGGACGGCCGCTCCCTTGCTCAGCGGCGATCTGCGCAAACTGTCCGACCGCGAGATGGAGATCGTTCGCTGCCTGGTCGCCGGGAATTCCAACAAAGTCATCGCGGCCCAGCTGTCGATAACCGAGGCGACGGTGAAGGTTCACCTCAAGTCGATTCTCAGGAAGATCGGTGCGTCGAACCGCACTCAGGCTGCCATCTGGGCCCTGCACAACGGCGTACAGCCGCTGGAGTCGGCCGCCTAGGCCCTCGCGTGCGCGCTGGAGCCTGCCGAGGCCCCTTGGCACGCGGTGCAGCGGCCGGTGACTTCAACCACCTGACGATCCACGGTGAAACCTGAGCGGGCGGCATGTTCCGAAATCGTCGCTGCGACCTGCTGATCGTGCAGTTCGGCCGTGGCGCCGCAGGTCTTGCAGATGAAGAACTGGGTCGCGTGAGGCCGGTCGGGATGCGGGCAGGCAACGAAGGCGTTGAGGCTTTCGATGCGGTGGACCAGCCCCTCGGCCTGAAGGAATTCCAAGGTCCGATAGACGGTCGGCGGCGCCGTCCGGCCGCGTTCGCCTGTCAAGCGATCGATCAGTTCGTAAGCCCCGACGGGATGATCCTGCTCGGCGATCAGTTCCAGGACGCGACGGCGTAAGGCGGTCAGCTGGCGGCCGCGTTTGGAGCAGAGCAGCTCGGCCGCCGTCAGCATTTCGGCCAGTTCGTGATGGCAGCTCTTGGGGCTGTGCGGCGTTTCGCCGGATGACGGTTCGGGCGGCCGCGCTGCGGTCATGACCCTGGCGCGGCGTCGGCCACTTCGGCCAGATTGCAGCCGCAGTAAGGGCAAGAGGCCGCGCTCAGCGCCTGACGCACGGCGTCCGGAGTCATCTCGACGCCTTCGCCATCGAGCAGTGCCACGACCTCTTTCACGAGGTCGTCGTGATAGAGGGGATTTCGGGCCAGACAGGCGTTGCGGTAAAGCTCTGCCGACCCCGCATCCAGCGGTTCGACGGAGAAAGCACGGGCCGCGCCAGGCAGCGCGATCACTCCGCCAGCAAGACCGGCGAGCACTTGACGTCGGGAGGGGGCTTGCTTGCTCATGGATAGAAGATAGCCGCAGTGGTGTGGCGGGAAAAGGGGTATCGCTGTAGGTTCGGCCTCTTGATCCCCTGACGGCTCTGCCGACATCTATAGATAGCGATAACTGCAGTGCCATAAGCGAGCGAGACCGTGATGATCCTGCGCAGCTTGTTTTGGTCGGCCGCGCGCCGCCTGGCCGCCGACGAACAGACCCGTGCCAAGGCCGGCGCGTTCGTTCAGGACGAGGTGCGTCCCCGCGCCGTCGAGGCGGCACGCCGCGCCGGTCGAGTTTACGGCGAGGCACGCGCCGACTGGGCCCAGCAGGCCGACAAACCGGCCGCCTATCGTGCCGGGCGCCTGCTGCGCAACTTCTCCCGGCGCTTCGGTGAGGACGGTGAGGGGCGATGAGCCCAAGCCGGCCGCTTTTCATGATCGGCGAGATCGTGAACCACGTGAAGTTCGGCTATCGCGGCGTGGTCGTCGATGTTGACCCGGTGTTTGGACTGACCGAGGAGTGGTACGCGCAAGTGGCGCGTTCGCGCCCACCGAAGGATAAGCCCTGGTACCATCTGTTGGTCGACGGGGCTCAGCACATGACCTATGTCGCCGAGCGCCATTTGCAGCCGCACCCGGACAAGACCCAGATCGACCATCCGGACCTCGGGCGCTTCTTCGGTCGCTATGACGGTCACCGCTACATCCTGCGCGAGACGGCTCACTAAGCCGGAGGCTCGCGACCTGGTGGGTCTCATCGCGAGTCCACTGAGTCGCGGTCTGCCTCAGGCGCGTCGGCTGCCCCGCCCGACAAGGGCCATGACAAAGGCGCCAAGCAGTGCGGATGCGACCATGGCCACCACGAAGCCGTGAGGTTGCCAGACTCCCATGGCCACGCCGCCGATCGATGGGCCGATCATGGCGCCGACCTGATAGGTGATGAGAAAGGCGGCGTTGGCGACGGCGAGATCCTGGACGCGAACTCTTTGCCCGATGAAGGTCAGACCCAGCGTGTAGAAGCCGATACCGAGACCGCCCATGACGAAAACGGCGGCGGAGCGCAGAATCGGATCGTCGGTCATCGGCAGAGTTGCGGCGATTGCGGCGAAGAGGAAAGCGGCCGCGATCAGAACGACCCGTGCCGAGACCTGATCGGCCAGCCAGCCGACGACGAACTGCAGTGCGATCCCGCCGACCATGAACAGCGTGAGAAGCTGTAGGGCCTGATCCGCGGTCGCGCCGTCCTGCAGCGCATAGATCGGCAGCAGAGCGAAGTGCCCCAGCTCGAGCAGGCCGCCGATGACGCCGGCAACCATGGCGATGGGCGCCAGCAGAAAGGCGCCGAAGACGCCGGTATCCGGATGTTCGGGCATGCTTGGCGCCAGGGCCGCGGCCGAGACGATCGGCACCACGGCAAGTAGGATTCCGGCCGCTCCTATGACGAAGGGTGTCCAACCGACAATGCCGACCTGGTCGAGGATGAAGGGACCGGCGGCGAAACCGCTGAAGAGCGCGATCGCATAGAGGGCGAGCATGCGGCCGCGGATCTTGTCGTCGGCGACAGTGTTGATCCAGGTCTCTCCGACCAGCCAGGGTAGAGCGATGCCGGCCCCCATGATCAATCGCAGGACCAGCCAGGCTTCGGGCGATGGAAAGAGCGGCATGAGCAGAAAGCCGCTTCCGACCAGAACGCAGCCCAGCGCCATGGCGCGGATCGTACCGAGGTATCCGACAAGTCTCGGGAAGAACGGCAGGCAGAGCAGGATCGCCAGCGCCGGCGCGGATCCGACCAGTCCGTTCAGCCAGGTCGGGGCGCCCCACTGCTCGAAGGTCAGCGCGGTAATGGGGTAGCCGATCCCGTAGGAGATTCCGACGCCGATGGTCGAGGCGACCACTGCGGCGATGCTGAGGGCCCTTTGACGCGGTGTCAGGGCAAGAGCGGCGGCGGACATGCAGGACTCCTGTCGATGGTCGGGGCGATTTGGCAATTGGGCGGTTTGACAGTCGGGGTGCGGCCATCGGATCGCCGACACGGCCCATAGATTATTTCTACGATGAAGAAATATAATCTCTACAACGAAGAAATGGCAAGTGGATTTTCACGGCTGCCTAAAGCCGTTTGGTTCGAACGGTTGCACGCCGGCTCGAGACCCTGATTCACCGCTGCCGCCGGCCTGATCGGGTCCGGGATCGTTGAATTCTACATCGAAGAAATATAATCTCTACGAAACAGAAAACGGGAGGTTTCGACTTTGCCGAAAAAGGCTACGCGGCCCGGTCCGCGCGGGTTGTCGCCGGACGCGATCGTGACGTCCGCCGTTGCCTTGCTGGAACGAGAGGGCGAAGAGGGTTTTAGCATCCGCAAGGTCAGTGCCAAGGTCGGCTGCGATCCCATGGCTGTGCTTTATCATTTCAAATCGAAAGCGGGTCTCGAGCGCGCGATGGCGGATGCGCTCAATGCCGAGCTCAAGCCCGTCGAGACTACTGCGCCCTGGCGCGAGCGTCTCTCGGCCTTGGCGCATCAGTATCGGAGTCTGGCGCTGCGCTATCCGCGCACCTTTCCCCTGCTGTTGCGTTTCTGGGTGACCGGCCCGGCCGACTATCGCCACGCGGAAATGATCTATCAGGCGCTCGCCGATGCGGGTTTCGACGACCGTCAGACGGTCGACATCTGCTTCGGCTGGTATGCCAGCATTCTTGGGCTGGCAGCGGCCGAGGTCGGCGGCATGCTGCAGCCGGCGAGTGCCGAGAATCTGGCCGAGGTGAGAGCCTTGCCGCCCGCGGACTTTCCCACCACCACTCGTCTGGTCGAGGCCTTCGCGGACCAGGAGCCGGGGCGTATCTACGGTTTGATGATCGAAACCTTCCTGGACGGCGTGGAGCAGTCGCTGAAGGCCGGATAGGCTTAACTCAAGAAATGCGCTTGGCGGACGGCAGTCTTTACTGCTGACCGCGCCCCTTCTTCACGCCCGTGACGAAGCGCGAAAGGGTCTCGGACATAGCGCCGCGCTCCAGCATCACCTCGATCAGCTGGAACCGGCCGCGCGTCGTCATGGCCTTGTCCAGAGCGTCCTTGAGTTCTGCCTTGCTGCGGACCCGCACACCGTCGCCGCCGAGGGGCCCCGCGACTTCGGCGAAGCGCCAGTCGGAGAGGTCGTTGAAGTCGGACTCGGGCTGAAAGGCGCGCAGCATCTCCCAGCTCTCGTTGTTGTAGACGATGACGATGGGGTCCCAGCCATAGCGCCGGCAATTCCCCAGCTCCCAGCCGGTCATCTGAAAGGCGCCGTCGCCGACCAGGATCAGCGTGCGCTTGCCGCTTGCCGCTTGGCCACCCAGCCCGCCGGGAACGCCGAAGCCCATGCCGGCGTAGTAGCCGTTGGCCGCCAGCTCCGTGTTCTCCATTTCCATGGCGGTGAAGAGGCAATCGCCGACGTCGCTGACGATCGGCAGGGGACCGTGCCGGCGCATCAGGTCGTTGACGGCCCGCGCGATGTCGGTCGGCTGAACGGCTTCGTCGGTGGTCTCCAGCGCGGCCGGATAGCTCGCGGCGGCAATCGCCTGGCCCCGCTGTGCGTTCACCGGCGTGGCGCGCTCCAGCAGCGCCTCGACCAGTGCCTCCAGGGGGACGTCGCCGTAGACGTGCCGGCTGACCCGCACCTCGCGGCCCAGAGCATGTATCGCGGTACCGAGATTGATCTGCTTTTCGGAGACGCCGAAGTTGGTGTCGCAAAGAATGACGCCCAGCAGCAGCAGGCCATCCGAGGTTTCGACCAGGTCGCTGATCTCCGGCCGGCCCGCGGCGCCCAGATAGGTTCCCAGCGGCTCCGCCGAACTTCCGGCCAGCAGGCCGCGCCCCATGAAGGAGGTCACCACCGGTAGGCCCAGTTTCTCGGCCAGACGGGCGACCTTGTCCTCGATCCCGAAGCGGCGGGTTTCGACTCCCACCATCAGGGCCGGCCGCTCGGCCTTGGCCAGCCGCTCCAGGATTTCGTCCGCGCATTCGGCCAGCGCCTCGGCGTCGGTGGGCGTGACCGGCAGCGCTTTTGTCGGCGCTGTCTCGGCGAAGACCAGATCGCGCGGGACCTCCAGATAGACCGGCATGGACTGCTCGACCGCCGAGCGCAGCACGCGAGCGATCTGCGCCGGTGCCGTGACGGGATCGTCCAGCGCGGCCTGGTCGCAGGTCAATTCGGCCATCACCCGGAACTGGCTGTCCAGTGTCTTGGCCTGATGGTGCAATAGCAGGCCGGAGGTCCGTTCGGCCCGGCCGGGCGCGCCGGAAATCACCACCAGCGGCGAGCGTTCGGCTAGAGCACAGGCGATCGGGTTCACCAGATTGAAGGCGCCGGCCCCATAGGTCACCGCGGCGACGCCCAACCGGCTGCCGAAGCGGGCCGCGGAGTCGGCGGCAAAGCCGACCGCCGGCTCGTGGCTGAAGGTATAGAGCGGGAGGATGCCGGACTGCTCCACCACCTTGAAGAAGGGCAGGGCGAAGTCGCCCGGAATGCCGAAGATTTCACGGGCGCCGTGGCCCTTCAGGGCGTGCAAAAGGGATTCCGCGAGATTCATGCCTGGACCGCTCCCATAGGTAGGCTTCGATTACACCGACATATCGCAGTGCGGGCTAATGAATGAAAGCCGGGAAATGGGATAAAGGCGAACGCAAAACGGGCGGCGAGGAAACCTCGCCGCCCGTCCGCGGTCGGAAGCTGGCGGACCGAATCAGACTCCGATCTTGCCGCCGTCGTCCTTGGTGATGGTCACCACCGAGGGGCGCGGGGGCATGCCTTCCTGGAAGTCGGGCCAGCGGGTGGCGGGATCCTCGAAGGTCGAGTTCCGCTCGAAGCCCGGATAGGCCTTGGTGCCGTCGGTCGCCGGATGCTGGACCGCGACGAACAACGTGGTGTCGTCGGGCGTGAACTTCGGCCCACACATTTCGGCGCCGATCGGCACGCGGAAGAACATCTTGCCTGTGCCGCGCAGGTCACCTTCCGTCTCCATTGCCCAGACGCCGTCCGCCGTTCCGCTCAGCGACCAACCGCTGCCCTGGTCGGTGGAGATCCAGAGGCGCCCCTGATTGTCGACCGCGCAGTTGTCGGGCGAGGCGAACCAGCCGTTCTCGCTGGTCGCCGGATTCCAAATGGCTCCGACCTCGCCGTCGGTGGGATCGCCGCAGACCACCAGCATCTCCCAAGTATCTTCGGTTGAGGCATGGTCTCCGTTGGCGGCGGTGATCTCAACGATCTGGCCGAAGCGGTTCTCGGCCCGGGGATTGGCCGCGTCGACCTGCTCGGCCGTGCGCCGGCTGTTGTTGGTCAACATGACGTAGATCTTATCGGTCGCCGGGTTGGCCTCGACATCCTCGGGCCGGTCCATCGGCGTGGCGCCCAGGGCATCGGCGGCCAGCCGGGCATTGACCACCACGGTGGCCTGGTCGGGGAAGCCGTTGGCGGCCGTCAGCGGACCTTCGCCCTGCGTCAGCGGCAGCCAGGCGACGGTACCTTCCGCATCGAAGCGGGCCACGTAGAGCGTGCCCTCGTCGAGCAGGTCCATGTTGGCGGCCCGGTCGTCGGGGTTGTAGGTGCCCGCACTGACGAACTTATAGAGATAGTCGAAGCGCTGGTCGTCGCCCATGTAGACCACGACGCGGCCGTCGCCGTTGACGATCGACTCGCCGCCCTCGTGCTTGAAGCGGCCGAGCGCGGTGCGCTTCTTCGGGGTCGAGGTCGGGTCCAGGGGATCGACCTCGACGATCCAGCCGAAGCGGTGGCTCTCATTCGGCTCCTTGCCGATGTCGAAGCGGTCGTGGAACTGGCCCCAGGCATACCAGGCGCCGGGCACGCCGTAACGCTCCAACGCGGCCTGCTGCGGATGCCCCTCGACATCGCCCCAGAAGTAGCCGTGGAAGTTCTCCTCGGCCATCAGGTAGGTGCCCCAGGGCGTGATACCGCCAGCGCAGTTGTTGATCGTGCCGATGACCTTCGTGCCGCCGGAGTCGGCGGAGGTCTTCATCAGATCGTGACCCGCGGCGGGGCCGGTGAGCTCCATCTCGGTCTCGAGCGCGGTGATGCGGCGGGCGTACTCGCTGCCCGAAACCACGCTCCAGGCGCCGTCGACCTTCTCGATTTCGAGAATGGAACCGCCGTGCGCGGCCATTTCGACCTCGACCAGATCCTTGGTCATGGCGGCGAACTCGGCATCGCCGTCCTGCTTGCCGACGCCGGGGAACATAACTTCTTCGTTGGTGTACTCGTGGTTCACGCAAAGCAGACCGCGCTCGGCGTTGTCCGAGCCGAAGGGCAAGCCGATGTATCCGACGTAGTCGTTGTTGTAACCGAACTGCTTCGCCTGAGCGGCGGCGGTCTGGTTCATCGGGTCGAACTCGGGCGCATCGGCCAGAACCGGGTCGCCCCAGCGGATCAGCACATCGGCACTGTAGCCGGGCGCTACGTGATGCGTTTCGTCGACGCCGTGCGAGATTTCGCTGAAGTTGAAGGAGGCGGAAGCGGCCAGTGCCTTCTTGCCGCCCAAAGCGGCCAGTCCGCTGCCGGCGATCGCGCCGATGGCGGCGACGCCCAGGGCGCCCCTCAGGACATCGCGGCGGCCGAAGCGGCGATTGATGACATCGCCGATGGTCGGTGCCTCGGAGCGGTTGGAGGGGGTGTCCTCGGAGGCCTCGTAAGCCTCCGCGCGACAGGAATAATGCGATCGGTCGGTGTTCTTCATGGAATGACCTCTCCCGGCAGCGCGCGCGCGGCGGCCACCGCGGCGCTCGTTGTTTGAAACACGAGGGGCGGCCGAGCGTTCGAAGGCTCGACCTTGAGAGGAGAGGTACGCGGCAGTCTTGACGGTTCTGTTACGACTCCATGAAGTTCCGCCGTCACTTGTGCGTAATTATCCACCTGGGAAGCGCGGTCGGCCCCGATTGTCCTTTGAGGCCTGCGGGTTTCGCTCGGTCAGAGCGTCGTTGCGACCTTTCGGCTGGATTCCCTTGGGACCTGGCCGGTCACTACCAGAGGTATTTCGGCGTCCCGCACTCGGGACATTCCCAATCGTCCGGCAGGTCCGCGAAGTCCACACCCGGCGGAACGTCGTGTTCCGGTACACCGAGCTCCGGATCGTAGAGGTAGCCGCACTCCGTTTCCGGGCAGCGGTAGCGCCTCAGGTTCGCTGCCAGCGCGACACTCGGGCCACGTACGGCCAGGATCGGTAGGGATGCGCTGGCGATCAGCAGGGCGCGCAGCGCCTCACGGCGCGTCACGAAGCGGTGCTCGGGCTCGTCGTCTTTCATGGTCAGGCAACCTCGGGGGGATCGTAGGCGGTGATATCCGGAAGCGGGCCTTCGGTCTTCTCGATCTGCACCAGTGCGCTCTGCGCCGCACAGGCCTGGCTCAGGCGGGAACTGCCGATGTCCCGTGTCACCAGATTCGGATTGCCGTGCTTGTCGAGGGAGCCCGGCACGCCCGGCTCCAGTGGATCGATCCAGGCGCCTTCATGGATCATCGCGACGCCCGGTCTGACGCGGTCGCTGACGATCACGCCGACCTGGCAGGCCCCCCGGGCATTGAACAGACGGGCGACGTCTCCGGTTTCCAGGCCGCGCGCCGCCGCGTCTTCGGGGTGCAGCCAGAGCGGCTCACGCCCTTGGATCTTGCTGGCGCGCGCCAGGGGACCGTTGTCCATCTGGCTGTGGAGGCGGTGTTGCGGATGGCTGGAGATTAGGTGAAGCGGACTCTCTTCGCCGGCGGCGCCCAGCCACTCCTCGGGCTCGAGCCAGGTTGCCTGGCCGGGGCAGTCGTCGTAGCCCATCGCGGCGATCTTCTCGGAGAAAAGCTCGATACGCCCGCTCGGCGTGCGCAGGGCGTTGGCCTCGGGATCGGCGCGAAAGTCGGCCAGATAGATATAGTCATCCACAGGGCGCGGCATCACGACCAAGCCGTCTTCCCAGAAGGTCGCGAAGTCCGGGAGCACCAGCCCCTCCGCGACGGCCCGCTCGCGGGCCGTGTCGTAGAGATGGCGCAACCAGCCCATCTCGTCGCGGTCCTCGGTAAAGTCCGCGCGATAGCCCAAGCGCTCGGCCAGGTCGGCATAGATGTCGAAGTCGTTGCGTGCCTGGCCGACCGGCGAGACGAGTTGCGGCATTGCGAAGATGTAGCGATCGCGCGGACTGGCGCCGATGTCGTTGCGTTCCATCGTCGTGGTGGCCGGCAGGACCAGATCGGCACGTCTTGCGGTTGGCGTCCACCAGGGGTCCTGCACGATCACCGTTTCCGGCTTGGCCCAGGCGCGGGTCAGACGGTTGAGATCCTGGTGATGGTGGAAGGGATTGCCGCCGGCCCAGTGGATCATGCGGATGTCCGGGTAGGTCATCTGCCGGCCGTTGAACTCGAAGTCCTCGCCGGGCTGCAACAGCATGTCGGCGATGCGTGCCACCGGGATGCGGAGTTTGACCGGATTGCGGCCGCGCGAGAAACCCGGAACGCTGACGTTGTTCGGCGGGAAGGCGTAGCCGTTGATCGAGGTATAGCTGAAGCCGAAGCCGCCGCCCGGCAATCCGATCTGACCGAGCAGCGCGGACAGCAAGACCGTGCCCCACCAGGGCTGCTCCCCGAAACGCGCCCGCTGCAAGGACCAGGCGGTCATGATCATGGTGCGCTGCGCCGCCATCTTGCGGGCGAGATTGCGGATCCAGTCGGCCGGGACCTCCGTGACCGCGGCGGCCCAGTCGGCATCCTTCGGCTGGCCGTCGCTCTCGCCGAGGATGTAGGGGCGTACCTGCGCGAAGCCGGCTGTGTAACGCTCCACGAAGGAGAGGTCGGCCAGATCCTCGGTCAGCAGCGTGTGGCAGAGCGCTAGCATCAGCGCGACATCGCTGTTCGGTCGGATCGGCCGCCATTCCATGCCCAGCGCCCCGACCTCGTCCTCGCGCACCGGGTTGATGGCGATCATCTCGATCCCCGCGGCGTGGCACTGGCGCAGCCATTTTTCCGTGGTGTGCTCGCCGCTGCCGCCCCAGGTGATCTGTGCGTTCTTGAAGGTGGCGCCGCCGAACATGACGATCAGCTTCGTATTCCGGACCAGCGACGCCCAGGTCGTGAAGGGACCGCCGATCGCCTGATTGCTGCCGAGCAGGTGGGGCAGCAGCACCATGCCGGCGCCGAAGGAGTAGTTGGTCAGATCGTCGACGTAGCCACCGTGCAGCGCGTAGAGCCGGTTCGTCATCTCGTCGCAAGCGTGGAACCGTCCGCCCGAGGCCCAGCCGTAGCTCGCCGCATAGAAGGCCTCGTTGCCGTGGTCGGCCTTCACGCGCCGCATTTCCTCCGCGGCGATATCGAGGGCACGGTCCCAGTCCAACTCGACGAAAGGCTCTTTGCCGCGCTCGGCGCCGTCCGCCTTCTCTCGTTTCTCCAGCCAGGATTTGCGGGCCATCGGCTTGGCGATCCGCGACTTGTCGTACAGGATTGCCGGGAAGTTCTGAATCATCGCTGTCGGGAAGGGATCGCGCTCGAAGGGTGCGACCGACACCAGCCGGCCGTCGACGACCCGGGCGCGAAAGGCGCCCCAGTGACTGGAGGTCAGAACCTCCTTATCACCGGGTATCGCCAGCGTCGGTCCGACGCCACCGGCGGCGAAGGCCGCTGCCGCGCCGCCGGCCAGCAGAAACCGACGCCGGTCCAGAGAGGGGCCGCGACCGATCCTGAACAGATCTCGCTGCGCCATGATCCCTTCTCCTCCCCGGTTTATCCTGTCTCGCTCTCGCGGATAAACTGCCACCGTCGGTGCGTAAAAGCATTGACGTGCGTCAAGCTTGACTGTGTACGAATCCCGGATTGTGAATGTAATTCATCAAACGTACATAAAAATGACATGAATTATTCAAGAAGAGAACGCTCATGTCTTGTCGAATAGTCTTAGGAGAAAAGCATTGCGACCGCAGCCGCGAGGTCGCTGTCTCGTCCTGGGGGAGCGATAAGAGACAGGCCGACGGGACCGCCGGCAACAGCGCCCGCTGGGATCGTGACCTGGGGTGTGCCCGCTAGGCCCGAGACGCAGGTCAGTTGAGCGATCCTTGGCCAGTCGCGATAGGCTTCGCTGGTCGAGGCGCCGCGTATTGGCGCCGGATCGGGTACCGTCGGGAGGCAGAGCAGCGTATCTTCGGACAGGAGTTCGAGCACCGCGCCGCGCATCGCCGGCCAGCTATGGACGGCGGCTTCGTGCACCTGCGGATCCAATGCGGCACCGGCCGCGAAGTTGGCCGCGACGGTGTAGGCGAAACGCGGGTTCGTTTCCTGGATCCAGCGCTGAAAGTTGGCCCAGGCCTCCCGCTGCTGCAACGCGATCTGACGGTCGCGCCAGACCGGCAAGCCTTCGTCGGCGAGTGTCCTGTCTTCGACGTGTGTCGCGGCCCCTGTGAGCTTGTCGAGATGCGGCTGGAGCGCCGTCCGGGTCGCTTCGCTCGCGACGGCCCAGGCATCCTCCGGCAGCACCAGGCGGAAGGGTCTGGCCTGGCCGCTACCGAAGACCGCCTCGGTCACTCTCCGGAGCGTCGTCGCATCGCGCGTCATCCAGCCTAGCGTGTCGAAGCTGGGTGCTTGGGGCAATACGCCCTCGAAGGGCAGCCGGCCATGACTGCAGCGCAGACCGTAGAGACCGCAGTAGGCCGCCGGTACGCGCACCGAACCGCCGGTATCGGTTCCCAGCCCGATGTCGGCCAGAGCGCCGGCGACGGCGGCCGCCGAGCCACTGGAAGAGCCGCCGGGAAGCCGATCCGGGGCGGCAGGATTGATCGGTGCTCCATAGTGCGCGTTCAATCCGAAGATCCCGCGAGACAGCTCGTCCGTGTGAGTCTTGCCGACCAGAGCCGCACCGGCTGTCAGCAGGTCGTCGACGAGAGACGCGTTGCGTTCGGCGGGCGGATGACTGGCCGCCCAGTCCGGATTGCCGGCACCGGTGACATCGCCGGCCGTGTCGTAGAGGTCCTTGGCCACGAAGGTCAGGCCCTTCAAGGGGCCATCCGACTGGCCTTCGATCAACCGCCGCGGACCGGCGAGGAAGGCGCCGAAATCTTCGGGTTCTCGGCTCATGCCTCAGCCTCGTCGGTTCCGGCTGAGAGGCCGGGGAAGAGGGGCGCGACGGTCTTGTCGTACTTCTGCAGGTAGTCGCGAAAGGAGGTTCCGCCGGTCCCGGTCTCGACGCCGACCATCTGAAGCTGTCGCGTAGCCAATTGCAGATGCGCACGATGAAACTGCAGTTGATGGCGATCGTAGGCGGCGAACTCCGCAAACAAGGCCGCCGTGGCTTCATCCTGGCGTAGTCGCGCCAGCGCAACGGTGACATCTTCGGCCCCTGCGCCATCGATGAGCTGACGGCAGTAATGGGCCAATCCGTGATGCCGGTAGCGCTCCAGCCAATCGGTCACTTGGGCGCCGTAACGCTTGTCGAACTCGCTCTCGGCCACGTGGACTGCGCCTTCCGCATTTGCGGTTCCGCCCTGCCAGTAACGGGGAACGCCACTCATGATTTCCAACCGGCGGAACTGGAAGGATTGGAAACCGCTCGTCGGGCCGATCGAGGTACGGAACTCCGCAAAGGCGCGCAGGCCGCCAAGAACCGGCATGGTGGCGTTGACCGTTCGCCACAGCTTGTTGACCCGCTTCAGAAAATAGACGGCCTCGGCACGGTCGGCGGCGGCGAGGCCGTCCAGCGCCCGCTCCAGGTCGAGGATCATCTGGTGAAAGGCGAGCTCGCAGATCTGGTGGATCGCGATGAAGAGATCCTCGTCCTGGGACTCCGTGACCGGTTGTTTGCAGGTCAGCAGAGCGTCCAGGCTGTGATAGCTCCAGTAGTGATTGCCCTCCGGGCACATATCCGGATCGCGCGGTGGAAGCGGTTTGGCGTTATAGGGCTTCATGGCGCTACCTTTGTCGTCCGGACCTGCTGTCGGTATGGGTAGGCTATGGGGCTGCCGCCAGGCGCACAACTGCAGGATTGTCGCCATGACCGATACCGCGATGACCGACACCTCCCCGCCGCCTTACGAGGTCTTCGAGCTTGCCGACTGGTCGCTGGACTGCGGCCGGGTGCTGCCCTGCGCCCGACTGGCCTATCGTAACCAAGGGCGGGTGGGCGAAGGTCTGCCGATCCTGACCTGCACGGCCTTCGCGCAAACGCCGGACGACCTCTCCTATCTGGTCGGTTCGGGGCGTCCCCTCGATCCGGCGCGCCACTGGCTGATCCAGACGGAACTGCTGGGCAACGGCCGCTCCTCGTCCCCCTCCAACACGCCACCGCCGTTCGACGGTCCGGACTTTCCGGCCGTCACCATCCGCGACAACGTGGCGCTGCAAGCCCGGCTGCTCGACCATCTGGGCGTGGCGCGTCTTGCCGCCGTGGTCGGGGCGAGCATGGGCGGACAGCAGGCCGTGCAGTGGGCAGTCAGTCATCCGGACCGGGTGGCTCGCGCGATCGTTCTGGTGGGGTCGGCCCGTGCCGGACTGCACCAGCAGCTTTTTCTGCACAGCCTGGAGTCGGCGCTCACGAGCGACGCGGCCTTTGCTGGCGGGCGTTATCGCACGCCACCGCTGGAGGGTCTGTCGCGTCTGTCGGAGGCCTGGGCGCCTTGGGCGCTCAGTCCGGCTTTCTTCGGTCTCGGCCATCATCTCGACTATGAGGACACGGCCGCCGAGGACGCGGAAGGCTTTCTGGCGAAGTGGCGGCTTCGCTACCACGACCGCGATGCCAACGATCTCGTTTGCCATCTCCGGACATGGCAGGCGCACGACATCGCCGGCGGCACCGAAGACTTCGCGTCCGCGGCGTCGAAGGCGCGCCTGCCCATCCTGTTTCTGCCCTCCGCGACCGACGCCTACTTCACGCCGTCGCAGGTGATCGCCGAGGCGGCGGCTTTCCCGACGGCGCGGGTAGAGGTGATCGAGAGCATCTCCGGACACGGCGCGGGATTCGGGCGCTCTGCGGCCGACCGCGCCACGGTTTTCCGGGCGGTTTCAGATTTTCTTAACCAAGATGATCATCCACTCCGCTAAATCCTGCGTAACACTCTCTAAATCGCGGTGATCGGCTGGTCGGGCGTCACCACATAGGCAGATATCAGACCTGCGTTAGCTGGTAAGAAGATGAGGAACCGATGAGCTTGAAAAAATCGAGGCCGGTGCGTGCGTTGATTGTGGGCAGTCTGGCTGCGGCCCTCTGCCTGCCCGCGGTCGCATCCATACCGGAGGATGGCGGTCTCGATTTCCAGGTCTTGCGCGGCGACTCGCCCCTGGGCGAACACCGCTTGAGCTTCATTGAACGCGACGGCGCCCTCGAGGTTCTGGTCACCATCGATCTGGAAGTGACCGTCGGCCCTTTCACCTTCTTCCGCTACAGTCACGAAAATCGTGAGATCTGGCGTGATGGCCAGCTTGTGAGCTTGGTCGCCCAGACCGACGACGACGGCGCCGAATACTTCGTGCGTGCCGAGCAGACGCCCGACGGAATCAGAGTCGAGACGAAGGACGGCACCCAAATCGTGCCGGCCTATCTCCTCTCTACCAGCTATTGGAACTACGAAATTGTCGAGGCCGAACGGCTGATCGATACCCAGAAGGGCAAGATTCGCGAGGTCTCCACGGATTTGGTCGGGCAGATGGACGTTTGGGTCGCGGGCGAGGTGATCCCGGCGCGTCACTACCGCATGACCGGCGACCTCGAAATCGATCTTTGGTACGACGACCACGACGAGTGGGTTAAGACCGCCTTTGAGGTCAATGGCGAGCAGATCGAGTACTTCCGTGGCGGGGTGCCTGACAATCTGGATCAAGTCAGCTTCTTCGCCGGCGAGGAAGAAGAATACGAGAACCGTCTGCTGAACAATCAGAACGACCGTTAGGCCCTCTTCTCTCCATGCAAATTGCCGCACTGCGTTTGGTGCTCGGCGACCAGCTCAGCCGCGGCCTGTCCTCCCTGTCCGACCTGGACGCGGATCGTGACCGCGTGCTGCTGGTCGAGGTGTGGGAGGAGGCGACCTATGTCCGCCATCACAAGAAGAAGATCGCCTTTCTCTTCTCGGCAATGCGTCACTTCGCGGTGGCCTTGAAGCAAGAGGGCATCGCGGTCGACTACGTGACGCTGGACGATCCCGAGAACGGCGGCAGCTTTCTCGGTGAGCTTCGCCGCGCGGTCGCACGTCACGCCCCCGAGCGGATCGTCGTCACGGAACCGGGCGAGTGGCGGCTCAGCGAGGCCATGGGGCGTTGGGAAGCGGAGCTCGATCTGCCCGTCGAGATTCGCGCGGACGATCGCTTCTTCTGCAGCCATGCAGCCTTCGCTGACTGGGCGAAGGAGCGCAAGTCTCTGCGGATGGAATACTTCTATCGCGAAATGCGGCGCAGGACCGGAATCCTTATGGACTCGGGCGGCCAGCCGGAAGGCGGTCGCTGGAATTTCGACCAGGAAAACCGCAAGGTTCTGCCCGAGGATCTCTCCGCGCCGGAGATTCTTCAGGTTCCGCCGGACGATATCACGGGAGACGTCCTGGACCTGGTTGCCGCGCGCTTCGCGGATCACTTCGGCGAGCTCTATCCTTTCTGGTTTGCGGTCACGGCGGAACAGGCAGAGACGGCCTTCGAGGTTTTCGTGCAGGAGCGCTTGCCGAACTTCGGCGACTATCAGGACGCCATGGCTTTCGGCGAAGCGACCCTCTTCCATTCGGTGATCTCGCAGTATCTCAATGCCGGGTTGCTCGACCCTCAGGCTGTCTGCACCCGGGTCGAGCGCGCGTGGCGCGA